>JAEWFG010000351.1 GCA_023388935.1 Pseudomonadota bacterium | reverse complement strand
AGATCATCAAGCGCTTCCAGGAGCGCAAGGAGGTCGCGGTCATCGCCGGCTTCCAGGGCATCACCCCCGAGACCAATCGCATTACCACGCTCGGCCGCGGCGGCTCCGACACTTCGGCCGTGGCGATCGCCGCTGCCGTCAAGGCGAACCGCTGCGACATCTACACCGACGTCGATGGCGTCTACACCACCGACCCGCGAATCGTGCCGAAGGCGCGCCGGCTCGACAAGATCGCATTCGAAGACATGCTGGAGCTGGCTTCCCAGGGCGCCAAGGTGCTCCAGGTCCGCTCGGTGGAACTCGGTATGGTCCACAACATGCCAATCTTCGTCCGCTCGAGCTTCGATAAGCCGGAGGATATCGACCCGCATGCCAACCAGCCGCCCGGCACGCTGATCTGCAGCGAGGAGGAGATCATGGAAAGCCACGTCGTCACCGGCATCGCCTTTTCGAAGGACGAAGCCCAGATCTCGGTGCGCCAGGTTGAGGACAAGCCGGGTGTTGCGGCGTCGATCTTCGGCCCGCTCGCGGATGCCAATATCAACGTCGACATGATCGTCCAGAACGTCTCCGAGGACGGCAAGACCACCGACCTCACCTTCACGGTGCCGGCCGCCGACTACACCCGCGCCAGGGACACGATCACCGCCGCCAAGGCCAAGATCGGTTACGCCCGGCTCGATACCGCCACCGACGTCGCCAAGATCTCGGTAATCGGGAGCGGCATGCGCAGCCATGCCGGCGTCGCCGCCCAGGCGTTTTCGGCTCTCGCCGGACGGAATATCAACATCCGGGCCATTACAACCTCCGAGATCAAATTCTCGGTTTTGATTGACACCGCCTATACCGAGCTTGCGGTGCGCACCCTGCATACGCTCTACGGTCTCGATCAGGCTTAGACGAATTTTCTCTTAGCGGTCGCAGCAAACGCGAAGGTGTATACACCTTCGCGTTTGGCAGGCGTTTTGCTTGGCAAAACAAGCCTCAATTCGCTATACGGCGAACAGGGTGGGCTGCCGCAGGCTGTGTCACAGTTCAGGCGGCGCTGATTCGGCGCAAGTGACGGCTTGACTGCGCCGGGCAAACAAATTGGTTGTTATTCTGGAGTTTTGGGCCAGCCGCCGGCCGATACCGCCGGGCCAGGCAGACGGAGGAGATTGACGGCACATGCGGAGCGCGTCGGGAGGTCCCCGCGTCTTGTTGAGACGGCTCCGCGAAACCATGGCGGAGCAGGTCTCGGCCCAGGAGCGGCTGGACAAGATCGTGGTGCTGATCGCCGCCAACATGGTGGCCGAGGTGTGCTCGGTCTATGTGCTGCGCATCGACAACACGCTCGAGCTCTACGCCACCGAAGGTCTCAACCGCGAGGCGGTGCACCACACCGTCCTGAGCGCCCATGAGGGCCTGGTCGGCCTCGTCGCCAGCGAGGCGACCCCGCTCAATCTGAGCGATGCGCAGAGCCACCCGGCCTTCTCGTTCCGCCCGGAGACCGGCGAAGAGATCTATCACTCCTTCCTCGGCGTTCCGATCCTGCGCGCAGGCAACACGCTCGGCATGCTGGTGGTGCAGAACCGCGCCAAGCGCAACTATGTCGAGGAGGAGCTCGAGGCGCTGCAGACCACCGCGATGGTGCTGGCGGAGCTGATCGCCTCCGGCGAGCTGTCTGCGCTGGCACAGCCGGGCCTGGAGCCTGCCGCGCGCCATTCCGCGCAGAAGGTCGGCGCGATCCTGTCGGAAGGCATCGCGCTCGGCCATGTCGTGCTGCATGAGCCGCGCGTCGTCATCAAGGACTACATCGCCGAGGACCTGCCGAAGGAAATCAAGCGGCTCGACGCCGCGCTCACCAAGTTGCGCGCCGATCTCGACCGCATGCTGGAGCGCGGCGACGTCGCCGAAGGCGGCGAGCATCGCGAGGTGCTGGAAGCCTACCGCATGTTCGCCAATGACCAGGGCTGGTCGCACAAGCTGCACGAGGCGGTCGCCACCGGCCTCACCGCGGAAGCCGCCGTCGAGCGCGTGCAGTCCGATACCCGCGCGCGCATGCTGCGCTCGACCGATCCCTATTTGCGCGACCGGCTGCACGATCTCGAGGATCTCGGCTACCGCCTGATGCGGCAGCTGGTCGGCCAGGACCACGCGCCCTCGCGCGAGCAACTGCCCGACAATGCCATCGTCATCGCGCGCGCGATGGGCCCGGCGGCGCTGCTCGACTACGACCGCAAGCGCCTGCGCGGCATCGTGCTGGAGGAAGGCACCGCCAATTCCCATGTCTCGATCGTGGCGCGCGCGCTCGGCATCCCCGCGGTCGGCGAGGTGCCGAACGCACCGGGCATTGCGGACCCCGGCGATGCCATCATCGTCGACGGCACCTCGGGCTCGATCTATGTGCGTCCGTCGCAGGAGATCGAGGCGGCCTTTGCCGAGCGCGTGCGCTTCCGCGCCCGCCGCCAGGCACAGTACCTGGCGCTGCGCGATCGACCCTGCGTCACCAAGGACGGCCAGACGGTCGAGCTGATGATCAATGCGGGTCTTGCGATCGACCTGCCGCACATCGAGGACACCGGCAGCGCCGGCATCGGCCTGTTCCGCACCGAGCTGCAGTTCATGGTCGGCCAGAGCCTGCCGCGCACCAGCGACCAGCTCGCGCTCTATCGCACCGTGCTGGATGCCGCAGGCACCAAGCCCGTCACCTTCCGCACCCTCGACATTGGCGGCGACAAGGCGCTGCCCTACATGGAAGCGGTGATCGAGGAGAATCCCGCGCTCGGATGGCGCGCGATCCGGCTTGGGCTCGACCGTCCTGGCCTCTTGCGCGGCCAGATCCGCGCGCTGCTGCGCGCCGGCGGCGGCCGCGCGCTGCGCATCATGTTCCCGATGATTTCCGAGGTCGCGGAGTTCGACTCCGCAAAGGCACTGGTCGAGCGCGAGCTCACCTATCTGCGCCAGCATGGGCACACGCTGCCGGAGCGGATCGACATCGGCACCATGGTCGAGGTGCCGGCGCTGCTCTATCAGCTCGACGAGCTCCTGAAGAAGGTCGACTTCGTCTCGGTCGGTTCCAACGATCTGTTCCAGTTCCTGTTCGCGGTCGACCGCGGCAATGCCAAGGTCTCCGAACGCTTCGACACCATGTCGGCGCCGATCCTGCGCGCGCTGCGCGAGATCGCACGGAAGTCCAATGCGGCAAAGAAGTCATTATCGCTCTGCGGCGAGATGGCCTCCAAGCCAATCGGCGCGCTCGCCCTGATCGCGATGGGCTATCGCTCGCTGTCGCTCTCGGCGACCGCGCTCGGCCCGGTCAAGGCGATGGTGATCGAGCTCGATGCCAAGAAAGCCGAGGCGATGCTCGGCCCGTTGCTGGACGCGCCCGCGGGCAGCGTCTCGATCCGGCAGAAGCTGACGGAATTTGCCGAGGCCGAAGGCCTGGCCTTGTAGCGGGCCTGTCGCCCCCTGCCGCTGCCTCGCCTCCTTTGCACCTGAGACTAAACCGATGTCGTCACTCCCCGAAGCCAAACTGGACGTCCTGCTCGCGCATCACGCCTCTCTGGAGGCCGAATCGCTCGGCCAGCTCGCCTCCGAGCGCTATGTGCAGATCACGCGCGAACTCGCTGAGATCACACCGCTGATCGAGGCGGTCAAAGCCTATCGCTCCGCCGTCAAGGAGCTCGCCGACACCGAGGCGCTGATCGCCGATCCCGCGACGGATGCCGAGATGCGCACCATGGCGGAAGCCGAGCGCGACGAGCTCACTCCCAGAATCGAGGAACTGGTCCGGAAGATCCGCGTGGCGCTATTGCCCAAGGACGCCATGGACGACCGCAACGTGATGCTGGAAATCCGCGCCGGAACCGGTGGCGACGAGGCGTCATTGTTCGCCGGCGACCTGTTCCGGATGTATGAGCGTTTCGCGAGCCTCCAGGGCTGGAAGGTCGAGGTGATCTCGGCGAGCGAAGGCACCGTCGGCGGCTACAAGGAAATCATCGCGGAGGTGCAGGGCCGCGGCGCGTTCTCCAAGCTGAAATTCGAATCCGGCGCGCACCGGGTGCAGCGCGTGCCCGACACCGAGACGCAGGGGCGCATCCATACCTCTGCCGCAACGGTCGCCGTGCTGCCGGAGGTCGAGGACGTCGACGTCGAGATCAAGAACGACGACCTGCGCATCGAGACCATGCGTGCGCAGGGCGCCGGCGGCCAGCACGTCAACAAGACGGAATCGGCGATCCGCATCACCCACATCCCGACCGGCATCGTCGTAATGATGCAGGACAGCCGCTCGCAGCACAAGAACCGCGCCTCCGCCATGAACATCCTGCGCTCCCGCATCTACGACGCCGAACGTCAACGCGCTGACGCCGCTCGCTCGGCCGAGCGCAAGGAGAAGGTCGGCTCCGGCGACCGCAGCGAGCGCATCCGCACCTATAATTTCCCGCAAGGCCGCGTCACCGACCATCGCATCAACCTGACGCTCTACAAATTGCCGCAGGTGATCGCCGGCGAAGCGCTCGGCGAGCTGATCGACGCGCTGACCACCGAGCACCAGGCCGCCCAACTCGCCGCGCAAGGCGTAGCGGCTTAAGCAGCGCGGTCGGCGCGAAGCTCAGGCCTCGCTGGAGCTCTTGAACGACTTCAGCAGGCGGCTCAACGCCGGGCTCGCGGCGCGGCGGAGCTCCTCGAGATTCTTGCGCGAGAGCGCCTGGAGCTTCTGCTCGCCCTTCTTCGTCAGCTTGAGATGAACGCGCCTGGCATCTTCGGGGTCGGCAACGCGACTGACCAGCCCGAGCTTTGCGAGGCGGTTGATCAGCTCGACAGCCGAATGATGCCGGATCAGCAGGAACCGCGCGACGTCGCCGACTATCGCCGGGCCCGGACGGACAAAGCCCTTGATGCCGAGCAGTGCCTGGTGCTGCGTCGGCGTCAATCCCTGCTGCGACGCGGCGGCCTCGCTGAACGCCAGAAAGCTCCGGATCTCATAGCGGAACTGTGCCAGCGCTGCGTAGTCGGCTTCGCGCATCGCACTGCCGCTTGAGCGCGCCACACGCGCCGTCTTCCGCTTCGATTGAGCCATTCCCTGCCTTCGACGTCGAGCCCGCCGTAGCGGGCGGATACGGCGAGACTAGCAAGGAAGGGCAGGCGAAACCAACCAACCGCCACCGCGGATACACAAATATTGGAGCTTTGCAGCGGCCTATTCGAAGCTGGACAGCAGGATCTTCACCAGGATGATCTGAAACGCGATCGGGATGCGAACGCTCTTCCGGTGGATCGAGCGCTTGAGCGCGCTGACGATCTCGGCGCTGGTCAACGTGCCGGCCGCCGCATTGGCGATCAACTCCGCCCACATCTCCGACAGCGAGCCGCCGGGACGGATCACCGGCTTGATAGTCACGCCGCAACCTTGCGCCCAGTCGACGATCTCCCGCATCGTGTGAGGACCACAATTGCGCGCGGTCGCGAGGCGCTCCGCCGTCAGCGCGCGCAACAATTCGCGCGAGGGCGACCACGTCCCCTTCGGCGGCTGCTCGCCAGTGAGTTCGACCGCGAGCTCCTTCAGAACATTCTGGGCGCGCACGCTGAGTGTCTTCATCGGGCCGGCTGTGCGCTTCGTCTGAACGGAGCCAACCGGCAATCCGCGCCTGCCGCCCGACCGGGTGCGCGGCTCGGACACAGGGGACGTATCGTCAGTCTGCGGTGCCGCGCGCTGGTCGCTCCGCTCACCCGCAGGCCGCGCAGCCTCTTGTCGCTCCGCCGCTTGCGGCGAGGATTGTCGTTTCCGGGCACCCGCCACTATCGTCTGCCGCATCATATCCCTCGCCTAACCCGCCAGCCTCGTACTCACAAAGGCTAATATATATCGTAATCAGATATGTTTTCATGAGGTAATTTTCGTCGTTCGACCAAAGGCGAAATTGACAGAAGGGCCTCACAAGCAATGGTTAGAGTCAGGAAACACACGCGGATGTGACGTGCCCGGCGCAACAGGCCAGCGAGGCCGGTTGACGCCGGACAGGTCGTGCTTTGCCTGCAAAACAAGATCGATGTTCGGAGGAAACGACCAATGACTGACAATCTCATCCGCCGTGGTCTCGGCCGCGGCATCTCGCGCCGCGGCCTGCTTCAGACCACCGCAGGCCTCATCGGCGGCTCGGTGCTGCCCGCAATGCCGGCGTTTGCCGAGGACAAGCCGGCGATCGGCACCTATCCTGCGGGCGTATCCGGTTCCACGGCCTTCATCGGAATCTCGGTGCCGCGCACCGGAACCTATGCCGTGCAGGGCGAAGACGAACTCAAGGGCTATCAGCTCGCGATCGAGCACATCAACAGCGGCCACGAGCTGATCAAGAAGATCTCGCCGAAGACCAGCAAGGGCGTGCTCGGCAAGGAACTGACCTTCGGCGTCGCGGATTCCGCGGCCAAGCCGAACGAGGCCGTGCAGGCCCAGCAGCGCTTCATCAGCGAGAACAAGGCGATCATGATCACCGGCGGCACGTCGAGCGCCGTTGCGGTCGCGCTGAACAAGCTCGCGCAGCGCGAACACGTGCTGTTCGTCTGCGGCATCTCCGGCTCGAACGACACCACCGGCAAGGACTGCGTCCGCTACGGCTTCCGCCAGAACTTTTTCGGTCAGACTGCCGCCGCGGCGATCGGGCCGGTGATGGTGAAGCAGTTCGGCAAGAACAAGAAGGCGGCCTATCTGACGCCGGACTACACCTATGGCCACACCGTCACCAAGTCGATGCAGGACTTCCTCGCGACCGCCGGTTGGACCACGACGACCAACCAGGTCGCTCCGCTCGGCGCGCCCGATTATTCCTCATACCTGCTCAACGTCGCGAATTCCGGCGCGGACGTGCTGATCAACGTCAACTGGGGCCACGACGCGGTGCTGTCGACCCAGCAGGCCAAGCAGTTCGGCGTGCTCGACAAGATGAAGCTGGTCGTCCCCTACCAGGTGCCGTTCATCGCGCGCGAGACCGGCGGCCTGATGCAAGGGGTCTACGCCGCCACCGATTATTGGTGGACGATCGAGGACAAGTACCCGCTGGCCAAGATGTTCAACGAGGCCTTCGATAAGAAGTATGGCTACAAGCCGGAATGGGGCGCGGAGAACGCCTATGTCAGCTTCGCGCACTGGGCTCACATGTGCGAGGAGGCCGGCAGCTTCAATCCGCCTGACGTGATCAAGGCCTATGAGAAGGGCGAGACGATCCCCTCCCTCGTCGGCGACGTGCATTACCGCCCCGAGGACCATCAGTGCGTCCGCCCGGTCATCATCGTGAAGGGCAAGATGCAGAAGGACATGAAGAACAAGGAAGACTGGTACGACGTGGTCGAGATCCTCCCCGGCGAAAGCCTGATGCAGAAGCCGGACGCCTTCGGCTGCAATCTCGGCGGTTACACCTAAGCAACGGTGCGATTCGTGACGCCGCAGGCAATGGCCCCTGCGGCGTCGGCTTTTTCTCCGTCAACCGGAACCCGATCGCCTTTTCATGATTAGTTGGCCTAATCTCGTTTCACAGCTCTTCAACGGGCTCGCGCTCGGTGCGCTGCTCGCACTGATCAGCTCCGGCCTGACCATCATCTACGGTACGCTCGGCGTGCTCAACCTCGCGCATGGCGCGATGTTCATGATCGGCGGCTATGCCGGCTTCGTCGCCTACCAATATACGGAATCGTTCACTGTTGCCGTCATCGCCGGCTCCCTGTTCGTGATGCTGCTCGGCGTTCTGATGGAACGCGTCATCATCCGCCACTTCTATCATCGCCCGCACGAGGATCAGCTACTCGTGACCTTCGGGCTCGGCATCTGCTTCGTCGAGATCGTACGCCTGATCTTCTCGAGCCAGTCGCAGGTGATGCCGCCTCCGGCGCTGTTCCAGGGCATCACCAATCTCGGCTTCATGTATTATCCGACCTATCGCCTCGCTCTGGTCGGCATCGTCGCGATCGCGCTCGGCGCGCTGTTCCTCGTCCTCTACCGGACCCGTCTCGGCATGATCGTGCGTGCCGGCATCGAAGATTCCGTCATGGTGGATTCGCTCGGCATCAACGTCTACCGCGTCTTCATGGTCGTGTTCGGCATCGGCGCGATGGCCGCGGGCTTTGCCGGCATCGTCAATGCGCCGGTGGTCTCGCTGACGCCGGGCGTCGGCGACGACATCCTCGTCGAGACTTTCGTGGTGGTGGTGATCGGCGGCGTCGGCTCGTTCCCTGGCGCGATCCTCGGCGGCCTGATCGCCGGCGAGATCATCAGCGTCACCTCCATGTTCAACCCCGGCTACGCCTATGTGATGCTGTTTGCGGCGATGACGCTCGTGCTCGTGGTGCGACCGCATGGCCTGCTCGGCG
>JAEWFG010000193.1 GCA_023388935.1 Pseudomonadota bacterium | reverse complement strand
AACAGGTCGAAGACAGTGATGAACCCGCCGAGCAACAAGACGGCGAGTGCGAGCGCGGATGAGCGCGCGCTCGGAGAGGAAGATAGGCGGTCGGCGGTCATGGCAACTCCACTGGTCTTGAAGTTGCCTCGCACGCGCCTTAAGCTGTTACTATGGAACAAATTATCCTATTACTATGAGCGATACGCTGGACAATCGGCTTGACCGCACACGCACCGAACTGGCGGATTTTCTCCGGCGGCGGCGGGAAAGTCTGTCGCCGCTCGATGTCGGCTTGCCGGTGGGCAAGCGGCGGCGGACGCCGGGCCTTCGCCGCGAGGAAATCGCCGCGCTCGCTGGCGTCGGCATCACCTGGTATACGTGGTTGGAACAGGGACGCGCGATCAAGGTGTCCTCGGCTTTCCTCGACAACATCTCCCGCGTCCTGAAACTCGATGAGATCGAACGGCGGCACCTGTTCCTTCTCGCCCATCAGCGTCCCCCGGCCATGGCCGGACAGGCATGGTGCGAACTGCCGCCGCTGGTTCGCCGGTTGCTTGACGATCTGACGCAACGCCCGGCCTATGTGCTGAACCTGCGATGGGACGTGATCGGGCGGAACGCTGCCGCTGACCGCCTGTTCGGCTTCGGGCAACGCGATGCGTCGGAACGGAACATGCTATGGATGCTGTTCGCGGACGATCGGCTGAGCAGCCGGATTGTCGAATGGTCCGTCCAGGCGCCGCAGATATTGGCGAGCTTCCGGCGCGATTTCGCGCAGGCCCCGGAAGATGAGAGCATGCTTTCGCTGGTCGAGGCACTTGAACAGGTTTCTCCCTCGTTCCGAAGCCTGTGGAATCAGCATGACGTGCATGGCCGCTGCGAGGGGCGCCGGAGCTTCGTGATCGACGGGCTCGGTCCGGTGGCGTTCGATCACTCGTCCTTCATCGTGGACGAGGAAAAGCATCTGCGCCTCGTATTCTATGCCACCGTTCCCGGTCAGGAAGCCGGTTCGGCCTTTGATGCGACCATGGACACGTCACCTGTCCCGCGTATTCGAGCAGTTTCATAAGCGCGGGATTGCGATTGGCGGGCGACCAGACGGCGGAGAAGACGATGGTTTCAGGTTCGTCGGTGATCTGCAGGAAAGGGATATTCGCCGCGGCACCTTCCTCGGCAAAGAGCCGATGCCGTGTCCGGCCGCGATCATCGACAGTAGTGCGCCGCGGCCGCGCGATGGATGGCCGGTGTGGCTCGGTCTGGGCAGAAACCTTTAACCGCCGCGTGGCATCATCGGCTATTGCTCGTGCGCGCGCTTTGCGAGCCGTTCGTCCGCGAAGACGTGAATCCGTAAGAACGTGCTGCCCAAGCGGCAATCAGCCCAGCGACGAGTAGTGCCAGCACGCTCCATGGGAACGAAGCAACTCCGAAGGTTTCCAGCAAGATACCGCCGACAACCCCACCGCCAGCGATTGCAATATTCCAGACGGTGACGACCATGGACTGCGCCACGTCCGTCGCCTTGCCTGCCGTTTTTGCCGAGGCAGTCTGGAACAGTGTCGCGGCGCCGCCAAAGGCAAGCCCCCAGAGCCCAACGGCTACATAGACCGCCGCCGGCACGGTGCCTGCGATTCCAAGGACCAACGCGGAAAGCCCGAAAAGGGCTGTGCTTGCCAGCACCAGTTCGCGCAGCCATCGGTCGATCAATATGCCTACGATCAATATGCTGGCGAGCGCGGCAACGCCAAAAACCAGCAGCACAAGGTCGATGCGATCCGCGAGGCCCGCCGGCACGAGAAACGGGGCGATATAAGTGTAGAGGACGTTGTGCGCGAGGACGTAGGCCAGCGTCACGAACAGCACCGGCCGGATGCCGGGCAACATGAAAACCGTTCTGAGGGCGAAGCCTTTTCCCCGTGCCTGGCCGGGGAAATCAGGAACCTTTAACAGCACCCATAGAATGAGGATGACGGTTAGCATGCTCATGAGGCCGAAGGTGACGCGCCATCCCGCGGTCGCGCCGAGCAAGGTGCCTGCCGGAATGCCGAGCGAAAGTGCGATTGGTGTTCCCGCCATGGCAATTGCTATGGCGCGGCCCTGTAGGTGCTCGGGAACCATTCGCGCCGCGTAGCCTGCTGCCAGCGCCCACAGCAGTCCGGCAAACACCCCCGCGAAGAAACGAGCGACCATGGTGACGGTGTAGTTGTCGGATATGGCCGTCACCGTATTGACGACGGCGAAGCCACCGATGGCGAGCAGCAGGAGCGGACGGCGACGCCAACCTTGCGTTGCGGTCGTCAGCGGAATGGCCGCGACCAGCGATCCAATCGCGTAGATGGTGACGAGCTGCCCGACCAGCGCCTCGGAGACCGAAAGGCTCGCCCCCATTTGCGGCAGCAATCCCGCCGGCAGAGCTTCGGTCAAAATGGTGATGAACGCTGCCATGGTCAGCGCCAGCAGGGCAAGCAAGGGCAACCGTTCGGGAGCGACCAGTATCGTGTTGTCGTGTCGGATGGGTGATGTGTCGCTTGTTGTCGTCATTGATCCGCCTGTGCCTTGTTTGAAAAGCCGTGTGCGGATGGAACGACATGGAAAGACGGAACAATCCGCCGGTTACGGCATGATGCCGAAATTAGGTAGGTTCCCGGCCGATGAAAATGAGGCTACAGTTCATGACACTTCGGACTTATATGTCACCAATGGATTTGCGATGGACAGCCTTGGTTCGCTCAATGCCTTCGTCCAGGCAGCGGAGATGCGCAGCTTCACCGCCGCCGGGCAGAAACTTGGCGTCTCGTCCTCGGCCATCAGCAAGGCGATGGCGCGACTGGAAGACAGGCTCGGCATACGCCTGTTCCATCGCTCGACGCGGACGGTCACTCTGACGCCGGAGGGGGCGCTCTTTCTCGAAAGGTGCCGCCGCATCTTCAGTGAGGTAGAGGCCGCCGAACTGGAACTGATGCAGACACGTGGAACACCGAGCGGCAGATTGAGGGTAAGCCTGCCACTGGTTGGTATGCTGATGATGCCGACGATCACCGCATTCATGCGGGTCTGGCCCGACATCGAAATGGACCTCGATTTCACCGATCGACTGGTGGACATCATCGAAGAAGGCTTCGACGCCGTAGTGCGCACCGGAGACATCAGCGACTCGCGGTTGATGACCCGTGTGCTCGGCACATTCCACTACAGGCTGGTCGGATCACCTTCCTATTTTGCCGAGCATGGCACGCCCCGAACCGTGGCCGACCTGTCAGTGCATCGGGGCTTGCGTCATCTTTATCCAAGCACCGGCAAAGTCGAGGAATGGCCCCTGCATGTCGATGGCAAGCCGAAGGCCCCCGAGATTGCCACGGTGGCCGTCGCCAGCGCGATCGAGCCGCTGATACATCTCGCGGAGGAAGGGATCGGCCTTGCCTGCCTGCCGGACTTCGCCATAGGCGACCAGCTTGCCAACGGGACATTCGTGTCGGTACTGGACGATGCGGTCATGCATTCGGGCAGCTTCCGCATCCTCTGGCCATCGAGCCGCCACCTGTCCCCGAAACTCCGGGTTTTCGTGGACTTCATGGGGAACAATCTGTTTCCGCATTGACAGCGCGAGCCGAGATTGGGGCATTTCTCGCCACCGCTTTTTCGGACTGAAATGCGGAAGCGGCGCAGATCTTTCGCGACCGGCCGGCTGCTGCGCCGGGCCGATGGTTTGCCCCAACATGTCAATGGCTTCGCAGAAAGCACCGGATGTTATCCGGCGAGCGCCTTTCTACTGTGCATGGGGTTGTTTTTCAGTTTTTGTTTCGTGCTGCCCAAACGGCTGCACTCAGCGCCGGCCGCGCGGCGCCTCGGCCTTGGCCGGCGGCTCGGTCTGCGGCGCGCAGGTCGCGGCCGCAAGCGAGGCCTGCGCCTGCGGCATCAGACCGGGCTCGGCAGCGAGGGCCTTCATCACGATCAGGCCGGTCGCGGTCGGGGAATCGATGATCAGGCGGTCGGCCGCGGTGACCTCCTCGTCCTCGGGCAGGTCTTCGTGCTGCGGCTCGGTCATCAGGTCGAGCTCGATCACCTTCTTGCCGGCCGAGCGGTCGTTGATCGCGTAATAGGCGATCTCGTTGCGGGTGTAGAACGACACTGAGGTGTAGGCCTGGCTGACGGGCACCGTGAGCTTGATCGGCCCGCCCGACAGATCGTAGCGGCAGATCGCGACTGCGAAGGCCGGATCCATGAACGGCATCGGCGAGGTGTTGGGATCGGCGAGGGGAAGCTGGGTGACGCCGTTGAGCTTGGTCATCGGCGTAAGCCGCGAATAGGCGTCCTGGGTTGCGATCCGCGGCAAGGCCAGCACGCTGACGAGATGGACCACGAGGCCCAGCAGCACGCCCGCAACGATGGTGAAGAGGAGCCGGATCATGAGCAGCCCACCGTCTTGATCGTGGGCATCGGTGCATCGCGCTGGGTGCGCGTGGCAACGCCAACCGGCGTGTCGTAGAGGCGCAGCATCAGCGCGTAGCGTTCGATGCCGCCGGTCGGCAGCCAGTTGCCGGCGCGCGAGCGCGAGGCGATGCGGATCTCGAACGAGCCGTCGGACTGCCGCACGATCTCCTGGCTGGTGAAGCCGTAGCGTTGCAGCGAATTGGCGACGAGGTGGCCCTTGCGGTCATAGAGCGTCAGCGTCCAGAACCGCGCCGGCGGCGTCACGCCGGAGACCACGACATCGCAGCGGCCGTCGAGCGCCTTCTTCTTGTCGTCGGCGGTTGCGGTGAAGGCGACGCCGTCACCGGTACCGATCGGCAGTTCGCCGTTGCGCACGATGGTGGCGCGCGAATAGGGATCGACGTCGGCAGTGCCGGTGCGGGGACGCGCGGTCCAGGCGCCGATGGTCAGCGCGCCGATCTCGGTGCCGCGCGTCGTCGTCATCCAGGTCGCACCGAGGCCGACCACGGTCGCGAGCAGGAGGGCCGTCAATGTGATCAGGATCAGCCGCACGGGTTCCGATCAGTTCTTGCGCGGGGCGGATGCGTTCGCATTCTCTTCCGCATAATTCTGCGGGAAGGCGAGCGCGCTCGTCGATGATGCCGGCTTGGCCTGCTTGGCGTCGTCGGCAGCCGCCCTGGCCGCGGTCTTTGCCGCTTCATCCAGCAGCTTCTCGACGCGCACCAGGATGTCGGCGCCGCGCTTGGTCAGCACGGGCGGAGGGCCGGGCTTGGTCTCCAGCACCTTCGGCGCAGCATTGGCCTGCGCGTTGGCGATTGGCTCGCGCGGCAGCTTCTGGCCCATGCCGATGCCGGGAATTTCCCGGACCTCGACGCCCTGATGCGCCGCGACCATGATGTCGTGCCAGGTCTGCGCCGGCAGCGAGCCGCCGGTCATGCGGTTGGTCGGCGAATAGTCGTCATTGCCGTACCAGACCGCGCAGGTGAAGTTGCCGGTGTAGCCGACGAACCAGGCGTCGCGATAAGCGTTCGTGGTGCCGGTCTTGCCCGCGGTCGGAATGCCGTCGAGGGCGGCGCGGCGCGCGGTGCCTTCGCTGACCACGTGGCTCATCATGCCGGCCATGTCGGCGGCGATGTTCGCAGGAATGGCCTGCCGCGGCTTCGGGCCGTCGCGGTCCCAGCGCCAGACGAGGTCACCGGCGCCGGTGCGCACCTCCAGCACGGCGTGCGGCGTCACCGACTTGCCGCGGTTGGGGAACGTCGCATACGCGACGGCGTGCTCGAGTACGGTGACCTCGTCGGAGCCGATCGGCAGCGACGGCGTGTCGGGCAGCGGCGCCGTGATGCCGAAGCGGCGCGCCACCTCGACGATCTTGGCGCGGCCGGCCTTGGGACCATCCTTGCCGCCGAGCGCGATCGACAGCTTCACCGGCACGACGTTGATCGAGCGGGTGATCGCCTGCGTCAGCGTCACCTGGCCGGAATAGGAATGGCCATAGTTCTGCGGACACCAATTGCCGATGCAGACGGGGCCGTCGACGATCTTCGAGTTTGGCGTAAACCCGTTCAAGAGCGCGGTGGTGTAGACATAGGGTTTGAACGACGAACCGGGCTGGCGATAAGCGTCGGTAGCGCGGTTGAACTGGCTTGCGCCGTAGTCGCGGCCACCGACCATGGCGCGGATGCCGCCGTCGAGATCGGAGACGACGGTTGCCGCCTGCGTCGCATGATAGTCGCGGCCGAACTGACGCAGCTGGTTCTCGATCGCGTCTTCGGCGGCCTTCTGCACGTTGGTGTCGATCGCGGTGCGGACCACGAAGACGCGTTCGTTGTAAGACTTCGGGAAGGTGTCGACCAGCTTGCGCATCTCGTCGAAGGCGTAGTCGAGGTAATAGTTCGGCGAAGCCTCGTCGCGGCGGTCGACGGCGAAGGCCGGATTGCGGCGGGCGCCGAATACCTGGCCCTCGGTCATGAAGCCGGCATCGACGAGATTGTCGAGCACGACGTTGGCCCGCGCGCGGGCGGCGGGCAGGTTGATGTGCGGCGCGTATTTGGTCGGCGCCTTGAATAGGCCGGCGAGCATCGCGGCTTCTGCAAGCGTCACGTCGCGCGCGGACTTGTTGAAGTAGAAATGCGCGGCGCCGTCGACGCCGAAGGTGCCGCCGCCCATATAGGCGCGGTCGAGATAGAGCTTGAGGATCTCGTTCTTGGTCAGGCGCCATTCCAGCCAGATCGCGAGGAAGGCCTCGTTGATCTTGCGCTCGATGGTGCGCTCGTTGCTCAGGAACAGGTTCTTGGCGAGCTGCTGGGTGATCGAGGAGCCGCCCTGGCGGACGCCGCCGGCCTGGGCGTTGGTGACGAGCGCGCGCGCGGTGCCGGCGATGTCGATGCCGAAATGCTCGTAGAAGCGGCGGTCCTCGGTCGCGAGCGTCGCCTTGATCAGCACGTCCGGAAAGTCTTCCAGCGGGATCGAGTCGTTGTGCTTGATGCCGCGGCTGCCGATCGGGTTGCCGTAGCGGTCGAGGAAGCTCACCGCGAGGTCGGACTTCTTCAGCCAGTCCTCGTCCGCGGTCTCGCGGAAGGCGGGGATCGCGAGCGTGAGCAGCAACACCAGCCCGCCGAGCCCGATGGTCGCGGCCTCCGACAGCGGCTCGACGAACACCCAGCGCTTCCACCGCCCGACATAGAAGCGGTCCATGAAAGTCGAATAGCGCTCGTAGAGCTCGCGGATGCCCCTGGCCGAGGAGAACAGCGAGGAGTCGATGCGCGCATCGAGGTCCAGGAAGAAATTCCGAACCTTATGCTTCCAATGCGGTGGTATGATCTGGCGCACCTAGAACCCTTGAGGCCTGGTTCGAAAGCGTTCAAGCACCCGGCAGGGGCGGCATCGAGACGTCTTGAGGGATTGTTGCGGCAAACCCAAGGCGCCCGTTTCGCGTCCGTGGGGACTTGCTGTTCTTCTAGCCGAGCGTGGCTTATAAACCAATGGCTCCGCTCGCGATTTTGAACAACAGGCCTAATTGAACACCGGTTCATTCCGGGCCTTACAGGGGCGTAACTTGCAGCGCCATGGCTGCACGCCTAGATGGCACGAGCCGTAGCTCTTTCGAATTCTGTTGAGGCGCATGACCGCAGCTCCCAAACGACCCTCAGGCCAGGAGGGATTCTTCTGGAAAACCAAGACGTTGGAAGAGATGTCTGGGGACGAATGGGAGAGCCTGTGCGACGGCTGCGGCCGCTGCTGCCTGAACAAGCTCGAGGATGAGGACACCGGCCAGATCTATTTCACCCATGTCGGCTGCAAGCTGCTCGATGCAGGGAGCTGCGCCTGCAAGGACTACCCGAATCGATCCGACAAGGTTCCGGACTGCGTCCGCCTGACCCCGGCCAATGTCCGGACCTTGAACTGGTTGCCGCCGAGCTGCGGCTACAAGCTCGTTGCCGAGGGGCGCGACCTCTATTGGTGGCATCCGCTGGTGTCCGGTGATCCTAATACTGTGCACGAGGCCGGCGTCTCCGTGCGCGGCCGGGTCGAGGGCAGCGAAGAGGAGATCCCCGACGAGGATCTCGAGGACCACATCGTGCAATGGCCGGCGCAACTGCCGAAACGGGCACGCCTGAAGCGACGTCCGAAGGACTGATCCGTCGTCCGACCCCGGATCACGTCTTCGGGATGACCCTGCGGCGGGATGCACCCATGCGCAGCAGCGCCTGCCCGAGAAGAACTTTGCTGTCTACACTGCCCAGATAGAACGAATCCTTCGCGGCGTTGCGCCGCCACACCACGTCCGATCGAGATGAACAAGTTCGAACGGCAGAGCAGCCAGTCTGCCGACATCCAGGCATTGCCCGACGACATCGCCGAAGAGCTGTCTCGCCTTCCGTCCGAGGTTCTGAGCGTCGATGACGCGCCGTCCATCGCGCCGCCGGTGCCGCTGACCTCCGACGAGGTCCGCACCATCGTGATCAGCCTGATGCTGACGATGTTCCTGGCCGCGCTCGACCAGACCATCGTGGCGACTGCGCTGCCGACCATCGGGCGCCAGTTCCATGACGTATCGAGCCTGTCCTGGGTGATCACCGCTTATCTGCTCGCCTCGACCGCGGTTGCGCCGGTGTTCGGGACGCTGAGCGATATCTACGGCCGCAAGGCAATGATCATCACCTCGCTCAGCCTGTTCGTCGCGGGCTCGGTGCTGTGCGCGATCGCGCCCAGCATGCCGATGCTGATTCTGGCGCGGGGCCTGCAGGGACTCGGCGGCGGCGGCATCATGCCGGTGGTGCAGACCGTGATCTCTGACGTCGTGAGCCCACGTGAGCGCGGCCAGTATCAAGCCTATTTCTCCAGTGTCTGGATGGTCGGCGGCATCCTCGGCCCGGTTATCGGCGGCGTGTTCGCCGAGCACCTGCATTGGTCGATGATCTTCTGGATCAACTTGCCGCTCACGGCCGCTGCGCTCGCGCTCCTGCTGCCCAACATGAAGAAGATCCCGGTGTTCCACCGCAAGCGCGAGGTGGACTGGCTCGGCGGCGTCCTGCTGATGGCCTCCGCCGTCGTCTTCATGCTGGTGCTGACCTGGGGCGGCACGCGCTTCCCATGGCTCTCGCCGACGGTTCTTGCGATGGTTGGGGGCGCCGTCGCGCTCGCGGTCACGTTCGTGTGGCACGCGCGGCGGGCGGACGAGCCGTTCCTGCCGCTACCGCTGCTCGGCGGATCGGTCGCGCCCTTCGCGCTGATGGCCGGCGGTTGCGGGCTCGGTGCGATCACCGGTCTCACCGTGCAGCTCCCGCTCTATTACGAGTCGGTCTACCATCTCAGCGCCAGCGAGGCGGGGCTTGCGCTGATTCCGCTCGCCGCGGTGTCGACCTGCGGGGCGGCGATCGCCGGCCGCACCATGGCGCGCGCCAAGCATTACAAGCGCGTCGCCATTATCGGCACCTCGTGGGCCGCGATTTGCGCACTCGGTCTCACGCTCACGACGCTGCCCCTGTGGGGCCTCCTGACGCTGATGGCTGCGTTTGCGCTCGGCCTCGGCACGACCTTCCCGGTGTGCGTGGTCTCGCTGCAGAACTCGGTGGCGCGTCCGCAGGTCGGCACCATTACCGGCGCGATGAATTTCTTTCGCTCGCTGATGTCCTCGTTCACGGTCGCAGCGTTCGCCGCGATCCTGCTGATCGCGCTCGGCGCCGACATTCCGCTCGCCGGCGAGCATCATGCAGCCGGCAGCGTCACAATTCCCGCCGACGACATGCGGCACGCGTTCCGCTACGTCTTCGCCGCGGCCACCGCACTGATGACCACCGCCGCGCTCTGCCTGGTCGCGATGGAGGAGCGGCCGCTGGCTGGTCCGTCCGTCACGAGGCCGGTGGAGATGGCGGAGTAGGGCCTCAGCCGCCGCGGTCGGCGTAAGGGTCGTCGTCGGCATTGCCTGGACGGTCCTTCCGCGCCGCCGCCGCGAGATGGGCCTTGAGCCGCGTCAGCGCGTCGGCTGACCAATCATGGACGTCGGTGACCGCGATCCAGGCATCGACATAGTGCTCGGGCGCATAGACATGTCCAAACCCCATCGGCGTGCCCGTCGCGACTGCCATGTCGACGGCGAGCTGCAGCATCGTGATGATTGGATACCATCGCAGCTCCGGCGACACGTCGGGCCCGCGCGGCCCCGTCATCCAGGCCGGGGCCTGGTAGGCGTCGCGGTAGGCAAAGAACGTGATCGCGTCACTGGCATATTGCAGATAGACCACGCGCATCGGGCCCCAAGGCGCATCTGCCGGCACCGTTGACCCGTTCTGGTTCATGAAGCGAACGAGGCGGCCATCGCGGAATTCCGGCAACCAGGCCGGCGAGCCCGCATTGCGGTTCGCGGTGATTGAGCGCCAGATGCGGCTCTCGAATGGCGCCCCGCTAAAAAGCGCGCCTGCGATCGGATCGCCGATCATCTCGAACAGCTCGGCGGATTTTTCCGAGTTCATGGCGCCGAGGCTCAGCCCATGCAGGTACAGTTTCGGCCGTCTGTCCTTCGGTAGCGTCGTCCAGTAGCGGTAGATCTCCTCGAACAAGGCGCGCGCCGCCTCCGCACCGTATTCAGGCTGAAACAGCAGCGACAGCGGGCTGTTGAGATAGGAGTACTGGATCGCGACGCTCGCGACATCGCCATGGTGGAGATATTCGACCGAATCCATTGCGGCCGGATCGATCCAGCCGGTGCCGGTCGGCGTGATGACGATGAGGGTCCCGCGCTCAAAGCCGTGCTGCCGCTTGAGCTCGTCGAGCGCAAGTTTGGCGCGCGCTTGCGCCGTGTCGGCGCCGGCGAGACCGACATAGACACGCACGGGTTCCTGCGCAGCCTGTCCGGTGACGGCGCTGATCTCGGCTGCGGACGGACCCGAGGCAATGAATCGGCGTCCCTTGCGCCCGAGCTCCTTCCACTTCACCAGCGACGCCGCGCCTCCCGTTTTCCCGGGCGCTGTCGGTTGTGGTCGCTCTGGCTCGAACAAGGCGTCAAATTCGCGGAACGAGGAATCGAGCGAGCGAAACGCCATGCTGATCAGGAGATTGTTGGCAATCGACCAGAACAGCAGGCCTGCAATCACTACGGCGATGACGTTAGCGACCTTTCGCGGAATGACGCGCCTCGTGCACACGGCGACGAACCGCGAGACAAGCACGAACAGCCGTCCCAGCGCCAGGAGCACGACGAACGTGATCAGGGCGATGGCAGAGACCTTGAACGGATGCGCGGTCTCGACCGGCGGCATCTTCATGACAGCGCGGATCGAGTTCTGCCATTCGGTCGCCCGCCACAGAGAGACGATGACGACGATCAGGCAGCCGGCCGCGACCAGCGCATTGGCACGCGATCTTAGGCGCGGCGAGGGCTCAGGCAGCTCGAGATAGTGCCACAGCCAGCGCCAGAGGTTTCCGGCGAGGTACCCGATTGCAAAGCAGGCGCCGGCAAGGGCGCCTTGGGTGAGATAGTTCCGCGGGATCAGCGTCGGTGTCAGCGAAGCCGCGAACAACAGGGCGCCGAGCATGAGCCCGACGCCGGACAGCGAGAGAAATTGCTGCCGGATGAACGACGCCAGTTTGCTGAAAGCACCCACCGCGCGAAACTATCCCCTGCTGCTATCCGGACGTCTGCTCTTGCGCGGCAGCACGATGGTGAATTCGGTAAACTCGCCCGTCTTCGTCGCGATGTCGATCGTGCCGCCGTGCTGCTTCACCACGATGTCGTGACTCATCGACAATCCAAGGCCGGTGCCTTCGCCGGCCGGCTTGGTGGTGAAGAACGGATTGAACATCTTTCCCATCACCTCGGCGGGAATGCCGGTGCCGTTGTCGCGAATGCGGATTTCGATGCTGTCGCCGCGGTCGCGGGTCGCGGCCACGACGACCGGCTCGTAGTCGACGGCGCCGCTGTCCGACTTGCGCCTGGCCACCGCGTAGAAACCGTTCGAGATCAGGTTCAGCAGTACCCGGGTGATTTCCTGCGGAAACACGTCGGCGGAGCCTGCCGCCGGATCGAGCTCGCGCTTCAGCGTCACGTCGAACTGCGGCTTCTCGGCGCGCGCGCCGTGATAGGCGAGGTTGAGGCTTTCCTCGACCAGTGCGTTGAGGTCGCTCAGCCGGTGCTCGCCGGAACCCTCGCGCGAATGCAGCAGCATGTTCTTGACGATGGAGTCGGCGCGTTTGCCGTGCTGGACGACCTTTTGCAAATTGTCCTTCAACAGTCCGGTCAGTTCGTCGATCTCTGCGCGCGTCTTGTCCGGCAGCGTGGAGGAGGCAAGTGCATCGTTCAGCTCGCCGGTCAGTTCGGCCGACAACGCTGCGAAATTATTGACGAAATTGAGCGGGTTCTTGATCTCGTGCGCGATGCCGGCGGTGAGCTGGCCGAGCGAGGCGAGCTTCTCGGTCTGCACCAGGCGGTCCTGCGCAGTACGGAGATCTTCGAGCGACTGCGCGAGCTCGCGGGTCCGGGTCTGAGCCGCATCGAAGAGCTGCACGTTGCCGATCGCGATCGCAGCCTGATCGGCAAAGGTCATTGCCAATTCAATTTGCTTGTCCGTGAAGCCGCCCGGTTCAGTCCGGGTTAGCGTGATCACGCCGATCGGTTGACCTTCGCGCAGCATCGGCACGCCGAGCAGCGAACGGAAGTCGCCAAGCCGCTGGCCTTCACGGAATGTGTACTCTCGATCGGCTTCGACGTCTGGAATATGAACTACGATGCTCTCCAGCAATGCGCGTCCGGTCGCCGAGTGGCGGTCGACGATCACTGGAACGCCCCTCACGAAGTCCATGAACGCTTCCGAGAACCCGTAGGACTCGGCGCGGTAGAACGCGCCGTCTTTCTGGCGCGTGATCGTACCCTTGTCCGCACCGCAGAGTCGAGCTGCCGTCTCAACCAGCGCATGCAAAACGGCCGGCAGGTCGAAGGTGGAGCGGCTGATGACCTTGAGGACTTCGGCGGTTGCAGTCTGCTGTTGCAGCGCCTCGCTGAGATCGCGCGTCTTCGCTTGCACCTCGTCGAACAGGCGGACGTTCTCGATCGCGATCACCGCCTGGTCGGCGAAGGTCTGCACCAGCTCGATCTGCCGGTTGGAGAAGGGTTTGACCGTGGCACGTCCGAGGAAGAGCACACCGATCGGCTGACCTTCGCGGACCAGCGGGACGCCGAGCAGCGTGCGATAGCCGCCGGCCTGCTGTTGCTCGTGAAAGACGTATTCGGGGTCGGCCAGCACGTCGGTGATCTGTACGGCTTTGCCGTCCAGCAGCACGCGCCCGACGAGGCTGCCGCGTCCGGGATAAAGCCTGACGGCGCTGGAAACACGATCCCATTCCGGCGCGAAATTGTAGCGCGTGGCATGGGCGTATCCGCCGTCGGCCTGCTGTCGCGTGATCGCAGCCATATCCGCATCACAAAGCCGCGCGGCGGATTCCGTGAGCGTGTTGAGCACGGTCTCGAGGTCAAAGGCGGAGCGGCTGATCACCTTGAGGACGTCGGCGGTCGCGGTCTGCTGCTGCAGCGATTCGCCGAGGTCGTCGGTGCGCTGCTGCACCTCGCGGAACAGGCGCGCGTTCTCGATCGCGATCACGGCCTGATCGGCAAACGTTCGGACGAGTTCGATCTCGCCGTTCGAAAAGGCCTCGACGTGATCGCGCGCCAGCGCGAACGCGCCGATCTGGTCTCCGTTTCGAATGAGCGGAACGCCAAGCATGGAACGAAGATTTCCGATCCGCGCGTCTTCGCTGGCCCCGTAGCCCGGATCGTTCCAGGCGTCCGCGATCTGAACAGGTCTTCCTTCGAGTGCGACCCGGCCGATCAACGTGCCCGGGCCAGCGCTGATGGCCCCGGCTTCCTCGATGGCCCGATAGGTTTCGTTGACATTCCCGCACATCGCGGCCGAACGGTACAATTCGCCTTCACGCCGGTAGATCTGGGCTGCGTCCGCGCGACACAGTTTGGCAGCGATCTCGACCAGGGTCTGAAGCACGGCATTCAGATCGAATGCCGACCGGCTGATGACCTGAAGGACTTCGGCGGTCGCCGTCTGCCGTTCGCGCGACAGGACCAGCACGTGCTCCAGCCGCTCGTTCTCCGCGGCACTCGCCTGCAATCCTTGCTCGAGCTCGGCAATCCTGGTTTTGAGCTCGGCCACCACGTCCTGCGGAAGGGCGGTCATCAGGAAATCCATGCGGTCGGCGCCCGGTAGGGGCCGGGCCCAATCTTTGAAAGCCGGATTATTCCATTCCCAGGGCGTCCCGGCTAGCGATATCCTTGCCCGTGTCGACTTGTGCTTTGGTCCACCTCACGTGCCCGGCCGCGACACCTCGGTTTCCTTGCTGGTGATGAACTCCAGCAGCACCGGCACGCCTTCCTGCGTCTTCTGGATGCCGCGCTTGATCGCCGGGATGATGTCCTCCGGCTTCGTCACCCGCTCGCCATGGCCGCCGAAGGCGCGCGCCATCGCGGCGTAGTCGCCGGAGATATCGGTCGAGCGATATTTCTCGGTCGAGATCGGCATCACCTTCAATTCGATCGCCATCGAGAAATTGTTGAGCAGGATCGACATGATCGGAATGCGCTCGCGCACCGCCGTCTCGAAATCCATGCCGGTGAAGCCGATCGCCGCATCGCCCCAGACATTGATGCAGAGCTTGTCCGGCTTTGCGAGTTTTGCGCCCATCGCAAGGCCGAGGCCGTAGCCGAGCTGCGTCGTCTTGCCCCAGCCGAGATAGGTGAGGGGCTCGACCGATTTCCAGAACGGCGAGAGCTGATCGCGGGGGCTTCCGGCATCGTGCGTGATGATGGTGTTGTGGATGTCGACGGTGTGTTGCAAGTCCCACAGCACGCGATAGGGGTTGAGCGGCGCGTCATTGCTGGTGAGCTTCGGCATCCATTTTGCCAGCCACTCCTTGTGCGAGGCCGCGATCTCGGCCGCAACCGCGGAAGCATCGCGATCCGCGGTGACGGTCTTGCCGATCTCCTCCAGCAGCGCATCGAGCACGAGACCGGCGTCGCCGACGAGGCCGATCTTCGCTTCGACATCCTTGTTGAGATGGTTCGGATCGAGCGTGGAATGGATGATGGTCTTGCCCTTCGGCATCGCGACACCAAAACTGGTCTCGGTGAAGGAGCAGCCGATCCCGAAGATGACGTCGGCCTCGCCGAGGAATTTCGGCACCGCCCGCGGCACCGCGAGGCCGCCCGAGCCGAGCGAGAGCGGATGCGTTTCCGGAAACGACGATTTGCCGCCGAGACTCGTGGTGACGGGAATGGCGAGCCGCTCGGCAAGGCGTTTCAGTTGCGGCCAGGCTTTCGCGTAGTGCACGCCCTGGCCGGCGTAGAGTACGGGCCGCTTTGCGTTGACCAGAAGGCTGGCTGCTTCCTTCACATGATCAGGGTCTGCGCCGTAACGGGTACGCAGCACCGGCGTGTAGTTGAGCGGCTCCGGCACCTCCTCGTTCCACATGTCCGAGGGGATCTCGACGATGACAGGCCCGCCGCGGCCGTTCTTCAACTTGGTGAAGGCGCGACGGAAGATGTTGGCGACTTCCGCGGCCAGGATGATCGGCTCGGAAGATTTCGCGAACGGCTTCATCGCCTCGCTGGAATTGAAGTTCGGCTCGATATGGGAGAGCCGCCGCTGATAGCCCATCGGCAGCACCAGCACGGGCACGGATTCGCCGTAGCACTGCGCGACGCCGCCCATGGCATTTTCCGCGCCGGGGCCGTGCTGCATGCAGAACGCGCCGATCGAGCGGCCCGATGTCACGCGCGAGATCGCGTCCGCCATGTGCACTCCGACGCGCTCCTGCCGCACCATCACCGGCCGGATGTCGGCCTTGGCCGCGTGCTCGATCAGATGATTGACGGGATAGCCGCAGAGGATCTCGATCCCCTCGCGCTTCATGATTTCCGCGATCGCGGTGCCGAGCTTCATGGTGTCTCTCTCCCTGGCGCAGGCCGGTTGGTCCGGTCGATTTGGCAGAGAGAGGATCAGGAAATCGGATGGGCGTAAAGCGCGGGTGCCGCGCTTGGCTGGGCATCAGCTATGCAGGGCGGCTTCCCTTGGTTGACCCGCGAACCGACAGCGGTGGGGAGCCGCCGCCTATCCCACTAAAACCAGTGCGAGCAGGCCTGATCCGAGTAGGACGACACCCGCTACCGTCACGGCCAAAAAACCCAGCGATGTAAATTCTTCACGCATGGACATAAACCAATGATCACCATGCCCCGATCATTACCAGGGTGGCGATGCTCAACGCTGAGAAGCAAAGGATGACTGCTGGAGCGATGAAAGTCTGAACCGGGCGCATTGTTGCCTCTCCCAATCAGAACACGCTCAAACCATAGCGCGGCGATGTTTTGCGGTGACTTCGCGGTCGCTGGAAAACGGCTTCGACCCAAGGGGCAATTGCTTCGTTCTGCGGGGTTGACGAAGTCTCTTCACGGGTTCGCGAGCGAGGCGGCCAGCCGGCACCCGGCTTTCCCTGCCAACCGCGACCAGCGTCCGGCTATCCGGTCTCCTCCAATGCGCGGCGCAGCCTTCGGATGATGACGCCACGGGCGCGGTCGTCGGCGGCTCCTGCAACCCTATCGTTGATGTCGAGCATCAGCTCCGACATCTCGTTGTGCCAGTCGAGACGGGTCACGGCTTCCGGTGCCAGCCGCCGGCGATGGTCAACGTCGAGCACGCGCGGCTCGGGCGCAGCGAGTTCATAGATGTCGTCCAGCACCGGCTGGTAGATCCTTGCCGCCGGAATGATGCGTTCGGCGACGCGTTCGGCAAGCCCAGCGATCGCGCTGTCCTCGCCGTGGACCAGGAACAGCCCGCGGGCGATGGGACGGCGTGCGGCAATCCAGCCAGCCATGCCGGCGCCGTCGGCATGCCCGGAATATTCGTCGATCATGCGAATCCGCGCCGCGACCCTGATCTCCTCGCCCTGGATCCGTACGGCCTTGGCGCCGTCCTGGAGGAAACGGCCGAGCGTACCGTTGGCCTGGAAGCCGGCGAGCAGCACCGTCGCTCGCTCGTTCCAGAGCCAGCGCTTGAGGTGATGGCGGATGCGGCCGGCGTCGCACATGCCGCTCGCCGCGATGATGACGTGAAATCCGGACAGGCGCATGATCGCTTTGCTCTCGTCCGCGGTCTCGGTGAACTTGAGATGCGGCGAGTTGAGCAGGCGGGTGGCATCGACGGTCGGGTCGAGGCTCGCGGCATGCCGGCGGAACACTTCGGTGGCGCGGATCGCGAGCGGAGAGTCGAGGAAGATCGGCGCCGTCGGGATCGCACCGTGCTCCATCAGGTCGACGAGATCGACGATCAGCTCCTGGGTGCGCTCGACCGCGAAGGCGGGCATCAGCAGTGCGCCTCCGGCCGCCGCCGCATCGCGCACCTCGGCTGCGAGGTGCTGCCGGCGGAGCGCGGGCGTCGTGGCGGCGCGCACCCGGTCGCCATAGGTGGATTCCGAGATGACATAGTCGAGGTCGGAAGGTGCTTCGGGATCGGGCTGGAGCAGCTTCGCCTCCGGCCCGACGTCGCCGGAGAGCAGCACGCGCAGCGGACGTGTCGACCCCTGTTCGGCGATTTCCAGCTCGATCGAGGCGGAGCCGAGCAGGTGGCCGGCATTCCAGTAGCGCGCGCGAACGCCGGGGATCACATCGGTCCAGCGTTCGTACTCGATCGGGCGAAACGATCGAAGCGCGGTAATCGCATCGGCCTGCGTGTAGATCGGCTGCACTTCCTTGCGGCCGCGCGCAGCATTGCGCCGGTTGAGCTGCGCGACTTCCGATTCCTGGATGTTGCCGGCGTCGGGCAGCATGTAAGAGCAGAGATCGATCGTGCCGCGCGTCGCCAGGATCGGTCCCTCAAATCCCGCGCGCACGAGCTTCGGCAGCAATCCGCTGTGGTCGATATGGGCGTGCGTGAGCAGCACGGCGTCGATATCGGCGGGGCGGAAGGGAAAGGCGCCGTAATTGAGCTCCTTGAGCGTCTTCTGTCCCTGAAACAGGCCGCAATCGACCAGGAAGCGGCCCGAGGTGGTCTGGAACAAATAGCTCGAACCGGTCACGGTGCGGGCGGCGCCGCAAAATCGAACGGTGATGCTCATCTTTCATTCTCCGGCGGGCTTGACGCCAATCTCATAGCCGCTGTCTGCGGCGGCCGCGCTCGCGGCCAGATCATGCTCGGGTCGGTCGAAGGTGTAGATGCGGTAGAGCGGCTCGCCCTGCTCGACGCGGTCGCCGATCTTCTTGAACAGGCGGATGCCGGCGCCCTTGTCGAGTGGTGCGCCGGCGGTACGGGCGAGGCGATTGAGGCGCAGGCAGTCGATCGCCGACACCACGCCGTCGCGCGCAGCCTTGACGTCGACGCTGAGGGATCCGAGTTCGGTGCTGCATGTCGACGGCCCCTGGGCGTCGATAATCCTCTGCATCTGCATCAGCGCCGCGCCGCTCTCTAGCAGTTCGCGCGCCCGGGCATAGCCGGCTCCGCCGCGCAGCTTCGGATCGCACTCCAGCAGGTGAGCGGCGAGCCGCAGCGATTTCTCGCGCAGGTCGCGCGGAGCGTCCGGATCGTTGCCCAGCACCGCCATCACGTCATTGGCCTCGAGTACCGGCCCGATGCCGTTGCCGATCGGCTGGCTGCCATCGGTCGTGATGACCTCGACCGAGCGGCCGAACCGGTCGCCGACGAATTCGAACAGTTTTCGCAGCCGCATCGCGTCGACGGCGCTGGTGACCTTCGCGGTCGGTCCGACCGGAATATCGATCAGCAGATGGGTCGAGCCCGCCGCGATCTTCTTGGACATGATGGAGGCGACCATCTGCTCGCGGGTATCGAGACTGAGCGGGCGTTCGACCGAGATCAGGACGTCGTCGGCCGGCGACAGGTTCACATGTCCGCCCCAGATCAGGCATCCATTGCAGGACGAGACGATCGCCTTCATCTCCTCGACGCCGACATTCACCCGCGCCAGGACCTCCATCGTGTCGGCGGTCCCGGCCGGCGAGGTGATGGCGCGCGACGAGGTCTTCGGGATCGGCAGGCCGTGCGCGGCGACGATCGGCACCACGACCATCGAGGTGCGATTGCCTGGAATGCCGCCGATGCAGTGCTTGTCGACGACGACCGGGTCCCGCCACACCAGTTGGGTGCCGGCCTCTGCCATCGCGCCAGTGAGGGCCAGCAGTTCATCGCTGGTGATGAAACTCGCCGAACCGATCAGGAATGCCGCGATCTCCATGTCAGAGTAGCGATAATGCGCGATATCGTTGATGATCGCGCCGATCTCCGCCTGGCTCAGCGTTCGCCCGTGGATCTTGGCGCGCACGGCCTCGAGGCTCTCCGGAGGGGAGGCGGGCGTTACCGCGACCAGCGTGCCAGCCGGTTCGGCAAAACGCCGAAACGCCGGTTCGGACAGACCGATCTCGTCTTGCGCCGCCAGCGTGTCATCATCGGTGATCAGCAGCGTCGCCAGCAGCACCTTGCCGTTGAGGCGCAGCTCGACGCGACTGAAGCCGCGAAAGATTTCCGCGCGCAGCGCCTTCGATTGCCTGGAGATGACGACGACATTCTCGCGGCCGGTATCGAGGCGGACGCGGCGAATCTTCAGTTGGGAGTGCGGGAGGGCTGGATGCATGGACGGGCCGGCAGATGGGAAGCACGGCCTTCATGCTTAACGGTCATTGTCCCAGCGCTTTTGACCCAGATCATGGTCGCGCAACGCCTTGGACCTGGGCAAGCGGTGCCGATTACTTCATGGCTGTGCTGACCGAGTTGAACTTGTTGTTCAGGAGCGCGCTTCCCGTGTTGTTCACAACGGTAACGATCGCGAGCGCAATGCCGGCGGCGATCAGACCATACTCGATGGCGGTCGCACCATTTTCATCGACAAGGAAGGACTTGAGCAAAGCCATCATCAACTCCTCTTCATCCGTCCAACATAGGCTGGCGGCGTTTTCGGAACGGTAAATTGATTCACTAAATTTTGCAGGGCACGTCAAAATGCGGGCCGAGTGGTCCACTCCTGCGGCCTCCGATGCTGCCATCCATTGGCTTAATGTTTCGTCAACCCAATTCCAGGCGGATTTGACGGTGACGTCGCCTCTTTCAGGATTTGACCGAGCGTCCCGGGGCAGGCTTGATGGGACGTCTCAGCGCCGCTGCAAGGCATCCGGCCAGATAGCTCATGACGCGCAGCTGCGACCGCGCCGCGCTATCGGCGAGGCGGTCTTCCTCGGTCGTGTCGTTCACGAGGCCGATGTAATTCTTTCTGGCGTCCTGCTGCTGCACGGGCGTGCCCTGGTTCAACCAACGGCTCGACCATGTTGTGTGTAACGGGAATCGACGGTTAATTTTGTCTTCCGTAGGACTACGTGGCCCCCCGTGGCGGGGAGGCGGGCGCTGAAGACGATGGCGCTGCTTAACGGATTGTTGACCGCTTTTCAGCGGTCTGGATCATTTGCGATGAACGTCCGCGTTCAGCGCCCGCAACATCGCGATGCGGGCGAACATCATCCAGCCGCCGCCGGTCTCGGCCGCATTGATCAGGGTCTCGATCGCGGTCTGCCAGTGGCTCGCGTGCTGCGCCTCCTCGGGCAGCCGCATGATATGATCGGCAGCTTCCTGCAGCGTCTGCAGCTTGCGTCCGTTGCGCAAGGAAATGGGATCGTCGAACGCCGCCGACCAGGGCATGTCAGGCTAGCCGATCGGCGAGAGGAGACATCACGGCGCGATCGCAGATGTGACGCTGTTAGCCGGCCTTCTTCGCCCGTGCCGGAGCGCGCACCGGCTTGTCGGCCTTCTTCGAAGCTTCCTTCGTGGCTTCCTTGGGAGCTGTCTTCGCCGCGACGTCCTTGCCGCCCTTGCCGGCGATCGGCAGCAGCATCTCGCGCTGGCCCTCGACGCGCTTCTTCGGCTTTTTGCCCTTGACGGTCTCTTTGGCGATCTTCGCCGCGGGCACCGTGTCCTTCTCGCTCGCGATGCTCTTCTTCAGCGCGTCCATCAGGTTGATGACGTTGCCACCGCTCTTCGGGGCCGCCTTGGCCGCGATCGGCGCACCGCTGCGCTTCTTGTTGATGAGATCGATCAGCGCGGTTTCGTAATGGTCTTCGAACAGCTCGGGCTCGAACGCGCCGGACTTCTTCTCGACGATGTGCTTGGCGAGGTCGAGCATGTCCTTGGTGAGCTTTACGTCCTGGATGTCGTCGAAATATTCCTTCTCGCTGCGGACCTCGTAGGGGTAGCGCAGCAGCGTGCCCATCAGGCCGCTCTCGAGCGGCTCCAGCGCGATGATGTGCTCGCGGTTGGTCAGCACGACGCGGCCGATGGCGACCTTGTCCATGCTGCGGATGGTCTCGCGGATCACCGCAAAGGCGTCGTGGCCGACCTTGCCGTCCGGCACGAGATAATAGGGGCGGATCAGGTAGCGGCTGTCGATATCGGCCTTCGGCACGAACTCATCGATCTCGATCGTGTGGGTGGAGTCGAGCGCGATGTCGTCGAGCTCGTCCTTGGTGACCTCGATATAGGTGTCGGTGTCGACCTTGTAGCCCTTGACGATGTCCTCGGAGGTCACTTCGTCACCGGTCTCGGCATCGACCTTGAGGTATTTGATCCGGTGGCCGGTCTTGCGGTTGATCTGGTTGAAGGAGACCTTCTCGGTATCCGAAGTGGCCGGATACAGCGCAACCGGGCAGGTCACGAGCGACAGACGCAAAAAACCCTTCCAATTGGCGCGCCGGGCCATGGGCTACTCCAAACGCAACAGGGACAACTGACAAGTTTAACATCGGGGAACAGCGAATCATACACGGCTCGGCGTGGAATCTTGCAACTGCGTTAACCGGCCGCTGGCCGCGGGGTTGCAGCCTGATCGGATGGCAGAAGCCGGAACATCGTATCGGATCGGGCGTTGGCTCCGGACACAAGGCCGCGAGGAGGTCGCGGTCATCGGGGCCGACACCCAGAGATTGAGGGCATCATGGCAACCATGCGAGAGCAGCATCAGATCGTGGAAACACCGACCGAGGCGCGGCAGGGCGAACCCGGGCCATCGGTGGCGGCGCTGCTTGCCATCTCGACCGGGCTTGCGATCCTGATCCTCGCCGTCATCTGGTTCGTGTTCTTCCGGACCTGACGGCGCAGCCCGCGCTCAGACCTTTCCACTCGTCGCGTAACGCGGCACATTGCGCCCGCCACGCCGCAGGCCCGTCCTGCTGGCTTGGCGGGCGCAATCGCGTCGGCGCGTTGGAGGTTCTGTATGACCAAGCCGTATATGACAAAAAAGTCCGTATATGACTAAAAAGTAACGTGGGCGGGTTCCCCGCGTTCATATTCAGTTCACGCCGGAATTGATCATCTGTGGCAATCGATCGTGCAGCTTATTTCTGGAGAGAAGCGTGCGCCTGCTTGTTGTTGAGGACGACCCCGATCTCAATCGCCAGCTCACCAAGGCGCTGACCGACGCCGGCTATGTCGTCGACCGCGCCTTCGACGGAGAGGAGGGGCACTATCTCGGTGACAACGAGCCGTACGATGCCGTCGTGCTCGACATCGGCCTGCCCAAGAAGGACGGCATTTCGGTGCTGGAGGCCTGGCGCCGCAACGGCCGCACCATGCCGGTCCTGATCCTCACTGCGCGTGACCGCTGGAGCGACAAGGTCCAGGGCTTCGACGCCGGCGCTGACGACTATGTCGCAAAGCCGTTCCATCTGGAGGAGGTGCTGGCGCGCATCCGCGCGCTGCTGCGCCGCTCCGCCGGCCATGCCCAGAGCGAATTGAGCTGCGGCCCCGTCACGCTCGACACCCGCACTGGCCGGGTCAGCGTCTCCGGCAATCCCGTCAAGATGACCTCGCACGAATATCGGCTTCTGGCCTATCTGATGCACCATTCCGGCCGCGTGGTCTCGCGCACCGAGCTGGTCGAGCATCTGTACGACCAGGACTTCGACCGCGACTCCAACACCATTGAGGTGTTTGTCGGCCGCATCCGCAAGAAGCTCGACGTCGACATCATCCAGACCGTCCGTGGCCTCGGCTATCTCCTGACCCCGCCCGCTGCACCTGAGGCTTGATTCCGGCGCCTGAATCTGCGCTTGACCGGGAGGCGCGAGACGGGGCTTGGTCGCTCATGATCGTCTCCGCCGCCCCGCCCTCGCGCCTTCCGGGACCCTTCTGATGCGCGCCAGCTCGCTTGCGAACCGCTTGTTTCTGTCGGCGACCGCGTGGCTCGTGGTGATTCTGGCCATCACCGGGGTGGTGCTGTCGTCGGTCTACAAGAACGCCACCGAGCGCGCCTTCGACCGCCGGCTCAACCTCTATCTCCGCACGCTGATCGCGGAGGTCGCGACCCCGGACGAGCCGCCGGACCGCCAGTTCCAGTCGCTCGGCGAGCCTCTGTTCGAGCTACCGCTGTCCGGTTGGTATTGGCAGATCACACGCACCGACACCGAGAAGCCGGAGGTGCGCTCGTCGCGCTCGCTCTGGGACAAGAAGCTGCCGAAGCTGGAGGAGCAGGGCGCCGAGCTGACCGCTGCCGGCATCCGGCTCGCTTACGTCGACGGTCCGGAGGGACAGAACCTGCGCATGGTGGAGCGACCGGTCGACCTCGGCGCCGACGGCAAATTCCTCGTCAGTGTCGCCGGCGATGCCACCGAGATCTTCGACGAGACACGGAGCTTCGACTACTACCTCGGCGGCACCTTCACCGCGCTCGGCATCGTGCTGCTGCTGACCACCGTGTTCCAAGTCCGCTTCGGCCTGGCGCCGCTCAAGCGCATCTCGGAATCCATCGCCGATATCCGCTCCGGGCGGGCGGAGCGGCTCGAGGGCGAATTCCCGGTCGAGATTGCGCCGCTGGCGCGCGAGACCAACGCGCTGATCGATGCCAATCGCGAGATCGTGGAGCGCGCGCGCACCCATGTCGGCAATCTCGCGCATGCGATCAAGACGCCGCTCTCGGTCATCGTCAACGAGGCCGGGGCCCACACGGCCGATCCGTTCGCAGCCAAGGTCATGGAGCAGGCGGACGTGATGCGCGACCAGGTCGCCCATCATCTTGAACGTGCGCGAATTGCGGCGCGTGTCTCGGTCGTTGCGACCGTCACTGAGGTCGCGCCTACGATTGAGGCACTGCGGCGGACGATGGAGAAGATCCATCGCGACCGCGGCATCGTTGTCGAGGCCAAGCCGGATCCGTCCGCGAAGTTCCGGGGCGAGCGGCAGGATCTGGAGGAGATGGTCGGCAATCTCGTCGACAATGCCTGCAAATGGGCGGCCTCGCGGGTCTTCATCGAGGTTTTGGTGGAAGCTCCCCGTCAGGCGGGATCTGGCCCGCGCCTGCGGATCATCGTCGACGACGACGGAAACGGCCTGTCGGAGGCCGAGCGCACCCAGGTCTCGCGGCGCGGCCAGCGGCTCGACGAGTCCAAGCCCGGCTCGGGGCTGGGGCTGTCGATCGTGGTCGATCTCGCCGCGCTCTACGGGGGCAGCCTGTCGCTCGGCAGCGCGCCGATCGGCGGCTTGCGGGCTGAGTTGGTCCTTCCGGGAATATAATCCTTTGTTCCGACGCGGTTATTTGGTTTACCGAGCCTCGATCCGCGCGAAACTGAGGGTATTCCGGGCGGTTTGCTAAACGGCTTCTTAAGTGGGGCGATCTATGATCGCGCAGGACACATCTCACGTCCGCCACTTTACCATTACCACCACTACCCGGGCGCATGAGCCAGACATCGATCGAGCGGCTGAGGGAGTACCTCGCGCAGCTCCCGCCGCAGTCTCAGGCGCTGCTGATGCGGGAGTTCGAGCGTGCGCTGGAGCGCGGCCAGGACACGGCCGTTGCAACCCTCGTGCTCGAGCAGTTGCGCAAGATCGTGCGCAAGACGGAGGCCGAGGAGGCCGCCCCGCCGCGCACCGACGATCTGTCGCGGCTTCTGTTCCGGGTGCTGGAACCGTTCCTTGTCGAGGCGGGCACCCCGATCCGGGTCGGGCAGATCCGCCGTTCTTCGCTGCATCCGATCTGGCAATGGCTCGGCCGTGACGGCGCTCCTGACAGGGTGAACGAATTCGAGGCGGCGCTGGCGCGCATGCCGGCGGCGGAAAGTGCAGGGCAGGTCGAGGCCCTGGCGCAGAAGCTCCAGGCCGTGGCCGCGGATGCCATCTTCGAGCTGACGGGTCCGGGCGGCGGCGACAAGTCGCGCGCGCTCGCACGCGTCGGCCCGCCCAGCGTGATCGAGGACCTCTATTCGGTCGGAGCGGTGCTCCAGGTCCGGGAGGCCATCGCCAGCCTGAACGAGAAGTTGCCGCGGTTCCTGCGCGCCTTCGGCGATGCCCAGATCGCCGCGGTGACATCAGCGCTCAACATTCCCGCCCTCCAGACGCCGCAGATGCTGCCCTTCGCGTTGTCGATGGTGGTGCAGCGGATGACCGCGCCGTGGCAAATCATCCGCCTCGCCATCAAGGTTGCCGCATCCGATGACGAGATGCGCGTCGCGGCAACGTCCTATGGTGTTGCCGTCACGATCGCCCTGCACGATTTGTCCTGCGTTGCCGCGATTCTGCGCATGCACATCAAGCGCGGCCACTTCGACAACATCGCCGACAATCTCAAGGCGCTGCACGACGGCGCGCGCGGTCTGCGCACCGAGCTCGACCTGCGCATCGATTCCGCCTGGGGCAAGCAGTTGACCTCGATCCGGGCCGACATCTCCAATGCATTGCAATCCGAGATCGACAGCGTTCCAGGCCGCGTTCGCCGCATCCTGCGCCAGCGCGCCGAGAAGGACATTCCGCCGGGGGCGCGGATCGACAGCACCGAGGTGGAGGAAACCGCGGCGCTGATCGAATTCGTCGCGACCTGCCGCAACTACGCGAGCGAGCTCGCGATCAACGAGGTGACGCTGCGCACCTATTCTGACCTCCAGCAATACGTCGAACGTTCGACCGAGCAACTGGTGCAGTCGCTGCGCGGCGCCGATCACAAGGTCCGTACCTATCGCCAGCAGCAGGTGCAGGCCGCGATCCGCTTCTGCGAGGTGCTGTTCGGCGACGACTACGCCTCGCTGATGAGCCGCGCCGCAGAGATTGCCCTCACGGGCGAGCGCAAATCATCGCGCGCAAGCTGATAAGGCGCATACTTTTGTAACCACAATTTATGGTTGACGGTTCCGGCGGCGAGCCGTACGGTCCGCACACTTTATTTGATTTGTTTGGGAACTGCTATCTGTGGGCGCATGAAACCCATTATCAACTTCGTTGAAATTGAGAACCGCGTAATCGTCGCGAAATACCAGAGATTGATGGTTAGAGCGAAGGTCGTGCTGGTCGAGAAAACGAGCGGTCGCCAGTTACCGGAGACGGCCACCATGATCGCATCACCCGTTCCCGTCGGCGCGTTGCGCATCCGCTTGCCTGAGGCAACCAAGCCGGGAACATACTTCCTGAAGGCTTTCAACGGGCACGGCGAGGACGCCGCTCAAAGCGCGGACTTCGAGATCGCCTAAGCCGTTGGATTTTCTCCGTTTCGGGGGCTCCCTCCGGTCGCGCCGAATTGACAATTGTCAATTGCCGCATCGTCCGGCCGTGGTGTAAAGGCACCTACAGGCGCACTTCGCGCGCTGCCGGAAGCTTGCCAGATGACGCTATGGTTCGTGTTCGCGCTGATGACCGTCGCAGCGATTTTCGCCGTGCTGTGGCCGCTCGGCCGTGGCGCGCGCGTGCAAGACGAAGGCAGCGAGATCGTCGTCTACAAGGACCAACTGGCCGAGATCGAGCGTGATCTCGCCTCAGGGCTGATCGCGGCGCCGGAGGCGGAGGCCGCACGCGTCGAGATCAGTCGCAGGCTGCTCGCCGCGGCCGGCAGCGAGCCCGTGTTGGAGCCCAAGGCGGAGCTCAAGTCGAGCCTCAAATGGCGCCGTGCAGCGGCCGTGCTGGCGCTCGTCGGTCTGCCCGTCGTTGCGATCGGCGTCTACATGCCGCTCGGTTCGCCCCTGCTTCGCGACTTTCCGCTGGCGCAGCGGGAGCGCGGCTCCAGCATGGCGCAGTCGCTCGAGAATCTCGTCGTGCAGGTCGAGCAGCATCTGGAAAAGAATCCGACCGACGGACGCGGCTGGAATGTGCTCGCGCCGGTGCTGGAGCGGCTCGGCCGCTTCGACGATGCAGTGCGCGCCTATCGCAACTCGCTGACCTACAATGGCGAGAGCGCGGAACGCAGGTCCGATCTCGGCGAGGCGATCTCCGCTGCTGCAAGCGGCGTGGTGACTGCCGAGGCAAAGGCCGAATTCGAGCGCGCGCATGCGCTCAATGCCGACGATCCCAAAGCCAACTATTTCCTCGGGCTTGCGGCTGAGCAGGACGGCCGCAAGGAGGATGCAGCCACGATCTGGCGCGCGCTGCTTGCGAAGGCGCCGGCGGATGCGCCGTGGCGTCCCCTGGTGCAGTCCTCGCTCGCGCGGGTCGGCGGCGGCACGATGCCGGCGCTGTCGGACGAGACGGTCGCTGCTTCCAGGGACATGAACGAGGGCGATCGCAACGCGATGATTCGCGGCATGGTCGAACGCCTGGCAACCCGGTTGAAGCAGAACGGCGACGACGTCGAGGGGTGGCTGCGCCTGGTCCGCGCCTATCTCGTGATGGGCGACCGCGACAAGGCGGTGGGGGCATCGACCGATGCCCGGCAGGCCGTCGCCAACGATGCCGAGCGGCTGCGGCAGCTCAACGAAGGACTCAAGACTCTCGGGCTCGACGGATGATGAATTTGCGACGAGACGAGCGGAGAACGGATACGCCATGACGCGCAAGCAGCGACGTATGACCATCATCGGCGGCTCGCTCGCCGTGCTCGCGCTCGCAGCCGCGCTCGTGCTCAACGCCTTGCGCGACTCCATCGTGTTCTTCTCGACTCCGACCATGGTCGCCGAGAAGCACGTCGCACCCGGCAAGCGGTTTCGCCTCGGCGGCCTGGTGCAGCCCGGCTCGCTCCATCGCGGCGACAATCTCGCGGTGACTTTCGAAGTCGCCGACGGCGGCGCAAAGCTTCCGGTCGCCTACAAGGGGATTTTGCCCGACCTGTTCCGTGAAGGGCAGGGCGTCGTCGCCGAAGGCGCGCTCGACGCCAACGGCGTGTTCAAGGCCGACACCGTGCTCGCCAAGCACGACGAGACCTACATGCCGAAGGACGTCGCCGATGCTCTCAAGAAGCAGGGGCACTGGAAGGACGATTACGGGCCCAGGTCAGCGGCGACGACCGCGCAGGGCAACCCACAGGGAGCGGTGCGGTGATCGCAGAATCCGGACATTACGCACTGGTGCTGGCGCTCGGACTGGCGCTGATCCAGTCCGTCGTACCGCTCATTGGCGCACGGCTGCGCGATGTGGCCTTGATGAACGTCGCGCGCTCTGCCGCGCTCGCGCAGCTGCTGTTCGTCGGCGCATCCTTCGTCGCGCTCGTGATGCTGCACGTCACCTCGGATTTTTCCGTTGCCAACGTCTACGAGAATTCCCACTCGATGAAGCCGCTGATCTACAAGATCACCGGCGTGTGGGGAAACCATGAAGGCTCGATGCTGCTATGGGTGTCGATCCTGGCGCTGTTCGGCGGGCTGGTCGCGGCGTTCGGCAACAATCTGCCGCTGTCGCTGCGCGCCCATGTGCTGGCCGTGCAGGCCTGGATCGCCAGTGCCTTCTATCTCTTCATCCTGATCACATCGAATCCGTTCCTGCGCATCGCCAATCCGCCGATCGAGGGCCGCGATCTCAATCCGGTGCTGCAGGACATCGGTCTCGCCGTGCATCCGCCGATGCTCTATCTCGGCTATGTCGGCTTCTCGATCTCGTTCTCCTTTGCGATCGCCGCGCTGATGGAAGGGCGGATCGATGCGGCCTGGGCGCGCTGGGTGCGGCCATGGACGCTGATGGCCTGGATCTTCCTGACGCTCGGCATCGCCATGGGCTCCTACTGGGCCTACTACGAGCTCGGCTGGGGCGGCTGGTGGTTCTGGGACCCGGTCGAGAACGCATCCCTGATGCCCTGGCTCGCCGGCACGGCGCTGTTGCACTCGGCCCTGGTGATGGAGAAGCGCAACGCACTGAAGGTCTGGACCATCCTGCTGTCGATCCTGACCTTCTCGCTGTCGCTGCTCGGCACTTTCCTGGTGCGCTCGGGCGTCATCACCTCCGTGCACGCCTTCGCCACCGATCCGACCCGCGGCGTCTTCATTCTGCTGATCCTCTGCCTGTTCATCGGCGGCAGCCTGTCGCTGTTCGCGGCCCGCGCCACCTCTCTGAAACAAGGCGGCCTGTTCGCGCCGATCTCGCGCGAGGGCGCGCTGGTCCTGAACAATCTGCTGCTCACGGTAGCCTGCGCGGTCGTGCTGTTCGGCACGCTCTATCCGCTGGCGATGGAAGTGCTGGCCGATTTCAAGATGTCGGTGGGTGCGCCGTTCTACAACCTCACCTTCGTGCCGCTGTTCGCGCTCTTGCTGCTCGCCGTGCCGTTTGGGCCGATGCTGGCGTGGAAGCGCGGCGATCTGCTCGGCGTCACCCAGCGTCTGCTCGCAGCCGGCGTTGCCGGGCTCGTGGCCGTCGCCATCGTCTGGGCCTGGGCACGTGGCGGCAGTGCGCTCGCGCCGCTCGCAATCGGGCTTGGCGTCTTCGTCATCGCCGGTGTCGTTACCGACCTCGTCGAGCGGACGGGCCTGGTCCGCCTGCCGTTCGCAACAGCGCTGCAGCGGGCGCGCGGCCTGCCGCGCTCGGCCTGGGGCACGGCGTTCGCGCATGCCGGTCTAGGTATCGCGCTGATCGGGATCGTCTGCGAGACCACCTGGAACAGCGAATACATCGCGACGATGAAGCAGAACGATGTCGCCCATGTCGCCGGCTACGATCTGAAGCTCGACGGCCTGTTTCAGCGCCAGGGGCCGAACTACCGCGAGATGATCGCCGAATTCAACGTCAGCCGCGACGGCGAAGCGCTGAGCGTCATGACGCCGTCGAAACGAAGCTTCACCACGCGCGGCTCGTCGACGACCGAGGCCGCTTTGCTGACCCGTGGCGCGAGCCAGGTCTACATCTCCTTCGGCGACGTCACCGCCGAGGGCGCCATCGCGGTGCGCATCTATTACAAGCCGCTGGTGCTCTTGATCTGGTGGGGACCGGTGCTGATGGCGCTGGGAGGTGTGCTCTCGCTGTCCGACCGGCGTTTGCGGGTCGGCGCGCCGAAACCGGCGCGGGCCAAGCAACGCCTGCAGCCGGCGGAGTGATCCGATGCGTCGGATGATGACCATGCTTGTCGCGCTGATGCTGCTGGCCGGGCCTGCGGCTTACGCCGTGCAGCCCGACGAGATCATGTCGGACCCTGTCAAGGAAGGGCGGGCGCGCGAATTGTCGCGGGAGCTGCGCTGCATGGTCTGCCAGAACCAGTCGATCGACGATTCCGACGCGCCGCTCGCGCGTGATTTGCGGCTCCTGGTGCGCGAGCGGATCGCGGCCGGCGACAGCAACTCGCAAGTGCTCGACTTCCTGGTCGCGCGCTATGGTGAGTTCGTACTGCTCAAACCGCGCTTCGAGCGACAGACCATGCTGTTGTGGCTGCTCGCGCCGCTGCTGCTGGCCGGCGGTGGTCTGGCGCTGTGGCTGCAAATTCGTCGGCGCTCTCGAACCGGTGCAGATGTACCGGCCCCGCTCACGCCCGAGGAAGAAGCGCGGCTCGCTGCATTGATGTCCGAAGAAGCAAAGTCGTCGTAGCTACGTAATGATACCATGTCCGGTATCGAGGTCGACACGGCCCATCGACCTGTCGCAACAGGCCGAGACCCTGAAGCGCGAAGTCGACGAGTTCATCGTCAGCGTCAAGGCGAGCTAAGGACGCTAAAAGCGTCGTTCCGCGCCGAAACCGGGAACTGCGCCGATCACGGGAACTCAATTAAGCTCCTGTAAGACCACCTATTTTCGGTCTGCGATAAACTGCCGCATCCGAGCGGACCTTCATTACAAAAGTTTAACTCCGCCGCCAGCGCACGGTAAGGCGGGAGCCCCCATCTTAAGGTGTGTAAGGTGCTGGCATCCGGCACCAAAAGGATTTCAAGGCGCTGGAGATCTCTGCATGACCGACCGTCACGACCTCTCGAATCTTCCGTCCTACCGGCAGCCGCGCCGGTCGGTTTTCTCAGCCCGCAAGATCGCGCTGATGTGCTCGGTCGTCGCCGGCCTCGGCGCCGCCGTCTACGGCTTCAGCCCGTCGACCTCGCCTGCCGACCTGTTCGCCAGCCCCGCGCATGCGCAGGTCAACAACGAGGTCCGCAAGGTCGAACGCCCGATCGGTTTCGCTGACATCGTCGAGCGCGTGAAGCCTTCGGTGATCTCGGTGAAGGTCAACATCAAGGAGAAGACGGCCAGCAACGACAGCGGCGACGACGAGTCCTCGCCGTTCCAGCCGGGCTCGCCGATGGAGCGCTTCTTCCGCCGCTTCGGCGGTCCGGATGGTTTCCCGGGCTCGAAGGGTGGCCGCGGCCGCGTCGTGCAGGGCCAGGGCTCCGGCTTCTTCATCTCGGCCGACGGCTTCGCCGTGACCAACAACCATGTGGTCGACGGCGCCGACAAGGTCGAGGTCACGACCGACGATGGCAAGGTCTACAGCGCCAAGGTGATCGGTACCGATCAGCGCACCGACCTCGCCTTGATCAAGGTCGAGGGCGGCTCGAACTTCCCGTTCGCCAAGCTTGCTGATGGCAAGCCGCGGATCGGCGACTGGTTGCTTGCGGTCGGCAACCCCTTCGGCCTGGGCGGCACCGTGACGGCGGGCATCGTCTCGGCCAGCGGCCGTGACATCGGCAACGGTCCCTATGACGATTTCATCCAGATCGACGCGCCCGTGAACAAGGGTAATTCCGGTGGTCCGGCGTTCAACACCGACGGTGAGGTGATGGGCGTCAACACTGCAATCTTCTCGCCTTCCGGCGGCAGCGTCGGCATCGCGTTCTCGATCCCGGCCAACACCGTGAAGAGCGTGGTTGCTCAGCTCAAAGACAAGGGCTCGGTCAGCCGCGGCTGGATCGGCGTGCAGATCCAGCCGGTAACGCCTGATATTGCCGACAGCCTCGGCATGAAGAAGGCCGAGGGTGCGCTGGTGGCGGAGCCGCAGGCGAACGGTCCGGCGGCCAAGGCCGGCATCGAGTCCGGCGACGTGATCACCTCGGTCAACGGCGAAGCCGTCAAGGATGCCCGCGAGCTTGCCCGCACCATCGGCGGCATGGCCCCCGGCGCCACCGTGAAGCTCAACGTGCTGCACAAGGGCCAGGACAAGGTCGTGAACATGACGCTCGGCCAGTTGCCGAACACGGTCGAGGCCAAGGCCGATACCGGCAATGACAACGCCAAGGGCGCGAGCCGCGGCACCGATGTGCCCAAGCTCGGCATGACGGTTGCGCCCGCGAATTCCGTGGCCGGCGCCGGCAAGGAAGGCGTCGTCGTCACCGAAGTCGATCCGAAGAGCGCCGCGGCCGAGCGCGGCTTCAAGGAAGGCGACGTGATTCTCGAGGTCGGCGGCAAGAGCGTGAGCACCGCCGGCGAAGTCCGCGACGCCATCAACTCGGCGCGGACCGATAACAAGAACAGCGTCCTGATGCGCGTGAAGAGCGGCGGCCAGTCGCGGTTCGTCGCGGTGCCCATCGCCAAGGGTTAAGGCGCCCAGGAGGCTTACGAGATGAGGGGTGTCGCCGGCACTAGTCGCCCCCGCCGCCGACGCTCTTCGGGGAAGCAGCGCAACGCTCGCTTCCCCTACCTACCTTCCGGTGGAATTATGCCCCCCTCCGTCGGAAGGCCTAGGGCGGTGAAGTCCCCCAGCTTCACCGCCCGCCTTTTCGCCGACCAAGTGTCTCTTCCGCCTGGCTTGCATGCTATTGTCGCTCGCGCCATGTTTAGAGAAGGTGACCCCCTTGACCGCCGCTGAACGCACGATGCGCCTCCTCATCATCGAAGACGACCGTGAATCCGCCGACTACCTCGTGAAGGCGTTTCGCGAAGTCGGACACATTGCCGACCACGCCGCCGACGGCGAGGAAGGCCTCGCCATGGCCGAGAACGGCGACTACGACGTGCTGGTGGTCGACCGCATGCTGCCCAAACGCGACGGCCTGTCGCTGATCGGCGCGCTGCGCGACAAGGGCGACTCGACGCCGGTGTTGATTCTCTCCGCGCTCGGGCAGGTCGACGACCGCATCAAGGGACTGCGCGCCGGCGGCGACGACTATCTGCCAAAGCCATATTCCTTCGCCGAGCTGCTGGCCCGGGTCGAGGTGCTGTCGCGCCGCCGCGGCGGGCCGGCCGAGGACACGCTCTACCGCGTCGGCGATCTCGAGCTCGACCGGCTCTCCCATCGCGTCGCCCGCGGCAAGGGCGAGCTGACGCTCCAGCCGCGCGAATTCCGCTTGCTCGAATACCTCATGAAGCATGCCGGCCAGGTGGTGACGCGCACGATGCTGCTGGAGAATGTCTGGGACTATCATTTCGATCCGCAGACCAACGTGATCGATGTGCACATTTCGCGGCTGCGCTCCAAGATCGACAAGGGTTTTGAGCGACCGCTGCTGCACACGATCCGCGGCGCCGGGTACATGATCCGTGACGGCATTCGGTAAACTCGTCCGCACCACGGCGTTCCGGCTGACGCTGGCCTACCTGTTTTTGTTCGCGATTTTCGCGGCCTCGCTGCTCGGCTATTTCGCCTGGAATACGCGGCGGCTCATCACCGAGGAAATCACGCAGACGGTGAATGCCGAAACCGCGGAGATCAACGAGATCTACGGCCGTCGCGGCCTGCTCGGCCTCGTGCGCGCGATCGAGTATCGCGCGCTGCGGCCAGGCGCCAATCTCTACCTCGTGACCACGCCGACCGGGCAGGCGATCGCGGGTAATGTCGGCTCGCTGGCGCCGGGCGTGATGGCGACGGCCGGCTGGTCGGAGACGGTGTACAGGC
>JAEWFG010000102.1 GCA_023388935.1 Pseudomonadota bacterium | reverse complement strand
TTCCTGGCGTTGATGATGTTCTGCATCGCCTGCTTGTGCATCAACGCAATCCGCTTATCGCCATGCTCATTCCGGAACCGCTCCAGGATTGCCCGGCGGTTCTCTTGAGTGGTCTTGGCAAGCGAGTCGAACGCGGTCGACTGGTAGTAGCTGATCAGGGCAGCGTTGACGGTGCCGGCGACGGTGCGGCTTGCACCAATGGGAGCGGCTTCCCAGTTGGCGTTCAGCGCCTTCTCTCTGGCCTCCATGAATTCTGGCGACCAGGGCAAGCCACGCAGCGGGACACGCTTTCGGCCGGGTACGCGAAGATAGAATCGCGGCGTGCCGTCTTGGTCGACGAAATGGTGGGTATATTTAGGAAGCCGATGCTTCATGACGCTACCGTGTCCCACTCGTTGCCTGTGGTGACCTCCCCGCCCTGGCCGGTGAACACGACGGTCTTGCCATTCTTGTCGATCTCCACGCGCGTTACGGCCAAGCCGGCTGCCACCGTGCCCTTATCGGCCTTGGTGACATCATCCTGCTTGAAAGTCTGGCGCCGCGAGACATCAGGCTGGCCTCCGACTCTCGTGAAATCGAAACTGGTCCGCTAAGAACTGGTTGATTGCCTTGAGCGTATGGATCGATGACGGGCAAACCATGTTGCGAACGACCAATCCCACGGCGGGCAGAGTGTGCTGAGTAAATCCAGCTGCGAGCTGAAAGGCGGTGTTGACCAAGTGCCTTGCCTCCGGCTTCTCGTTATCGCAACCACTACCTGTGCACCGTCCCAGTCACGTACGAATTCAATCTCAACGGAGGGGACTAACCGATTGAATCGAATTTCAACATTGAAGTGCACACCAAACTCCAGAGTGGCCGCCGGTTCGGGTTTTACGAGGCCCTCCTCAATCAACTGCTCAATGCTCTTGGAGCGATGCAGATTCCCTTCTCTCTAAGCCACTCATGTTGGAGATCAGATGGAATCTCAGCCAGGAGCTTCAGAGATCTTTCGACGAGCGCCTATTGGCCTTCCAGCTGACCAACCCGCGTATATGTGCTCGGATCCGTCAATCTCACCCGCTCGATCGCCTCAGGCCCGCCAGCGGCCCAATCCGCCGCGAAGGCCTGCATGACGTCCTCCGAGAACTTATTCCGCAAGCCGGAAGGTCTCCCCGCCAAATTCCCGCTTTGGACTACGAAGTGCTGAGGGGCTCTGCCCGCGCTCCGCGCAACTGAACGCCTTCCAGGCCGGATCGGTAGAGCGCAAATGTCAGCAGCGGCCATAGCGCGTAAGCGTGATTGAATTTTCTGTCAGCGTGATCCCGCCACAGTTCGCGGATCGTGTCGGGCTCAAGATAGGGCTCGAAAATGCCGCGCGAGCGCTCGAACGCATCTTCGCACAGCGGACGCAGCGAACCGCGCAGCAATCCGGCCAGCGGATTATTGAACCCCCGCTTCGGCGCATCGCTGATCTTCGCCGCCGCGCCCTTTCTGCGCAACGCGTTGCGCAACAGCGGCTTGCTCGGCCCGCGCGGCGGCACCAGCAGATCGAGGGCGCAGCGACCGGAAAATTCCATGATCCGCCGGTCGAGAAACGGCACGCGGATCTCGACTCCGTTCGCCATGCTCATCGCGTCCGTCTTCATCAATAGACCGGTCGGCAGGTGATAGGTCTGGTCCGCGATCAGGCATCGATCCAGAGGTGTGGGGCCGTCGGCTTGCTCGATCGCAGCCCGATAGCCCGCCATAGGGCTTTGCTCCGCGAGGTGGCGCAGCGCCGATCCATACAGCCTCGGAATGAGAAATTCCGGGACATAGCGCCGCCATTCGGCATGGGCATAGGCGCCGCCGGAGGCGACGCCCAGGAGAAAGCGGGACAGCAGCGCGGTCACCGGCAACCGCGTCTCGTTCGCCCCCGACGAGGCGTAGGACCACCTGCCCGCGGTTCTCGCCACAGGCCCAGGGATCATGTTGCCGAAGCGTTCGGCCAGCCGCGAAGCCCGGTAGGTCGAGTAGCCGCCGAAGAATTCGTCGGCACCGTCCCCGGAAAGCGCCACCGTGGAATTACGGCGAAGCTCGGCGGTCAATAGTAGCAGCGGTCCGGCGGCTTCGTCCGCTACCTGGCCGTCGAAATGGTGCACGACACGGGCAAGCGTCGCGTCGGGAAACGGATCCTCGCTCACCGGTACGATCTGGTGCGGCAGCGCGGTCTGCCGCGCCACCATCGAGGCAATCTCTGTTTCATCGTGGGACTGCTCGGCGAACGCAGCGGTGACTAACGGGAACTTGCCGCGCTTTGCGACCGAATAGGCTACCATCGAGCTGTCGATGCCGCCGCTCTGCAGGATTCCGACCGGCACATCGCTGACCAACTGGTCGCCGACGACCTGATCGAACAGCGGCAAGAACGCCTCGACGGCCTCGTCGAGGCTCCGAAAGTCCCTGGTCCGGCGCGGTTTCCAGAATCGCTGCGATGTCTCGCTGCCGTTCTGATAGACCACGATCGAACCCGGCTCAACCTGGCGAATGTGCCGCATTGTCGTCGAGGTCGGCCCGACATAGCCCATCGCGAAGAAGCGGTGGAGCCCTTCCAGATCCATCTCGCGTGGGTGCGCGGGATCGGCGAGCAGCCCTTTGATCTCGCTGGCGAAGCGAACGATCGTCCCCACCTGCGAGAAGAACAACGGCTTGGTTCCGATCGAGTCGCGCGCAAGGATCAGGCGCCTCGTCGCCGCGTCCCAAAGTCCGATCGCGAAGATTCCTTCGAGGCGGGAAAACAAATCCTCACCCCAGGCAAGATAGCCCGCCGGCAAGATTTCCGTGTCGCAATGCGAACGAAACATCACGCCAAAATCACGTTCGAGTTCAGCACGCAATTCCGCTTCGTTGTAGATCTCTCCGTTATAGGTCACGGTGATCCGGCCGCCGCGATCACTCATCGGCTGTCGGCCGGCCGTGGTTAGATCGCGAATGGCCAAGCGCCGATGCCCAAAGCCGACTGCGCCGCCATGCCACGTTTCGCCTGCATCAGGGCCACGATGCGCTAGCACACCGGTCATCCGTGCCAGGACAGCCGGATCGACGTCCCGGCCGTCGAGATTTAAGATACCGGCGATACCGCACATGAGCTGGATCGGATTAGAACTGCGGGAGGTGGCACAAACGATGACGCATTCGCGCCCACGATAGCTGGCGACACGGATACCTACAATGGACTAGCGTGGACAATCGACGGCCTTTCCCTGATATGAAGCAAATCGCAGCAATCGAATTCGGCCGGTATCGATCACTTGCGCAGGCTCACGCGACGCAAACTCGCCGGGCTGGCTGCCTTTCGGCAACGCGACGACGACATTGAAATCGCCGCACACACGCGCCACGACTTCATCGACGTCTGCAAAATTGTCGGCGTGATGAACGAGCTTGTAAGCCGTTCCCACCTGCACTGAGATCGGCCTGGCTTCGAGAGCCGGGGATACGACGACATCCTTGTAAACCGTGTTGCGGCCGATATCGTCCCACATAAGGTAAGTATTGCGGTCGACGCGTCCCATCAAGGGGTAGCTGTCGTAGCGCGTCACATACACGGCATAGCAAAGCGCGCAGATGGCCAAGAGCAGGCCGATCACCACAAGGCCAGACCCCTGGAAGGAAGCCTTGGACTGGCCAAGCTGCTGCCGGACCAGCACAAACACCCCGATCGGCAACAGAGCAAATGGAATCAGCGCGTAGGCGAACATCGCCTTCGTGATCGCCCATCGGTGAATGAACGTATGCTGATAGAACACGATCATATGTAGATAGAACGGAATGGTGACCAGCGCCAGAATCGACATCGCCGCAAAGATGGACCGTCGCTCGGAGGGACCATCGGTCCGGCGGAACGAGACGACGAGCAATGCCAGGGTCACCAGCGCAGACACGGCAATCAGCGGAAACGCATACTGCGAATAATAGTCCTGATGCATGCTTTGGAAGAAGACCTTGGCAAAACCGTCTATTGGCGAATCGCTGGTCAGGTTCATCCGTTGCAGAATCTTCGAGCCAAGCTGCCACAGTGAATACGCCAAGCCTTCGGTATTCGCGAGCGAACCGGGAGCAAAGATGCGCCAGATCAAGTACGTCGAAAAACTGCAGACCGGCAGCAGCGCAAGGCCGACCAGTCGGCGCGACGTCATGCGCGGTTCGATGTCCAGATACCCGGCGACTACGCGGCTGACGATCCAGAATGCGAACAATGTGTAGGATAGCCAGTCAACAAAGAACGCGCAGCAGATCGTAACTAACTGCAGGGCGGTAATGATCCATTTGTCGCGTTGCGTCGTGGCGCCGTAGAACAGCACCTCGAGCAGAAGGAAGATCGTGGTGTATATCAGGACAGCGGTCACAACGTCGTAGATCTGCGAAAACGAGTAGATCAGACCTCGCGAGAGCAGGATCGGAAATGCAACAGCAACCGCAATCAACCCGCTGCTAGCGCTGCTGAGGCGGTTTTGCAGCGCGAGATTGAAAGCGATAAAGGCGGCGGCCAGAGCTATCAAGCCGTGCAGAATGGTGTTGACCCAGTTCACCAGCGGAACGCTTGGCTCCAAACCAAGAAAGGCTGCTGCGAAATAAATCGGAATAAAGGCGCCCGGCGGCCACGACTCGTAGAGCGTGCGCGCGGCAAGCGTTGGCGTTTCGATGGAAAGAGGCGCTCGCGGGGTAGAGAGCCACAAATTGCGCGCCCCCTCGTCCCACCAGATCCGGGCCCACATGTTTGCCGCGGCGGTAGTGACGTCGGCGTCAAATACAGGAATCTGGTCCATATAGGGAAGTCGTTGCCGGAAGGTGTAGAGCCAGATCAGCAGGACGCCAAACGCGACCAGCACACCTACTAAACTTCGAGAACGCATGGAGTTTTCCTGAGCGCCGAATCCGCGCCACGGTTGAAGTCGCGATAGCGCAGAGCTATGCAATGAATGGTGGTATTGCGCAATTCAGGGACTTCACGTCCCGCTCGCGCGGCGAACGCATGCAGCATTCGCCGCCCTGGTCCCGACCACCGTCCAACTGTATCCGTAACGGAAGTGCGTTTGGACGTCGGCAAAGCCGTTCGATTCCAGCAGGGCGCGCGCCTCGGCCTCGCAATAATACTTTGCATACGCAGGCCTCAGTTGATCGTATATCACCAGATAGCGCTTCGAACGCGAAAACCGGCGGAGCACGTTTTTCACGTAGTCACGCAGTGGCAACCCGGGCATGAGGCGGCAGGCGCACATATAGACGTCAAGCGCCAGCGACAGCATGCGCGCGATCGCTGCTACGAAAAAATGTGGAAGTCGAGTGGTCACGGCACGCAACATACGAATGCCGGCTACGATGACGCCGCTGCCTTCCCGTCCATAGAGCCAGACAACCATCTTCCCGCCCGGGCGTAGCGCATCCAGCGACGCGGCGATGACGGGATCGGGATCCGGGATATGGTGAATGACGCCGATCGAGACGACAAAATCGTATGCACCTTCCCTGGGAATTTCGTGTCCCGCTCTATTCAGAAGCACTACTCGATCTGCATCGTCCGAGAGATTGCGCTTCAGCACCTCGAAAGCAGCCGACGGTTCTATCGCCGTGACCTCTTTCGCTCCCGCCTCGAGGAGCATTTTTACAATGCGCCCCGTACCGCTGCCGATCTCCGCAACGCGCTTCCCATCCAGGTCCTCTAGCCTGAGTAGGGGCTCGAAGGTTCCCTTTAGGATGCCCAGGTCCCCGTAGTACCCCTCGTTGTCAGTATAGCGTCGCCATTGATCCCCGAAATCAGATATCGTCTGATTTGAGAGGCGGGACTGGGACGATGTAGCGCTCATTGTGCTGCCTCGAAGACATCGCGGAAGCCGTCACCGCGATCTGCCCTTGCACCCGAAACGGTGATGTTCCTCGGGCGGAGCAGAGCACGGCTGAGGGCGGTTGATATTGCGACCGTGCGCAGCTATGCAATAAATCTGCCTTTGGCGCAACTTGTCCTAGAGTGGCGAAATGGCATTGAAAACTCAAGTGTTTTGCGAATTGGACGATGGATAGCTCCCGGCAAAAACAGCATTACACCGAAATCCATGACGCTTACGAGGCGCACTATTACGATGCGTCGTCGATGAAGTATCGATCGCGTTTCATCTATGACTGGCTGTTCGATCACATCAATCTGAGCAACGCCAGCGTCGCCGATCTTGCCTGCGGCAGCGGTTACAATTCAATGGCTGTCATGGAACGGTTCAGTGGCGTTCGCACGGTTGGCTTCGACATCTCCGAACCGGCCTGCGCATCATATCAGCGCATGACGGGGAACCCGGCGTACCCGATAGACCTGACCCGGCCCACTGGGATGACCGAACAGTTCGACGGCGCGATCGTCGTCGGTGGACTTCATCATTGTATCGCCGATCTCGGGCAAACGCTGCGCAACATCGCGACGATGGTGAAACCGAGCGGCCACCTGCTGATGATGGAGCCGAGCGCTGATTTCGCGCTGAACGTGGTGCGGGACAAATGGTACGCCACCGACAAGTACTTTGATGCGCCGACCGAGCAAGCGCTGTCGCACGACGCGATTCTGAAGCAGGCGGCGCCTTATTTCGAGGGCGAGGCAGTCCGCTATTTCGGCGGATTGGCGTACTTCCTGATCCTCAACAGTCTCGTCATGCGCGTGCCGCTCAGCGTCAAGCCGATGCTCTGGCCGATCGTCAAGCCGGTCGAGGTCGCGTTCGGCAACATTCCATGGTCCGGCATGTATCCTTGCTTCCTGGCCAAATGGAAACGAACCAGCGTGCCGGTTCCCGGCTGCGCTACCGTTCAGTAAGGGCTTTCCCCTTGAGTGAACATATGTCCGCAAGCGATCAGATGGCGCCGACCTTTTCCAGCGCCATTGCCGATGCACACAACTACATGGACTGGATCATCGGCACCATGCGTCCCTATTTCGGCCATGACGTGATCGAGATCGGAATCGGCCACGGCAGCTATTACGAATATCTCGGCATGCTCGGCCGCTATCGCGGCGTCGACATCGATCCGGACAACGTCGCGAGCTCGCGCGCGAGGTATCCGGAGGGCAGCTTCGAGCTTGCGGATATCACCTCGGAGGAATTTAGATCGAGCCTTCCGCCGGGCAGCGTCGACACCGTGGTGTGCTGCAACGTCATCGAACATATCGAGGACGACAATCGCGCCGTCTCCAACATGGCCAACGCGCTTGCCCCCGGCGGACACCTGTTGATCCTGGCGCCAGCGCTACAGCAGCTTTACGGCGACCTCGATCGGCTCGCCGGCCATTACCGGAGATACAACAAGCCGCTGATGCTCAAGGCCTGCGCCGGGGCGCCGATCGAGATTCTCGAACTGCGCTATTTCAATCCAATCGGCGGGCTCGCGTGGTGGATCAACAGCTTTGCCAAACATCGGTCGCTGGACGATTCCACAGTCAATGCGCAGATTCGCATCTTTGATAAATACATCTTGCCGATCTCCAGGCTGGTTGATCCCTTCACCCGTGGCTTCTTCGGCCAATCCCTGATCTGCGTGGCACGCAGAACATGATCTCGATCGTCATTCCCGCCTTGAACGAAGAGCGCGGCATCGGCGCCACCGTGACCGATATCGCCGGCGTATTGACCGCAGCCGGGCTGATGCCGTTCGAGATCATCGTCATCGATGACGGATCGACCGACGGAACCGGGAATGCCGCCGCCAAGGCGGGCGCCCGGATCATCCGCCACCCCCACAACATCGGCTATGGCCGGTCCCTCAAGAAGGGGATCGAGGAGGCCACGTACGACATGATCGCGATTTGCGATGCCGACGGCACCTATCCCGCCGCCGCCATTCCCGAACTCGTGCGGCTTTACAACCAGGGCTTCGATATGGCGGTGGGCCAGCGCCACGGCCCGCACTATCGACAATCCGCACTCAAGATGCCGCTGCGCGCGGTACTGCGTTTTCTCGTGGAGTGGACCGCGGGCCGTCGCATTCCGGACATCAATTCAGGCCTGCGCGTGTTCAGCCGCACCGCGGCGATGAAATACTTTCCGCATCTGTGCGATACGTTCAGCTTCACAACGTCGATGACGCTCGCCTACATAATGACGCGGCGCTTCGTCACCTATTTTAAGATAGAGTATTTCGAGCGCACCGGCAGCAGCAAGGTGCGCCTGTTTCGCGATTCCCTGAAAACACTGCAATATGTCGTCGAGGCGATCGTCTACTATAATCCGTTGAAAATCTTTCTGCTCCTCAGCCTGATTTGCGGCGTGATGGCTGCCATCATAATGCTTATCTCGCTGTACTTTTCGATTGTCACGGGAATCCTACTTGCCGTCGGAACCGCCGTGGCCGCGATCATCATGTTCGGCATAGGTTTGCTGGCGGTCCTGCTCAAGCAAATCATGGACAAGGCCTGACTACGACGAAATAGCCACTCCGTTGATCGCCTCCTGTTCTCGCCCCACCAAACCCTTCATCGGCCTCAGGGCGCCGGCTCTCCGCCAGCCTAAACTGATCCTTCAGCACGCCCCTTCACGGCCTTGAACTTGCTGCCATCGATAGCGACGCCCGCCGTCGCCAGAAGGCCCATCCCACGGCGGAGTTCGACAAAGCGCGCAAAGACTTTGCGCAGCGCCAGTCCAGCCCGATGGCGCTTTGCCCCCGATCGCCGACATCTCGGAAGAGTTGCCTACTTTGCTCTGCTTTGAATCGTCGCGAAACCTAGCAAGAGATCGCTTCATGGCGAGATATTCCGGCACCACCAACATCCGCAACACCGGAGCAGCCACTGGAAGCGGTGGCTGGGACCCGACAATCGCTGCCTAGTGCCGCTCACGTCGTTTTCCGAGTACGACACGATCGACGGCAAGAAGGTGCCGGTGTGGTTCTCGTTCCAGAACCGCGGCATCGCAAAGGAGGCACTCGGCGAGCTCGACGGCGCGCTGGCGGAGATCAATCAGGCGATCCGACTCGACCCGACGCTGCCGCAGCCACTGATCAACCGCACAGCGATCTGGCGCACAAAGGGCGATCTCGATCGCGCCATTGCCGACGGCGGCGAGGCGATACGGCTCGCCAGGGAGAAGCCGCCCGTCAACATCATGACGCTGCCAAACAGCGTGCTGATCTCCGGCTATATCCACCGCGCGCTGGCCTATGAGGCGAAAGGGGATTACGAGCACGCGCGCGACGACTACAAGGCGACGCTGGCGATCGCGGCTTCCGATGCCGGCAGCAAGGCCAATCAGGCCACCGCCAAGGTGCGACTGTCGCTGGTGACGGACGCAGCAGCGCCGATCCCGCGCGATGCGCCGTCACCGACGACGCAGCCGGCACCGGCCCCGCAGCAGACGGGCGCAGCTGCGGCGCCCTCGCCTGCCCCGGTCGCCATCGGCAAGCGCATCGCGCTGGTGATCGGCAATGGCGCCTATGCTCACGTCAAGGTGCTGCCCAACCCACCCAACGACGCGCGTGCCGTCGCCAAGAGCCTGCGCGACATGGGCTTCACCGTGTCGGAGGGCGTCGACCTCGACCGCGCTGCGATGCAGAAGGTGACGCGCGACTTCCTTCGCGAGGCGGCACGGGCGCAGGTTGCCGTGGTCTACTACGCCGGCCATGGCGTGCAGGTCGGCGGTCGCAACTACTCATTCCCGTCGATGTCGAGCTGAAGACCGGCAGCAACATAACGGAAGCGATGATCGACATGGACACGATCATGGCTGGCCTTGATGACCAGGTCCGCACCAACATTTTGATCTTCGATGCGTGCCGCAACAATCCGACGGCGCAGCGGGTCGCCTCCGCCGACACCGATCGCGGCATCGAGGGTGCCCCGGGCCTCGCCGCGCCAACGAGCCTGGGGGCCGGCGCGACGCTTGGCGCGGGCACGCTGATCGCCTCGCGACCGCTCCAGGCCAGGTCGCGCTCGACGGCGAAGGCGCCAATTCGCCGTTCTCCGCCGCCCTCTCCCGCCACCTCGGCACGCCGGGGCTGGAAGTACAGCAGATGCTCACGCGCGTGCGGGCGGAAGTGGTCTCGACCACGAAAAACAAGCAAGTGCCGTGGTCGAACTCGTCGCTGCTGGGCGAGGCCTATCTGGCGGAGAAGTGAGATACTTCCATGTCCCCGACGCAGCGCAGCGCTCCTTCAGCGGTGCGCTGCAGAGCCGGGGCCCGTTCTCCACGGTGCAGTGTGTCGTCTTCTGGGTCCCGGCTCTGCGCTGCAACGCTAAGGGCGTTGCAGCGCGTCCGGGACGCGAGCGTCCGAGGACGCGCCGACGCTATGCGTCAGTTGCCCCACACTTCCTTCGCGATCTCGACCGCGAGGCTCAGCTTGGCCCACTGCTCTTCTTCGGAGAGGATGTTGCCTTCCTCGGTCGAAGCAAAACCGCATTGCGGCGACAGCGCGAGCTGCTCCAGCGGCGCGAATTTCGAGGCTTCTTCCAGACGACGCTTGATGTCGTCCTTCTTCTCGAGCTCGCCGAACTTCGAGGTGATGACGCCGACCACGACGACCTTGTTACCCTTGGGCAGGAAGCGCAGCGGCTCGAAGCCGCCGGCGCGGTCGCTGTCGTATTCAAGGAAGTAGCCGTCGTAGTTCGTGCCGGCGAGCATGGTCTCGGCGACCGGCTCGTAGCCGCCCGAGGAGATCCAGGTCGAACGGAAATTGCCGCGGCAGACATGCGTCGTCACCACCATGTCGGCGGGCTTCTCGGCCAGCGCGTAGTTGATGATGCGCGCGTAGATCTGCTGGAGACCATCGGGATTGTCGCCGCGCTCGCGGGCCTTCTGCAATTCGTCCTGCGAGCAGAGATAGGCCCACACGGTGTCGTCGAACTGGAGATAGCGGCAGCCGGCATCGTAGAACGCCTTGACGGCCTTGCGGTAGGTCTTGCCGAGGTCTTCGTAGAAGGCCTCGAGATCGGGATAGACGTCCTTGGAGATCGCCTTGCGGCCGCCGCGGAAGTGCAGCACCGCGGGCGACGGAATCGTCATCTTGGCGGTGACGTGGGCCTGGTCGGTGTACTTCTTCAGGAAGCGGAAGTGGTCCAGCATGGGGTGGTTGTCGGGGAAGTCGAGCTTGCCGATCACACGCACCGCGTCGTGACGGGTCTGGACGCCCGCGAACTGAATGCCGGTGTCAGGGTGGAACAGCTCGCAGCCGGTGAGCTTGGCCAGGAAGTCGAAATGCCACCAGGACCGGCGGAATTCGCCGTCGGTCGCAAGCTTCAAGCCGACCGAGGCCTGCTTGTGCACGACCTTCTCGATCTCCGTGTCCTCGATCTTGCGCAGATCTTCGGTCGAGATTTCGCCCTTCTCGAGCCTTGCGCGGGCTTCCTTGATCTTGGCGGGGCGCAGGAGGCTGCCGACTTCGTCGGCGCGGAAGGGGGCTTTGGTTCGTTGCATTTCTGACTCCCGGGATATTCTAGTGGGCGGCCGCCCCAGCGACGCCGAGGTGGCGCTCCAGGACCGAGGGGTCGGCCTTCAGCGCGGCGCTCGGGGCGTCGTGGACGATCGTTCCGCGCTCCAATATCACAACGCGGTCGGCGAGCCCCAGAATCTTTTGGGCATTCTGCTCGACGATGATCGAGCAGATGCCGCCTGCCCGGGTGATGGCGCCGATCGCCTTTAGAAGTTCCTCGACGATGATGGGGGCAAGGCCCTCGGTCGGCTCGTCCAGCAGCAGGACCTTCGGATTGAGGGTCAGCGCACGGCCGATCGCCAGCATCTGCTGCTCGCCGCCGGAGAGCTGGTTGCCAAAGTTGCTCCGCCGCTCCTTCAGCCGCGGGAACATCTCGTAGACCTTCTCCACGGTCCAGGGACCGGGCTGCGCCACCGCGGTCATGTTCTCTTCCACCGTGAGCGAGCGGAAGATGTTGCGCTCCTGCGGCACCCAGCCGATGCCGGCGCGTGCCCGCTGGTCGGACCGCAAACTCGTGACGTCGGTGCCGGCGAGCGCGACGGTGCCGGAGAAGCGGCGGGTGACGCCGACGACGGAGTTGATCAGCGTGGTCTTGCCGGTGCCGTTGCGCCCGAGCAGCGCCAGTACCTGGCCCTCGGCGAGTCGCAGCGACATGTTGGGCAGCACCACCGCCTCGCCATAGCCGGCGCGCAAGGAGTCGATCGCGAGCAGATCAGACATGGACCGCCTCCTCGCCGAGATAGACCGCCTTGACCTGCGGGTCGCGCGCAACCTGGTCGGGCGGCCCTTCGGTCAGAAGCGCGCCCGAGACCAGCACCGAAATGCGATCGGCAAAGGAGAAGACGAGGTCCATGTCATGCTCGATCAGCAGTACGGTGACGTCGCGCGGCAGCGCGCCGACAACCGCCAGAATGTCATGGCGCTCGCTCTCGGGCACGCCGGCGGCCGGCTCGTCGAGCAGCAGCACGCGCGGTTTGCCGGCGATCGCGACCGCGATCTCGAGCAGGCGCTGCTTGCCATAAGGAAGCGTCACGGTCTGTTCGTTCATGACGTCGAGCAGATGGAAGCGCGTCAGGAGATCGGCGATCTCGCCATTGACATCGGCGCGCGTACCCATCCGCCGCCACCAGTCGCCGCCATGGCCGAGACGTTCGGAGACGGCAAGGCCGATGGTCTCGAGCGGGGTCAGGTCGGGATAGAGCTGGTTGATCTGGAAGGTGCGCGACAGGCCGCGCAGCACGCGCTTGTGCACGGGCACGTCCGTGATGTCCTGGCCTTCGAGCAGGATGCGGCCCGAATTCGGTTTGAGCACGCCGGTGAGCTGGTTGATCACCGTGGTCTTGCCGGCACCGTTCGGGCCGATCAAGGCATGGCGGGCCCCCTGTTGGATCTTCAGGGATAGATCGCGGGTGACGCGAAGGCCGCCGAAGGTTTTTTCGAGATTCCGGGTTTCGAGCGCGATGCTCATGAGTCGCTCTCCGGCACTGCGACGACGGCCTTGCGCCCCGCCACCTGCTTGATGATCAGGTTGGGCAGGTATAGCGCCCAGCGATGCATGCGCTCGCGGCCAACCAGCACGATCACGACCAGCACGAGGCCGATCCAGAACTGCCAGTATTGCGGGGTGATGGTGGAGAACAATTCCTGGAGCATGCGGAAGATCACGGCACCGATCAGCCCGCCATAGAGATAGCCGGTGCCGCCGATGACGAGCACCAGCATCAGGTCGGCCGAGCGGTCGAAGGCGAACACGTCCAGCGAGGCAATCGCGGTGGTCTGCGTGAACAGCGCGCCCGCGATGCCGGCATAGAACGCCGCGAGCGTATAGATCGCGATCAGGCGGCGGTTGACGGGGATGCCGATGGCCGCCGCGCGCAGCGGATTGTTCTTGATCGCCCGCAGCGACAGGCCGAACGGCGAGTGCACGACGCGGCGGGCGAACAGGAACAGCAAGAACAGCACGGCGAGCGAGTAGAAGAAACCAGCCTTGCCGAACATGTCGAACGGGATCTGGCCGAAGATCGGCTGCATCTCGATGCCCTGCAGGCCGTCTGTGCCGCCGGTGATATTGGAGAATCGCTCGGCGAGCGCTTCCAGCAGCAGCGCGATGCCGAGCGTGACCATCAGCCGGGTGAGATCAACGCCACGGATGACCAGGAAGCTGGTGGCAAAGCCCAGCACCATCGCGGCGAGGCCTGCGACGACAAGAGCCAGCACCGGCTCATTGATGATGCCATGAAGCGCAAGAAGCCCCGCGGCATAGGCGCCGACGCCGAAGAAGGCGGCGTGGCCGAGCGAGACGATGCCGGCATAGCCGAGGATGAGATCGAGCGACATCGCAAACAGCGCGAGGCGCAGGATGTCTGTCATGATCAGATAGCGCGTGGGAAATGCGAAGCCGCAAGCCAGCACGATGAGCCAGAAGGCGACTTCGCCATAGTGCCAGCGCGCCTGGCGCTGGGCGTGATAACCGACGTCGGAAGAAGCGTTCATCGGCGAACTCAACGCGCGGCCGCGCGGCCGAACAGGCCGTTCGGACGCCAGATCAGGATCACGATCATCATGGTGTAGATCACGAAGGGGCCCATCTTCGGCACGTAATATTTGCCGGCGACGTCGCCGATGCCGAGCAGGAGCGAGGCCAGGAACGGGCCGGTGATCGAGGAGGAACCGCCGACGGTGACCACGATCAGGAAGTAGATCATGAACTTCAGCGGGAAATAGGGATCGAGGCCGAGGATCTCCGCGCTCAGCGCGCCGCCGAGGCCGGCGAGCCCGCATCCAAATGCGAACGTCAAGGCGAACACCTGCGGAACGTTGATGCCGAGGCCGCTCGCAGCGCGCGGATCGTCAACGGCCGCGCGCAACCGGCTGCCGAAGCGGGTCTTGGCCAGCACCATCTGGAGACCGATGGTAAGCAGGCCGCAGATCACGATGATCATCAGCCGGTAGCGGCCGATGCCGACGCCGAACACGTCGAACTGGCCCTGGAGCGCGGCCGGCAGGTTGATGAAGACCCGCGACGAGCCCTGGATGTAGTCGACGGCGGCGACCGACATGAACGTCAGACCGATGGTGAACAGCACCTGGTCGAGATGGCTACGCGTGTAGAGGTGCCGGTACAGTGTGCGCTCGAGCGCGATGCCGATCGCGGCTGCGGAGACGAAGGCAAGCGGCAGGGCGGCGAAGAACGGCCAGCCCATCCGGTTGACCAGCACCATGCAGACATAGCCGCCGGCCATGGCGAAGGCGCCGTGAGCGAGGTTGACGAAGTTCATCAGGCCGAGCGTGACCGCGAGCCCGCAGGCGAGCACGAACAGTAGCATGCCGTAGGCAACGCCATCGAACAGGTTGGTGAGAATTGCGGTCATCGAGGGGCGAAATTCATCTCAAATGTAGCCAAAGGCCGTGCTGCGCTCCCTCTCCCGCTTGTGGGGAGGGTTGGGGTGGGGGTGCCTCCCAGAGAAACACTCCCTGTGTGGAAAGGGCCCCCACCCGGCGCTTCGCGCCGACCTCCCCCGCAAGCGGGAGAGGTAAGCCGAGCATACGGAGGGAGCCCCCGGGATGACGCGCTTTCGCGCGTCACTTCTTGGTCTTGCCGAGATCCTTGACGGCCTCGAAGGTCGCGAACTCGACGTTGTAGAGCTCGCCGTCGACCTTCTCGACCTTGCGGATGTAGACGTTCTGCACGATGTCGCGGGTCTCCGGGTCGATCGAGATCGGGCCGCGCGGGCTCTCCCACTTCTGACCCTTCATGGCCTCGATCAGCTTGGTGCCGTCGGTGTCGCCGTTGGTCTTCTTCAGCGCCTCGTAGATCAGGTGAATGCCGTCATAGCCGCTCACTGCCATGAAGCCGGGACGGCTGTTGAAGGCCTTCTTGTAGGCGGTGACGAAATCCTTGTTCATCTGCGAGGGATGGGCCGCCGAGTAGATGTGCGCGGTCACGGTGCCGAGTACGGCATCGCCCATGTTGTTGAGGAGATCGTCGTCGGTGACGTCACCCGGTCCGATCACCTTGATGCCGGACTTGTCGAGACCACGCTCGGCATACTGCTTCATGAAGTTGCCGCCCTGGCCGGCCGGCACGAACACGAAGATCGCGTCAGGCTTTGCATCCTTCATGCGCTGCAGGAACGGCGCGAAGTCGGGGTTGGCGAGCGGCGTCTTGACCTCTTCGACGATCTCGCCGCCGCCGGCGGTGAAGTGCTGCTTAAAGAAATTCAGCGCGTCATTGCCCGGCGCGTAGTCCGAGGTCAGCGTCGCGACCTTCTTGATGCCGTTCTTCACCGCCCAGTCGCCGATGATGGTCGAGGACTGCGCCAGCGTAAAGCTGGTGCGCACGATATAGGGCGAGCGCTCGGTGATGATGGAGGTGCCGGCCGCCATCACGACTTCCGGGATCTTGGCCTGCGTTGCCAGCGGCGCGGCGGCGAGAGCTGCCGGCGTCACGCCGAAGCCAGCGATGAAATTGACCTTGTCGTTGACGATCAGCTCCTGCGCGGCGGTCTTGGTCTTGTCCGGAATCGCCGCGTCATCCTTGAGGATGATCTCGACCTTCTTGCCGGCGACGGTGTCGCCCTTCTGCTGCATGTAGAGCTTGATCGCGTTCTCGATCTGCTTGCCGGTCGAGGCCTGACCGCCGGTCATCGGCAGAATCAGGCCGATCTTGACGGTATCCTCGGCCTTCGCAGGCGCTACGGCCGCAAGGCCCGCGATGGCAGCGGCGACGGCCGCCCGAGAAAACTGTTTACGTTCGAACATCAAATGTCCCTCCCCTTCATTCCTATCCTCTTTGTGCACCGGACCGAGTACCCGATCGTTGCCTCAGTTTAGCTCACGCACGAGCGAAATCGCGCGCCACATGGCGTCCTTCGCGCCCTCATTGTCAATCGGACGTTTGGCGACCATTCGGCGCAAGCCGAGCGTTCCGATTGCCGACGGCGGGGAGCGGTGTTGCGGTTACGTCGGGGTAACCCGAGCCCCCCGATCCTAGCCGCTTCCATTTGTACGATTGTACAAATAGAATGGACCTGTCAACGAAAAAGCCCCTCCGCTGACCAAGCCAATTTGTCGCGAGTCTCCGGTCGCAGTCTAGAAACGCGCTCGACCGCGTGGATGGAGGATTTCGTCTTTCTTTTGCAGAATCTGTACTCCGGCAGGGCCCCTAGTCGGCCGTCGCTCGGGTAACAAATTACCTACCTCGAATAAGTCTATTTTACCTTGTTGAAGGCTAGTCTCCCGGCGCCAGCCTGATCTGGTGTCCGATGACAGAACTCACGCGCGCCCACAACAATGCCTAAGCCCTTCCGCTCCGTCCTCACCCTCGTTGCGCTCGCCGCGGGGTTGTCCGGCTGCGGCACCGTCAACGAAAAGCTTTCGGCCGGCATGGGGGACTACGTCCCGCAATGGGCCGGCGGCCTTCCGGCCGATGCTCCGCCGCGCCCGGGCACACCGCAATACGACGCCTATATGAAGGAACGCGAACGCAAGCGGCTGATGCCGGCGGCCGATCGCGAAAAGGAAGAGCAGGCGCAGAAGGGCTCGACCGGTTCAACCTCGGGCGGCGCGATGCGTTGAGAAGGCCTATGGCGAATGGAGAGCCCATTCGCAACTTACCATTCGCTAATCTACAAACACCACGGTCTTGCGGCCGTTGAGGATGACGCGGTCGTCGAGATGGTAACGGATCGCGCGGGCGAGCACGCGGCGCTCGATGTCGCGGCCCTTGCGAACCAGATCCTGCGGCGTGTCGCGATGGCTGATACGCTCGACGTCCTGGTCGATGATCGGACCCTCGTCGAGGTCGCGCGTGACGTAATGGGCGGTGGCGCCGATCAGCTTCACGCCGCGCTCATGGGCCTGGTGATAGGGCTTTGCGCCCTTGAAGCCCGGCAGGAACGAGTGGTGGATGTTGATACAGCGCCCCGACAGTTTTGCCGAGAGATCGTCAGACAGGATTTGCATGTAGCGGGCGAGCACGACGAGATCGGTCCCGGTCTGGGCAACGAGATCCAGGATCTGCGCCTCCTGCTCGCGCTTGGTCTCCTTGGTGATCGGCAGATGGTGGAACGGGACGCTCCCGAAATCGAGCCCGGCATAGACCTCGCGCGGATGGTTGGAGACGATCGCGGCAAGTGTCATCGGCAATTCGCCGGTGCGCCAGCGATAGAGGATGTCGACCAGGCAATGGTCGGACTTCGAAACCAGCAGCATCACCTTGCGATGCGCGGCGCGGTCGCGCATCTGCCACTCCATGCCGAAACGCTCCGCAATCGCGGCAAAGCCGGTCTGAAGCGCCGACAGTTCCACGGCGAGATCGGCCGCGGTGAAGACCACCCGCATGAAGAACTTCTTGGTCTCGACGTCGTCGAACTGCTGGGCATCGAGGATGTTCTGTCCATTATGGGCCAGGAAGGTCGACACCGCCGAAACGATGCCGGGGCGATCCGGACAGGACAGGGTTAGGACATATTGATGATCGGGCATGGCTCTTGATGAAGGTTCGTGCAACGGCTGCGGAACTACCCGCGATCTGCGCCCTGCTCTATCACCGACCCCGCCCTTGCGCCAATCCCGGGCACAGAGTCAGGATGAACGGACAATTGCGACTTATCACCGGAGCACGCCCATGGCCGACCGCTTGAACGGCTACCGCATCCTGATCCTGGAAACGCGCGAGGAGGCGCAGTTTTCAAAGCTTCTGGCCGAGCAAGGCGCCGATGTCGTGCAATGTCCGATGTTCACCATCCACGACGCGCCGGACCCCGCCCCGATTGAGGCCTGGATCCGCCGCGCCATCGACAAGCCGTTCGACGACCTCGTGTTGATGACCGGCGAAGGCCTGCGGCGAATCATGAAGCTCGCGCGGGCACGCGGCCTCGACCAAGCCCTTGTCGCGGCGCTCGCCAAGTCGCGAAAATTCACCCGCGGCCCGAAGCCCGGTAAGGCGCTACGCGAGATTTCCCTCGAGGCACAGCAAACCACGGAGAAGCCGACCACCGAGGGCGTGATCGAGATGCTGGGCAAGCTCGACCTGAAGGGGCGCAGCGTCGGCCTCCAGCTCTATCCCGACAAGGATCACAGCGTGCTGACCGGCGCACTTGCCGCGCAAGGTGCTGAAGTCGATACCGTGCTGCCTTATGTCTACGATTCCAAGGCAGCGGATGCCAACATCGTCACCGCCATCGACGACATGGCTGCGGGCCGGATCGATGCCATCGCACTGACCAATCTTGGCCAGGTCCGCCGCCTGATTGAGGCCGCGAAGGCGCATGGCAGCGAGGCGGAGTTGCGCACCGGCTTCGAACGCACGCTGATCGCCTCGGTGGGGCCGGCAGTCTCGGGCGAGCTCGCAGCGCACGGCCTGCGCACAGATGTCTCACCGGCGGATGACGCTTATTTCATGCGCCCGCTGATCTCGGCGATGGCTGCGGCGCTCGCGGAGCGGAGGCCGAGAGCCGCGGCGAGGTAAGAGCGGAACGCGGGGGCGGTCTGCGGCGGCTCCGATTGACACGAGCATCGCCAGCGCTACGTTGTCGAGCAGCAAGAAGAAACAACAAGGGCAAGGGAATCGCCGTGACACGCGTCATTGCGTTTTGAGCGCAGCCACACGGCCTTCCGCGCTCGCGCCATTCCGCATCCGCAACTATCGCTTCCAGTGGCCGTCCGATCTGCTGACCTCCTGGGCGTTCGAGGTGGAGACGCTGGTGCTCGGCTGGTACATCATGGTCGAGACCGGCTCGGTGCTGCTGCTCACCGCACTCGCATCGCTGCAATATGTCGGGACGCTGATTGCGCCGGTGCTCGGGATGGTCGGCGACCGCATGGGTCATCGCGATCTGCTCGTCTTGATGCGCCTGGCCTATACGGTCCTCTCGTCGACGATCATGATTCTGGCGTTCACCGGCCACATGGCGCCACTCAACGTCATGATCATCGTTGCGATCATGGGCCTGATCCGCCCCTCGGATCTCGGCGTTCGGGGCGCGCTGCTCGCTGACATCATGCCGGCCGAGCAACTGGTGGGCGCCATCAGTGTCGCGCGCACGACACAGGACAGCGCGCGTATCGCCGGCGCGTTGACCGGCGCCGGACTGTTCGCCGTCCTCGGTATCGGCCTCGTATATGTGGCGATTGTCGGCTTCTATCTCGTCGCCGCGCTTCTCATGCTGTGCCTGACCCGGCCGGCAAAATCCCTCGCCGGTCATCGCCCGATGGACGACCACACCGGCTCGAGACTGCTGCGCGACCTCAAGGAAGGCATCGTTTACGCCTGGAATGGTCCAGGGATGCGGGCGGCGCTTTGCGTCGCCTTCCTGGCCAATCTCACCGCATTCCCGTTGACGAACGGATTGCTGCCCTACGTCGCGCGGGACATCTTCCATACCGACCAGACCGGTCTCGGCTATCTCTCGGCGAGCTTCGCCGTCGGCTCGCTGATCGGCTCCATCACGCTCAGCCTGGTCAGCGGACTCCGCATTGCCCGGCTTCTGATCGGCGCGACGCTTGCGTGGTATGCGATGCTGCTGGTGTTCGTCGAAATCAGGACCATGCCGGTGGCGATGGTCTGCCTCGTGCTCACCGGCATCGCGCAGAGCATGTCGATGATCGCGGCGGCTGTGATCCTGATGCGCGCAGCGAGCGCACACCTTCGGGGCCGCGTGATGGGGGTGCGCATGATGGTGATCTACGGTTTGCCGCTTGGGCTGCTCGCGGCGGGCAGCCTGATCGACATCATCGGCTATTCCGCCACAGGCTCACTTTATGCCGTCTCCGGGCTCATCGCGATGGTGGCGATCGCGGTGCGCTGGCGCGCCGATCTGTGGCCGGCGCATGCTCCGGCCAATGCGCACTGACGCTGTCAGTCCCTAATCCCCGTACCCGCGCAGCCGATCGATGTCGAGGATGGTGACGCCACCATATTCCAGCCGCAGCAGCCCCTCCTTCTCCAGCCGGTTCAGCGCGCGGTTGGCGTTCTGGCGGGACATGCCGGAAAGCGCACCGATCTCCTCCTGGGTTATCTCCAGATGCGCGGTCGATTCCGGATAGAGGATCGGGTTGAACAGCGAGGCGATGCTGCGGGCGAGGCGCGAGGTGGCATCGAGCGTGCGGTTGACCTCCAGCATGCCGATAAACTGGGCGAGTCTCTCGTTGAGCTGACGCACCAGGAAGCGGTTGAAGCCGACGCTGTTCTCGAACAGCCACATGAAGGCGGTGCGCTCCATGAGCGCAACACGGCTGTCGCGGAGCGCGACCACGTCGTAGCGGCGCGGCTCGTTCTTGAGCACGCTCCCCTCGCCGAACCAGGCACCAGCCGTCAGACCCGCAAGGCTGGTCTCCTTGCCGTCGCGCGTGACCCCGCCCATCCGCGCCAAGCCGCTCACCATGCCGGCCCAATAGTCGAACTTGTCGCCGCGCATGAACACGGTCTCGCCGGTGCCGTATGACCGCTCGGTGATTCCGGCGCGGGCGACCTCGATCTCCGCTTCAGTAAGCTCGCGCGACCAGGCGGCGATGCGCTTCAGATGATCCTCTGAAATCATGATCCCGAAGCCAACCGCACCGTTTCGTCACTCCATCCCACTATTGCACTGCAGCACGATCGTTTCGTCCGCCATCCGACGAAAGATGAAGGCTGCACCGCCCGAAAAACTTTGTCGTGGAATTGTCAGGCGGGAGACATTTCAAAATAGCGCTTTCCCCTATTGAGGGCCACCTTGGGCGATGCGACTTTTGATCCCGATCGGGAATGAGAGTGGTGCGGCGCCCGGTCGAGACCAATCGCTGCATGGCCTCACCGGCACGACCGTACTAGGATCGCTCAACAGGAACGGACGAAGAGCGCCACTGAACGCGCCATCACCGGGAGGGATTCGTTTGGTGGCTACCAGTCTTGAAGTGCGCGGCGTGTCCTTGCGGTTCGGCGGCGTTCGCGCGCTGACCGATGTCAGCTTCGCCATCAAGGATGGCGAGCTGTTCTCGATCATCGGCCCCAACGGCGCCGGCAAGACCTCGATCGTGAATTGTATTTCCGGTCGCTACAAGCCGACCGAAGGCCAGCTGTTCTACAGGGATCGCGACATCACCGGCCTGACGCCGAATGCCCGCGCCTCGCTCGGCATCGGCCGTACCTTCCAGAACCTGGCGCTGTTCCACCACATGAGCGTGCTCGATAACATCATGGTCGGCCGCCATCACCTCTTGAAGAACAATTTCCTCACGGGATCGTTGTACTGGCTCACCGGTGCGCGGAAGGAAGAGCTCCAGCACCGCCGCAAGGTCGAGGAGATCATCGACTTCCTCGACCTCCAATCGGTTCGGAAAGCCACCGCCGGCACCCTCTCCTACGGCCTGCGCAAGCGCGTCGAGCTCGCCCGCGCCATGGCGCTGGAGCCGCGTCTCATCCTCCTCGACGAGCCTATGGCCGGCATGAATTTCGAGGAGAAGGAGGACATGGCCCGCTACATCGTCGATCTCAACGAGGAGTTCGGGATGACGGTGGTGATGATCGAGCACGACATGGGCGTGGTGATGGACATCTCCCACCGCGTCATGGTGCTGGATTTTGGCCGCAAGATCGCCGAGGGCGATCCGGCCACGGTCCTCGCCGATCCCCACGTCAGGCGCGCCTATCTCGGCGAGGAGGACGAGACGCTGGTCGATCCGGATGATGCTCCGCCAGCGCAGGAGAGCGCGGCATGATGGATTACGCAGGCCGCGTCGCGCAGGCCGACACCTATCCAAAGATGCTCCGGCTCAATGCCAGGGAGTACGGCAACGAGATCGCGCTGCGCGAGAAGGATCTCGGCCTCTGGCGCCTGTTCACCTGGAACGACTATCAGACGCGCGTGCGCGACTTCGCGCTCGGTCTCGTCGAGTTGGGCCTGGTGCGCGGCGACGTGATCGGCATCATCGGCGACAACCGGCCGGACTGGGTCGCGGCGGAAGTGGCGACGCACGCGATTGGCGGCCTCAGCCTCGGGCTATATCGCGACGTGCTGGATGAGGAGGCCTCGTATCTCCTCAACTACGGCGAAGCCCAGCTCGTCTTCGCGGAGGACGAGGAGCAGGTCGACAAGCTGCTTGTGCTCGCCGACCGCGTGCCGAGGCTGAAGCACATCATCTATTCCGATCCGCGCGGGATGCGGAAATACGACGATCCGCGCCTGATGTCGGCCGATAGATTCGCCGAGCTCGGCCGCGCACGCGCCGCGCGCGATCCGGAGCTTTACGACAAGCTGGTCGATGCCACCAAGGCTGAGGATGTCGCGATCCTCTGCACGACGTCAGGCACCACCTCTCATCCCAAGCTCGCGATGCTTGCTGCCGGCCGCGTACTCGGCCATTGCGCGACTTATCTCGCCTTCGATCCGAAGGGGCCCGATGACGAATACGTCTCGGTGCTGCCGTTGCCGTGGATCATGGAGCAGGTCTATGTGCTCGGCAAAGGCCTGCTGTGCCGGATGAAGATCAACTTCGTCGAAGAGCCCGACACGATGATGAATGATCTGCGCGAAATCGCGCCGACCTTCGTGCTCTTTGCACCGCGCGTCTGGGAATCGATCGCCGCCGACGTCCGCGCCAAGGTGATGGACGCGTCACCCTTTAAGCAGCGGCTGTTCGATATCGGCATGAAGAGCGGGCTTGCGGCGCTCGGACAGGGCAAGCGTTCAGGCTTTGCTGACGCGATCTTGTTCCGCGCGCTCCGCGACCGTCTCGGCTTCACCCGCCTGCGCTCGGCCGCCACCGGCGGCGCGGCGCTCGGGCCCGACACGTTCAAATTCTTCCAGGCCATGGGCGTGCCGCTGCGCACCCTCTACGGTCAGACCGAGCTGCTGGGCGCCTATACGCTGCACCCCGAGGGCAAGGTCGATCCTGATACCACCGGCGTGCCGATGGCCGACAGCGTCGAGATACGCATCGACAATGCCGACGTCCACGGTGTCGGCGAGATCGTGGTCCGCCATCCCAACATGTTCCTCGGCTACTACAAGAATCCCGAGGCCAGCGTCGCCGATATCAAGGACGGCTGGATGCTGTCGGGTGACGCCGGCTACTTCAACGACAGCAAGCAACTCGTCGTCATCGACCGCATCAAGGACCTCGCCGAGACCTCTCGCGGCGAGCGCTTCTCGCCGCAATTCATCGAGAACAAGCTGAAGTTCTCACCCTATATCGCGGAAGCCGTGGTGCTCGGCGCCAACCGCGACGCGCTCGCGGCGATGATCTGCATCCGCTACTCCATCATCTCGAAATGGGCGGAGAAGAGCCGACTCTCCTTCACGACCTACAGCGATCTCGCCTCGCGGCCCGAGGTCTACACGCTGCTCCGGAAGGAGGTCGAGACCGTCAACGCCACGCTGCCACCAGCGCAGCGCATCTCGCGCTTCCTGCTGCTCTACAAGGAGCTGGACGCCGACGACGGCGAGCTCACCCGCACCCGAAAGGTGCGCCGCGGCGTCATCAACGAGAAATACGAAGGCATCATCGACGCTATCTACCGCGGCGACGCCGACATCCCCGTCGACACCGTGATCCGATTCCAGGACGGCACCACCCAGCGGGTGCGCACCACGCTGCGCGTGGTCGATCTGGGCGGACATGGTCACATGGCGGAGGCCGCGGAGTGAGCATCCTGTCAGTTACGAGCGCGATGCGCATTGCTGTGCCCTCTCCCCTTGTGGGAGAGGGCATCTCCGCCGTCAGCCACACCCCTACTCGGCTGAGGGGTCCTCTATCCGCACCGTCGCTGCCGAGACAGCCCCTCACGTGGCTTCGCTTCCCGAAGCCACCCTCTCCCACAAGGGGAGAGGGTGCACCGCCATCGCCTCTGCATTTTGCGCGGACATCGACATGAACACCGCCTTCCTCATCCAGCTCCTGGTCAATGGTCTCGTGGTCGGCACGCTCTATGGCGTGGTCGCGATGTCGTTCGTGCTGATCTACAAGGCGACGCAGGTCGTCAACTTCGCGCAAGGTGAATTGCTGCTGGTCGGCGCCTGGGTGTGCTGGGCCTTGCTGGCGAAATACCAGGTGCCGTTCTGGATCGGCATGCCGATCACGCTGGTGTTCATGTTCGTGTTCGGCATCGCGATCCAAGTCCTGATCCTGCGGCCGATGATCGGCGAGCCCATCATCTCGGTGATCATGGTGACGATCGGCCTCTCCACCGTGTTGCAGGCAACGCTGAAGTGGATGTTCGGCGTCAATCCGCAACCGTTCCCGCGCGTGTTCGAGAGCCAGTCGGTCAGCCTATTCGGTCTCCAGATCCAGACCGTCTATGTCATGAGCCTGGTAGTCTCTGTTGCGATGATGATCGGCATGGCCTGGTTCTTCCGCGCGTCCAAATACGGCCTTGCGATGCGCGCCACCGCGTTCAACCAGCAGGTGGCGCAATCGCTCGGCATTTCCGTGAAGAGCGTGTTCGCGATGGCCTGGGCGATCTCGGCTACGGTGTCGGCGGTCGCAGGCGTTGTCGTCGCCGTTGTCAACGGCGTGTCTTCGGGCCTGGCCGCCTACGGCATCAAAGTGTTCCCGGCGGCGATCCTCGGGGGCCTCGATTCCGTCGGCGGCGCCGTGCTCGGCGGCATCATCATCGGCCTCCTCGAGAACATCGCGCAATATGTCGACAGCCAGTATTTGCACTGGGGCAATCTCTATGAGATCGCGCCGTTCTACGTCCTCATCATCGTGCTGATGATCAAGCCCTACGGCCTGTTCGGCACCCACGACATCGAGCGGATCTGACCCATGGCCGGCCCTGCCCTCATCCCTGCTGGTGATTTCCGCACCTCTTACGCGGCCGACACCACGATCTTCCCGACCGCGACCAGCCGCAACTTCGCGATCGCCGGAGTGCTGCTGCTCTGCCTCGTGCCGCAATTCCTTGGCGGATACTGGCTCAGCATCCTGATCCAGATCGGCATCTTCTCGATCGCGGCGCTTGGGCTGAACATCCTCGTCGGCTTCACCGGCCAGATCTCGATCGGGCACGCCGCGTTTTTCCTGCTCGGCGCGTTTACCTCGGCCTACATCTCCAACAACGCGCCGATACCGGTATTCTTGGCGATTCCGCTCGCGGGCGTCGTCACCGCGCTGGTCGGCCTGATCTTCGGCATTCCGGCAGCGCGACTGAAAGGACTCTACCTCGTCATCGCGACGCTGGCCGCGCAATATATCCTGCTTGACTTCTTCTCCCGCGCCGAATGGTTCTCCGGCGGATCGGTGCCGGCGAGCGCCGAGCCGTTCTCGATCTTCGGCTACACGCTGCGCGGCGATAAACAGTATTTCTACGTCGTGCTGGCCTATGTGCTCGCGAGCTACATCCTCGTCACCAATCTAATGCGAACGCGCGATGGCCGCGCGCTGGTGGCGATCCGCGACCACTATCTCTCCGCCGAGATCATGGGCATCAACCTCACCAAGTACCGCACGCTGTCGTTTGGGCTGGCCGCCTTCTTCGCCGGCATCGCGGGCGCGCTCTATGCGCATTACCAGCTCGTGGTGTCGCAGGAGGGTTTCGGCATCGAGCGCTCGATCCTGTTCCTGGCCATGATCATCATCGGGGGTACCGGATCGATCATGGGTACGCTGATGGGCACCGCCTTCGTGGTGCTGCTGCCGGAATCGATGGAATTCATCAGCCTGTACCTGAAGGGCGGCGCGATCGACAAGGCGCTGTCGCTCAACACCAACATCACCTTCCTGCGCGAGATCGCGATCGGGGTGATCATCATCGCCTTCCTGATGTTCGAGCCGGACGGGCTCGCGCATCGCTGGCGGCAGATCAAGGCCTACTGGAAACTCTACCCGTTCTCGCATTGAGCGCGGAAACTTCACTTGAACAATAGCAGGAGGAACCGACCCATGAATATGAAGTCCCTTTTGAGCACCGCATCGCTCGCACTTGCGATCACCGCATTCTCGGCGAGCGCGCAGGCGCAGATCGCGATCGGGCATCTTGCCGATTATTCCGGCGGCACCTCCGACGTCGGCACGCCCTACGGCCAGGCTGTCGCCGACACCTTCGCGTGGGTCAACAAGAACGGCGGCGTCGGCGGCAAGCAGCTCAGTGTCGACACCAACGACTATGGCTACCAGGTGCCGCGCGCGATCGCGCTCTACAAGAAGTGGTCTTCGCCGGACTCAAAGGTCGCTGCGATCATGGGTTGGGGCACCGCGGACACCGAGGCGCTGACCGGCTTCCTCGCTCAGGACAAGATCCCAGACCTGTCCGGCTCCTACGCCGCAGCTCTCACCGATCCCGAAGGCGTCAGCGGCAAGGCCAAGCCCGCGCCCTACAATTTCTTCTACGGCCCGAGTTATTCGGATTCGCTGCGCGCGATGCTGATGTGGGCGGCCGAAGACTGGAAGGCCAAGGGCAAGCCCGGCAAGCCGAAATTCGTGCACATGGGCGCCAACCATCCTTATCCGAATGCGCCGAAGGCTGCAGGCGAAGCCATGGCCCAGGAGCTCGGCTTCGAGGTGCTGCCGCCGCTGGTGTTCGCGCTGGCGCCGGGCGACTATAGCGCGCAGTGCCTGAGCCTGAAGTCATCGGGCGCCAATTATGCCTATCTCGGCAACACCGCGGCCTCGAACATCTCGGTGATGAAGGCCTGCAAGACCGCCGGCGCCGACGTGCAGTTCCTCGGCAATGTCTGGGGCATGGACGAGAATGCCGCCAAGACCGCAGGCGATGCCGCCAATGGCGTGATCTTCCCCTTGCGCACCGCTGTGAGCTGGGGCGGCGATGCGCCCGGTATGAAGACGGTGATGGAGATCTCGAAGGTCTCCGACCCCACCGGCAAGGTCTATCGCCCCGTGCACTACATCGCGGCGGTCTGCTCGGCGCTGTACATGAGGGAAGCGCTCGACTGGGCCGCCAAGAATGGCGGCGCCACCGGCGACAACGTCGTGAAGGGCTTTTACCAGAAGAAGGACTGGGTGCCGGCCGGCATGGAAGGCGTCTGCAATCCCTCGACCTGGACCGACAAGGACCACCGCGGCACGCTGAAGGTCGACCTCTATCGCACCAAGATATCCGGCGGGACTGACGGCGACCTCAACGACCTCATGGCCAAGGGCACGATCAAGCTCGAAAAGGTCAAGACCATCGAGCTGCCGCGCAAGGCCGAATTGCTGGGCTGGTGAGCCCCGCTTTGACCACACACAACTGTCATCCCCCGCCTCGTGCGCAATTGCGCACCGGGGGCGGGGGATCCAGTACGCCGCGGCCTCTCGGGAAAGGTCAGGCGTCTCTGTAATACTGGGTCACCCGCCTTCGCGGGTGACGACAGCGGAGAAGACTGCATGACCCAGACCGCCGAAGCAACACGCCCCAGCCCCAGCGTCGTGCCCGCGCCGCCGCTGCTTAGCGTACGCAACATCGAGGTCGTCTATGACGACGTCATCCTGGTGCTGCGCGGCCTCAGCCTCGACGTGCCGAAGGGCGCGATCGTAGCGCTCTTGGGTGCCAACGGCGCCGGCAAGTCGACGACGCTGAAGGCGATCTCGGGACTGCTCAAGACCGAGGACGGTGAAGTCACGCGGGGCGAGATCCTGTTCGAGGGCTCCGCGATCGCCGGCATCGACCCCGACAAGATCGTCCGTCGCGGCATCTTCCAGGTGATGGAGGGCCGCCGCATCGTCGCCGACATGACCTCGCTGGAAAACCTCAGGCTCGGCGCTTTCACCCGCAGGGACCGCGAGGTCGACGCCGATCTCGACATGGTCTTCAACTATTTCCCGCGCCTCAAGGAGCGCACCGGCCTTGCCGGCTATCTCTCCGGTGGCGAGCAGCAGATGCTCGCAATTGGCCGCGCACTGATGGCGCGCCCGAAGATGATTTTGATGGACGAGCCCTCGATGGGCCTGTCCCCTCTGCTGGTGAAAGAGGTGTTCTCGATCATCCAGAAGATCAACCGCGACCTCGGCGTCACCATCCTGCTGGTCGAGCAGAACGCGCGCGCCGCGCTGTCGGTGGCGAGCCACGGTTACATCATGGAGCAGGGCAAGGTCGTGCTCGACGGCACCGCGGACGAATTGCGCGACAACGAGGACGTCAAGGAATTCTATCTCGGCGGTGCCGGCGACCAGCGCAAGAGCTTCAAGAACCTGAAGAGCTTCAAGCGGCGCAAAAGGTGGCTTTGACATAGCGTTTTCAAGCGAAGTGGGAACCGGTTCGGGTGGAGAAAACACGTCAAAACAAAAGAGTCTTATTCCAGCACCTGCTCCGCTTCCGTGACTGCACAGAGAACATGATAGAACGACGATGCAGGAATGGTGTCGACCAGCGATTTGCCGTAGCAATCGAACTGGTCGTACCAGCCGCCCTTCACGGGATGGCTGAGGTAATGCCGTTCGAGCCGTACCAGCGCCGCGCGCGCTTCCTCTACCGCGCCCGCCTCGCCGGATTCGGCCTGCGCGATCCACGCCTTCGCCATCTCGGCCTGTGGCCACAGCCGCCGCGTGCTGCGGCGAATGTTGCCGGCGGCATCACCCTCGTCGACGAGACAGCCGGTGGCCTCGTCGCGATAGCGCAGCGCGGTCGTCAGCAGTTCGGCGCGCCGCTGTCCGGTCGGGCATCCCGTGATGCGTTCAAACCCCTTCAGGAGCCAGACCCATTCCGCCTGATGGCCCGGCTCGACGCTGCCCGGCTCGATCTTCGACCAGTCCTCCTCGAAATACTCCGTCAGGATGCGTTTCTGCTTGTCGTAAAGATTGGCGAGGAAAAGCGCGAAGAACTCACCGGCGCGGTTCTGGAACGACAGATCGTGGGTCGCCTCGAAGCAAGCGATCATCGCCTCGAACAGATGCATGTGCGGATTCTGCCGGCGCGGCAGCGAAACCGGCAGGCCTTCGTGGACGCCGCCATGCGGCGAGCGCAGATGGCCGTCGAGGAAGGCCAGCAGCGCGTCGATCTCGGCGCGAACCTGCGCATCCTGGTCGAGCGCATAGACCGCCGCGAGCGCAAACAGGATGAAGGCGTGGTCGTAGGCATCGCGCCGGCCGTCCAGCACCGCACCCTCCGGCGTCAGCCGATGCACGTAGCCAGGCCGGCCGTCAGGCGCCTTCGCCTTTGCCAGCAGATGCTCCAGCCCTTTCAGAGCAATGGCGCGTCCCTCGGGATACCAGCCCATCTGCGCCGCCTTGGTGTAGCACCAGATCTGGCGGGCCTGTACGAACACGCGCCGCGGCGCGACCGCATCCGCCGTACCGTCGCGATGGAGCCGGTCGATGAAACCGCCCGCGGCATGGTCCCAGCCGACGGTCGACCACAGCGGCAGCGCTTCCTTGATCATGCGGCGCTTCAGGCGCGCGACCACGTCGGTCGTTTCCTCCGCCGCAATGATCCGTTCGTCCGCCATCGCGTCCTCTCCACGCCCCGACAATGGCCGTCTGATACCCATGCCGGCGGTGCCGTGCAATGGATCTCAACCCGGAAAGATCAGCCATGACCGCCCATTACGATGCCCTTGAGACGCGTGAGGCAGAAGCGCGAGAGGCCCATCTGTTCTCCCGCCTGCCGGACGTGCTGCGCGGCGCGATGGCCGCTCCAGCCTATGCCGAGCGGCTCAAGGGCGTGGATCCCGCCTCGGTGAGTTCCAGGGCCGCGCTGGCGAGCCTGCCGGTGCTCCGCAAGTCGGAACTGCCTGCCCTGCACAAGGCCTCGGCGCCCTTCGGCGGCTTTGTGGCGACGGCCCCCGGCTCCTTCGCCCACCTCTTCACCTCCCCTGGTCCGATCTTCGAGCCGGAAGGGCGCCAGGCCGACCCCTGGCGCGGTGCACGGGCGCTGTTCGCGGCCGGGTTCCGACCCGGCGACGTCGTGCTCAACACCTTCAGCTACCACCTCACCCCCGGCGGCTTTATCTTCGATGCCTCGGCGCGCGCGCTGGGCTGCGCGGTGATCCCGGCCGGACCCGGCAATACCGAACAGCAGTTCGAACTGATCGAGGCCTACCGGCCGGTCGGCTACAGCGGCACGCCGGACTTTTTGAAGATTCTCCTCGATGCCGCGGCAGCCGCGGACCGCGACCTCTCGTCGATCAAACGCGCGCTGGTCTCCGGCGCCGCCTTTCCGCCCTCGCTGCAGGCCGAGATCAAGGCGCGCGGCATCGATGCCTACCAGGCGTTCGGCACCGCCGATCTCGGTCTCATCGCCTTCGAGACCGAGGCGCGAGAGGGCATGGTCGTGAACGAGGACCTGATCATGGAGATCGTCAGGCCCGGCACCGGCGATCCCGTGGCGCCGGACGAAGTCGGCGAAATCGTGGTGACCTCGCTCGATCCGCATCATCCCTGGATTCGGCTCGCACTCGGCGATCTCACCGCAACGCTCCCGGGCGAAAGCCCCTGCGGGCGCACAAACATGCGCATCAAAGGCTGGATGGGCCGCGCCGACCAGACCACCAAGGTCAAGGGCATGTTCGTTCGCCCCGAGCAGGTCGCCGAGATCGGCAAGCGCTACCCTGCGCTCGGTCGATTGCGCCTCGTCGTCACGCGCCAGGGCGAGGCGGACGCGATGACGCTGAGAGCGGAAACGGCGGCCGCGAGCGATGCGCTACGGGAGGAGATCGCGGCCAGCTTGCGCGCGGTGACGAAACTCGGCGGCAATGTTGAGCTGGTTAGCCCGGGCGCGCTGCCGAACGACGGCAAGGTGATCGCCGACGAGCGGTGAGCCCGGAAGAGCTTCTTGCATGGCGCAGGAGAGCCAAGG
>JAEWFG010000053.1 GCA_023388935.1 Pseudomonadota bacterium | reverse complement strand
GGCGGGGGGCCCTTCGGCTGCTCCTTCGGAGGCTGCTTCGGTCGTCCGTCAGGTCCTGTCTCTTGCGGCTGGGCCTGCGCGACCACGAGCGGCGGTGCGGTTTGCGCATGTGATGCGGAGCTTGCGAATTGCATCGCGGTCAGAGCCGTCGTGGCAAGCAGCACGAAACGAAAGTCAGTCATGGTCGTGAAATTCCCCGGAAGGTTCTTTGACGAATGAAGTGGTGTGATGAACAGCCGCGTTAGGCCGGATTGTGGCGGGAGAAGAAGTCGCGAGCCGATTTATTTCTAAACGCAAATCACGTCACTATGGTGATGTTCATTGCGCATTCAGAAGCAGGTTGCAATCGCCTCATATGTGATCGTTCGTCTCATGTGTGATCATGCGGCGAAGTCGCATCCGTCGCAGGATTCGGCGTGAGCGGCCCGTTCGGCCCGCGTCGAGGAATCTCTTCGGGAACGTGCGGAGGCAATTCGTCGGGCCGCGGTGTTTCGCCGGGCTCGCGCACTGGTGGCGTAATATCAGGCTGCGGATTGCCCGGTGGAATCCCGGGCGGTGGCTCGCTCGGAGTCCCCGGCGTCGATGGCGGAATCTCGGGCGGTTCAATCGGCATCGGCATCATCAAGGTCGGTTGTCCAGAGAATGACAACGATGATGTCGCGTCGATGTTCCTCGTCGCGCCGCCCTATTCCGGTGTGTGGCAGACCGCTTCGATGTTGTGCCCGTCAAGGTCCAGCACGAAGGCTCCGTAGTAGTTCGGATGATAATGCGCGCGGATGCCGGGCGGCCCATTGTCGCGGCCGCCGGCCGCGATTGCCGCCTTGTAGAACGCGTCGACCGTGGCGCGGTCTTTCGCGAGGATCGCGACATGCATCGGTTTGTTCATCGCGCCTTCGCCGCCGATCCAGAAATCGGGCTTGCCGTCGGCGCCGAAGCCGGCTGCGGGATCGTGACCGGTCTGCTCCGCCGTCACTTCCATGATCAGGCTGTAGCCGAGCGGCGCCAGCGCCTTGGTGTAGAACGCTTTCGCACGCTCGTAGTCGGAGACGGAGAAACCCAAATGGTCGATCATTGCAACCTCCGTTGTCGTCGTTATCAGCGCGACAGGAACGTATTGCTCCGTGTCTTGCGCGCGATCGCAAAGCCACGCGCGACCATGTCGGCAATACAATCCTGCTGCCATTCCTTTTGTGACAGATGCTCGATCACGACCGCGCGCGGCCACAGCGATTGCGGCGCATCGCGGAAGAAGCCGATCAGCACGCGGTCCTCAAAGCCCTCGACGTCGATCTTCAGCGAATCGACTTTCGTGACTCCGGCTTCGTCGAGAATTCGCATCAGCCGCAGCGACGGGACCTTGATGGCATCGGCGCTGGCCGTGTCGGTGACGACGTGAGTAGCGCCGAGATTGCCGCCGCCGCTCTCGATCATGAGTTCGCCGTCGCTGTCACCTGCGGCGGCCTGCACCAGGCGCACCTGCGACGCTTTCGATGCGGCATGGTTGAACGAGAGCCGCCCGAACGTCATCGGATGCGGCTCGATCGCGACCACCTTCCCCGCAGGGCCGACCTGCCGGGCCATCACCAGCGCAAAAGTGCCGACATTGGCGCCGACATCGACAAACACGCCGCCCGCCGGCGTATGTTGGCGCAGGAAGTCGAGCTCGTCGAGATTGTAGTCGGGGTTGAACAGCGCGCCGCGCTCGGTCGCGCTGCCCTGGTGATAGAAGCGGAACGACGCGCCCTGATACTGTACGTCGATCGGGCCGCCGCGCAGCAGGTTGACCAGCCGCGACAACCACGGACGGAATGCGCCGCGCTTCAGCCCCGACTGTGTTGCGAGGCGAATGATCGCGGCCTGCGCCGCATTGGGCGCAAACGCGCCGAACGGCGTGGACGAAGGGGCGTTGTCGAGCGTCAAGCCAAGGGGTCCTCGTTGCAAGCGGCGCATGCATAGCCGGTTTTGCCGGGGACTCCAACGGCGCTCACGCCACCTTTTCGGTTCGGGGGGACCGATCACTCGGCGGCGCCGTCGCGCACCTGGCGCAGCCGCGCCGCCTTGTGGAGTACGCGCGACAATTCCTCAATGGAGTAGGGCTTTTCCACGAGGTCGAAGCCTGCAATGCCGTCCTGGGACAGTGCCTCGCTGTAGCCGCTGGTCAACACGACCGGCACGCCGATGTCGAGATCACGGATCCGCAGCGCCAGATCGAGCCCGGTCATGCCCGGCATCACCACGTCCGAGAATACGACGTCGAAACGATCCGCGTCCTCCATGAGCTCGGCGAGCGCATCGCTTGCATTGTCGACCAGCGTGATGCTGTAGCCGAGCTCGGTGAGACCGTCGGCGGCGAAATTGGCGAGCGCGATATTGTCCTCGACCAGCAGCACCGACATGCCGTTGCCGGCCACCGCCGGTGCGGTGTTCGGCGCCGGCCGCTGCGGCAGCAGCTCCGCCGGCACGCGCGGCAAAAAAAGCGAGAAGGTGCTGCCCCGGCCAACCTCGCTCGTGACAGTCACCTCGCCGCCGGATTGCCGGGCGAAGCCGAACACCTGCGAAAGGCCGAGGCCAGTGCCGTGGCCGACCTGCTTGGTGGTGAAGAACGGCTCGAAGATGCGCCCGAGCCGCGCGGCAGGAATGCCGATTCCGATGTCGCTGACGGCGACGCGGACGAATCCCTGGCTTCCGGAAAGTTGCGCCAGCCTGTCCGAAACGCTCCTCGCCGCCTCGACCTTGAAGGTAATCCTGCCCTTGCCCCGCATGGCATCGCGCGCATTGGTCGCCATGTTGATCAGCGCCGTCTCGAACTGGCTGGCATCGGCATTGACGAGGCACGGTTCCGCCGGCAGCTGCATCGCGATCTCGATGGCTGGCCCGAGCAGCGTGGCCAGCATGTCGTGCAGCGACTGCATCCGCTCGCCGACGTCGAACACTTCCGGCTTCAGCGTCTGGCGCCGCGCAAACGCCAGAAGCTGCGAGGTCAGCTTCGCGGCACGCGTGACCGCATCCGCGATTGCGGTGATATAGCGCTGCCGCCGCTCCTCCGTGAGCTGAGGCCGGTTCAACAGGTCGACCGAGGCGCGGATCACCGTCAGCAAATTGTTGAAGTCGTGCGCGACGCCGCCGGTGAGCTGGCCGAGCGCCTCCAGGCGCTGGCTGTGCTTGAGCGCCTCCTCGGCCTCGCGCTGCCTGGCGGTTTCGGCCTGGAGATGCTGGGCGCGCCGTAACGCCAGCGCCAGCAGCAGGAACAGCAGCGCGGTGGCGGGAACGCCGAATACCAGATACTGGCCCATGGCGGCGAACCAGCGCGCGCGGATCGCTGAGGTCTCGAGCCCGGCGCTGACATAGATCGGATACTCGGCGACACGCCTGTAGCCGATGCGCCGCTCGATTCCGTCCGAGGGCCACGCGATGGTGATGAGGCCGTACTCGGGGTGAGCTGCGATCTTCCGGCCGACTGGCCCGTTCGGATCGAGCCGGAGGTCGCGGTCGAGCCGGGGAAAGTGTGTGAGGAGCACGCCGTCGGTGCGTCCTATCGCGAAGAAGCTGCCCGGATCTGAGCCAATCCTGGCATAAAAACTCTCGAAATATTCCGGCAGGACGGAGGCCTGGATCACGCCGATGAAGCGGCCGTCGTCGGAGTCGCGCCGGCGGCTCACGCCGAAGAAGCGCGCGCCTTGATAAGGCTGGCGCGGCGTCAGGGGGACGCCGATGTAGGTGCCGATGTTCTGGTCGACATGGGCATAGAAATAGTCGCGGTCCGCAAGACTCTGCTCCGGGGGTGGTGAGGCGAGGCTGTTGACCAGCGATCGTCCGTCCGCATCGAAGATCCAGGCTGATTTGAGCTGGGGCAGCGTATCGGTCAGCCGCTTCAGCCGCCGGTGCAGTTCAGGCTCGCGCGAGCGGATGACATCGTCGGGAAGGCCGCGCACGACCTCGTTGAGCTCGGAAAGGCTGCGGTCGATGGTCTCGAACACCTTGAGCGCGTGCTCATCCGCGACGTCGAGCGTGCGCTCGATCTCCCGGTCGGCGATGTTTCTTGTCGAGGTGTAGGAGATTGCGGACGCGATGACGAACAGCGCAATCGGCAGCGCCAGGGATGCAGCCATCATCCACTGCAAAAGTCTCAGCGAGTTGCGTTGCGCTCCCTGCACCGTCGCTCCCGTCCCAGACCGGAGAGCTTACTTGAATTAAGCGCCGGGAAGGAAGCGACTTGTGCTGTAACCCCCGGTTGCAGGCCGTCGACTTGCCCTCGACGCGGGTTGCAGCAAATTCTACTCAAACTGACGCAAATCGTGAAATGCCCCGGCCGTCTCGACAGTCTTCGGGGAAGACATTCCCACTGTTGCGGCAACAAGAAATTGGAAGTTCTGGCGGCTCGCCTCGGCGCCCCCCCGGCGGCAAGTTGATCATGCTGAGAAGCATGTCCGACCATGCGCAGAGTCGTTACCGGGGCTTTTTCACCACCGTTGTTGAATCGCGTGCGACGAGTTTCGGCGGCAGCACAATGTGACGCGCCGCGGCGTAGCGCTGGTCAAGTGCGTCAAGCAGCAATTGCGCTGCCTGTCGGCCCATCTCCCGATGTTCGATCCGAACGGTGGTTAGCGGCGGCGAGACTGCGTCCATCAGCGGCATGTCGTTGTGGCCGACAATGGAAATGTCCCGAGGGCAATCTCGTTCGAGCTGTCTCATCGCACTCAGGACGCCCAGCGCGAGCAGATCGTTGGCGGCGACGATTGCCGAGACTTCATGATGCCTGAGCAGGTCGAGTGCCGCGTCATGCCCGGCCTCGCGTGAATAGAACGCGGCATTTTCAACGATGCCTTCCAGACCATGACGTCGCATCGCATCAAGGAAGCCATCACGTCTCAGCAGGCCGGTTGATGTGCCGAGCGGCCCGGCAACGTGAGCGATGGCTCGATGTCCTTTCGCGAAGAGGTGGTCGACGGCCAGCGCCATTCCCTTTGCGTCGTCCGAGACGACGGACGGTACGCGGTCCGATGCTTCCGACCGATTGACCAGCACCACGGGCATTTCGCGATCAAGGCAATAGCCGACCAGAGCGTCGTCGCGCGACACCGTAGCCAAGATCAGACCGTCGACGCGCTGATCGAGCAAGCGATCGACGAACGCAATCTGCTGCGATGCGTCGTTGCCGGCGTCTGCCACAATCGGTGCCATGCCGACGTTGGACAGAACCTCCGCGATGCCGGCAAGGATGGGGGCGAACACCGTGTTGGTGATATCGGGAAGCAAAACCCCGACAAGCTGCGAGCGTCCTCTGCGCAGCGCCGCGGCCAACTGGTTGGGACGGTACCCCATGGATCGCGCGCGCGAGGCAATTCGCTGCGCGACGTCGTCCCCGACCAAATGCCGTTTGCGTGGGTCGAGTGCGCGCGACACCGTCGAGGGATGGACGCCGATCAGATCAGCGATTTCCTTGATCGACGGCGACCGATTTCCCTTTGTTTTCCGCGACATCCGCCTGATCTCACGACAGTGTTATAGACTGGGATTTGACTGTTTGCAATCGATTGCATATTGAAATGCAATCGATTGCATAAATTTGGGAGTTCCGAGGATGATCAAACAAGAGCCGCCGGCCGGCGGCGTGATCCGAGCGGTTGACGATGTCACGCCGGCGGTCATCCGGGCCATGGAGGCCACCCCCGATCCGCGGTTGCGCGAGATCGCAGCGTCGTTCGTCCGCCACATGCACGCCTTTGCGCGCGAAGTGAATTTGACGGAGCGCGAATTCGAAATCGGCATCGATTTCCTCAACCGGATCGGACAGTCCACCCACGAAAGCCATAACGAAGCAATTCTGTTTTCCGACGCAATCGGTCTGTCGACCCTGGTTTGTCTGCTCAACAATGGCAATGCCGGCGCAACCGAGACCGCCGCCGCCCTGCTCGGGCCTTTCTGGAGAATGAACTCACCGCGCACCGAGAACGGTGGGTCGATCGTTCGATCTCCGACGCCGGGACCGAATTTGTTCGTGAACTGCGAGGTCGCAGATCCCGCCGGCAAGCCAATCGCCGGGGTCGAGATAGACGTATGGCAATCTTCGCCGATCGGGCTTTATGAGAACCAGGACGAGACGCAAGCCGACATGAATTTGCGCGGCAAGTTCACGACCGATGCCGCCGGACGCTTCTCATTTCGGTCCGTGAAGCCCGCCGGTTATCCGGTCCCGACCGACGGACCGGTCGGCGACATGCTGCGCGCCCAGCGCCGGCATCCATACCGGCCGGCGCACATCCACTTCTTGGGGTTCAAGCCCGGTTTCAAAACGCTCGTTACGCAGATCTTTGTCGATGACGACGAACATCTCGAAACGGACGTCGTGTTCGGCGTGACAGACGCCCTGATCGGAGACTATCGCCGTCATGACAGCGGCACGCCGCCTGCTGCCGATGCTTCTTCGCCCTGGTACACCCTCGCGCATCGCTTCGTGATGGAGCCGGGTGAAGCCGTTCTTCCTCACCCCCCGATCAAGTGATCCCATGACCTCATCCATGCAGAACAAAGTCGTCCTCGTCGTCGGCGGCGCCGGAGCTATCGGAGCCGCGGCCGCGCGGCAATTTGCGGCTCACGGAGCGCGCATCATCATCAGTTTCAGGAATGATGCCAAAGAATCGCTGGCTGCCGACGAGGTTCTGGCAACGTTGCCAGGCGAAGGACATGCCGCTTTCACCGCAGATGTGGCCGAAACGCAGACCCTGATCGCGCTCAGGCAGGAGATCGAAGCGAAATTCGGCCGATTGGATGTCCTGGTGAACGCCGCCGGCTTCACCAAACCGGTTCCGCACGCAGATCTTGATGCGCTCGACGACGAGCTGATCGATCGAATGTTTGCGGTGAATTGGCGCGGGCAGTTTGCAGCAATTCGCACCTTCGCGCCGCTTCTGAAGGCGTCCGGAGACGGGTTGATTGTCTCGATCTCATCCATCGCCGGCAGCAATGGTATCGGGTCATCCATCGCCTATTGTGCAGCCAAGGCCGGCATCGACGTCATGACCAAATCGCTTGGGCGCGCGCTGGCGCCCGAGGTCCGGGTGCTTGCGGTGGCGCCCGGCGTCGTCGACAGCGGCTTCGTTCCCGGTCGCGGCGCCGACTTCAACGCCAAGACAGCGGCGACGACTCCGCTCAAGCGGATCGCCACGGCCGATGATATCGCTTCGGCCGTTCTTGCCTGCGCGACCCAACTTCGCTTCTCCACGGGGACAACCCTTGTGGTCGACGGCGGCCGTTCACTCTAGAGGAAACGACATGCGCTCTCCCCGCGACAAAGTCATCATCACCTGCGCAGTCACCGGCAATCTCACGACACCGGAGCAAACGCCCCATTTGCCGATCACGCCCGAGCAGATCGCGGATGCCTGCCTCGGCGCGGCCGACGCCGGCGCCGCGATCGTGCACATTCACGTGCGCGATCCCGCCACCGGACGCCCGTCGATGTCACTGCAACATTACGCTGAGGTGGTCGAGCGAATCCGGGAGAGGAATCCTGAGCTGATCCTCAACCTCACCACGGGTCCCGGCGGTCGCTTCGTGCCCTCGCATGATGATCCGAAGATTGCGGGCGAGGGCACTACGCTCATGGTGCCCGAAAAGCGGGTCGAGCACATTGCAGTACTTCGCCCCGACATCTGTACGCTCGATCTCAACACCATGAACTCCGGCAAGGAGGTCGTGATCAACACGCCGGCGAATGTGCGGCGGATGGCAAAGGTGATGTCGGAGGCGGGCGTCAAGCCGGAGATCGAGCTGTTCGATTCCGGCGATATCGCCCTGATGCGCGATCTTCTCAAGGACGGCACGCTGAGCGGTCCAGTGCTGTGCTCGTTCGTCATGGGGGTGCGGTATGGATTTCAGCCTCATCCCGAGACTGTCATCTATGCGCGCGATCTCTTGCCTGATAATGCGGAGTTCACGGCAATCGGGATCGGCAAGGCGGCTTTCACGGCGGTCGCGCAGTCCTATCTGGCCGGCGGTCACGTTCGCATCGGTCTCGAGGACGCCGTCTATCTGTCGCGCGGTCAGCTTGCGACGTCGAACGCCGAGATGGTCACGAAGGCGCGGCGCATCGTCGAGGACTTGGGCGGCGAGATCGCAACCTTTGCAGAGGCACGGCAGATCGTTGGCTTGCCTAACTTCACCCCCAAGGGGCGCGCGGCATAGGATGACTAGGATGAATCAAGTGACAGCAGGAAAAGCTCCCGGTAAATCCGTGGTCGATGCCACCTGCGTGCGGCTCCGCGCGAAAGCGGTCGACGCAGCGTCGATAGAACCGGTCCTCGAGAAGCTGCAGCTATCGTGTGGCTCCGGCGACGTCCTGGTCGAAATCAAGGCGGCGGGCGTCAACCCGTCGGACGTCAAGGCCGCAACCGGATTGATGCCCTACGCGGTGTTTCCCCGAACGCCGGGCCGCGACTTTGCCGGCGTCGTGGTTGATGGTCCTGCGGAATGGCTCGGCAAGTCCGTGTTCGGCACGTCGGGAGACCTCGGTATTCGTCGCGACGGGACCCACGCCTCGCACCTCGTCGTGGAGGCCGCGGCTCTGGTCGAACAACCCGGCGGAATTTCGATGGAGGAGGCAGCCGGCATCGGCGTGCCGTTCGTGACCGCGATCGAGGGCTTTCGTCGCACCGGGATGCCGAAGCCGGGCGAACACGTGCTGATCCTGGGCGTCAACGGCAAGGTCGGTCAAGCCGCCGTTCAGCTTGCGACGTGGCGAGGTGCCAACGTCATCGGTGTCGTGAGGAAGGACGAAGGTTATGCAGGGCACGCGAATGCCCCGATCCAGATCGTGAACTCTGCCAGCTCCGATGTGGTCGAGCGTGTGCGCGAACTGACCGACGGGAAGGGCGCCGACATTGTTTTCAACACGGTCGGAGATCCCTACTTTCAGGCCGCGCATCGATCTCTTGCCAAGCGCGGCCGTCAGATCCTCATCGCCGCAGTGGACAAGGTCGTGCAGTTCAACATCCTCGAGTTCTACCGCGGTCAGCACACCTATGTCGGTGTCGACACGCTGGGGTTCTCCTCGATCGAGTGTGGCGAGATCCTCCGCAGCGTCATGCCGGGATTCGATAACGGTTCGCTTCGGCCATTTCCTATTTCGCCATCCGCGATCTATCCGCTCAGCGAGGCAAAGGCCGCATACCGTGCAGTGATCGCTTCATCGCGCGACCGTCTCGTCCTGCGCCCGGGGGCCTAGCATGCATGTCGTGAGGTTTGAGCAGGCCCCTGAATATTCCGCGCCCGGACATCAGGACATGGCAATGGTTCGCTTGCAGGGGCGGAATGCGGGACCGTCGGCCGACATGTGGATGGGCGTCTCCGTGATCGCCCCCGGGGGCGGTACGACGCTGTCCTCCTCGCCACAGGAGAAGATGTATGTCGTGCTCGACGGCGAACTCAGCATATCGAACGGCGAGACCGAGGCCCTGCTTGGACGCTGGGATTCCTGTCGGATCGCCGGGGGAGAGGCGCGTCGTCTCAGCAATCCAACCGACGCGCCGGTCACCGTGTTGCTGGTGATGCCCCTGCCGGACGAAGAACGCGGTCGTGCGGCTTTCTAAAGCTCGATCAACAACCTGAAGCGCGATGACGATTCATCCCGATCTCATCGCGCTAGTTCTGGCCGCGCGCACGATGGTCAGGAACGGGGCGGCGCCTCTCCTTTGAACCGGGGCGCCGGCGCATGTTCATCGGCCCCGTCGCGAGCCCGGGGTTACCAAGGGAGCGCCGGTCGAGCGACGAACGACCATCGATGCGGGTAGCAGGACATGCTTCGGTATCCGCTCTTCGGGAGCGATCTTCATGTCGGCGAATAGGATTTCGGCTGCAGCCTTGCCGGCTTGCAAGGGATCGACCTTGACCGTCGTCAACGGGGGCGACCATCGCGCCGCCATGGGAATGTCGTTGAAGCCGGTGACGGAGACGTCGTCCGGGCATCGCAGGCCGTGCCGCTGCAGAGTCGTCAATGCACCAAACGCCAGCAAATCGTTGGCGGCCATCAGGGCGGTGAACGAAACGCGCGACTGCAGAAGTTCCTCCGCGCAACGTGCGCCTTCCTCCTCGCGATATTCCCTGCTGTGAATGATGAGATCGTCGGAAGCGTCCGCCTTCACCCGGCCGATCCAGTACTGATAGGCCGCGAGACGCTCTTCCGCGGTCGACCAGGACGAGGGACCGGAGATGAACGCGATGCGACGGTGCCCCAGCTCGGCCAGATGCTTGACCAGGGCGCCAATGCTGGGTCGGACATTGTAACTCACGGACGATACGGAATCGTCGTCGACATGACTATTCACGGTAACGATCGGCGTCCCGTCATGGGCGACCGCAGAGACAATGCCGTCCTCACGCAGCGCACTGGCAACGATCAGACCTTCAATGCCGCGGGCAAGGAAAGTGCTGATCAGCTTCTCTTCCTTCTCCGGGCTGTTGTCGGTGTCGCCGATCAGCGCCACATAGTCGTGCTGTGACGAGATGCTGTCGATGCCTTTGATGATCGGGCCGAACAAGCTGTTCGTGATATCGGGGACGATGATCCCGATCGTCTTGCTCGAATTCGTGCGGAGCGTGGCCGCCGCCACATTGTGGCGATAGTTGAGCTCGGCAACGGCTGCAAGGATACGCGACCGTACCTCATCCGTAATGCGGTGGGCCGTGGAGGGATCCAGCGCACGCGAGACCGTAGAATAGTGGACGCCGACATGCGCCGCCACATCCTTTAGAGTCGGCCTTTTTCCTTTCGAGGGGCCCGTCAATTGTCAATCATCCCTTAAAATCGCCGGACGGCGCTCTCGCATCGCGGGTGATCCGGATGCGAGATGAAAGCAAACGCCGTTCCGGCGGGCAAACGATTGACGGGCTCCATGCACTCCAACGAGCGCCCGGTCACTTACCGGTGTAGGTCGCCGCGGCAGGGCACGTCCGATCGTTATAGGGTACCAACCACTCGGCGTGATTCGCCTTGGTGATGATCGCTCCCGGAATTTCGACCTTTTTTGGCACGGCCTCGCCGCGAATTGCCTTCAGTCCGATTTCGGTTGCGACACAGCCGATCTTGAAGCCGTTGAACTCGGCGATCGCGAGAAGGCTGCCGTTCTTGACGGCTTCCACGGCTTCCGGAACACCGTTGATGGACACGACCGGAACGTTGCTGCGTCCGGCGGCCTTCAACGCTTCGGCTGCACCAAGCGCCGACGCGTCGGCGGCGGAAATGACGCCATTGATGTCGCTGAACTGCTGGATGAGGTTTTCCATCACCTGCAACCCGAGCAGCCGCTGGAAGTTGGCCGGCTGCGAGGCCAGCAGCTTGATGTTGGGATACTCCTTGAGCGCTGCATCGAACCCACGCTTGCGCTCGTCTCCCGTATTGGAGCCCTTGATGCCCTCGATGATGACCACGTTGCCCTTGCCGCCCAGGTGGTCGAACAGCGTTTTGGCGATGTCATACCCGAGCTTGTAGTCGTCCTCGCCAACGAACGCGAGGTAGGGCGCATCGCCGGCCTTGTCGTTGTAGTTGAGGACCGGCGTTCCCGATTCGATGAGTCTTTTGATGGTCGGCAGCTGGGCTTTCGGATCGATCGGCATGAACAGGACGAGGTTCGGCTTGGTCACGCCCACATCCTCGAGCTGAGACATGCCCTCGGTGATGTTGTTGGGCTTGGTCGGAACAAATTGGCGAACCGTCGCATTCATTTTCTTCGCCATCTGCTCGACGCCGGCGCGAACGCCTTCAAAATGCGGATCGACCTGGTTCTTTGTAAAAGCCGCGATGACTTCGCCGGCGGCAAAGGCAGGGGAGCAGGAAAGTCCGCACAGGATCGCAGCCGTGGCCGTGGACAGGAGTCGAGCGCGTTTGGAAACTTGGGTCGTCATCATATCTCCTCACAGTGGTTTTTGCACATGGAGCCGTCCGTATATTCGGATGGCGAGACTCTCATTTCCGCCCGCCGCGATTGACCGCAGCGTCCGCCAGCACCGCCGCAAGAACGATGGCGCCTGTGACGAATGGGTGCCAGCTCGCACTTACGTTCAAAAGGTTCAGCGCGTTGACGATGAGGGTAAGAATGACGGCGCCCAGAAACGTTCCGAGTAGGCTGCCACTTCCCCCGAACAGCGACGTCCCGCCGACGAGCACGGCTGCGATCGCAGGCAACAGCAGCGGCTCGCCAATGCCGGGCTCTGCGGCATTGAGACGGGCGACATAGATCAGGGCCGATAGTCCCGCCATTAGTCCGCTGATCACGTAGAGCAGGAGCCTGCGCTTACCGATCGGAATTCCGGACAGCGCCGCTGCGGCTTCATTCGAACCCATGAGATAGACTTCGCGGCCGATCGTCGTGCGTAACAGGAAAATCAGGCCGCAGGCACCCACGACCAGCATGACCCAGATCGGCACGGGAACGCCGAGCCAGAATCCGCTGCCGAAGAACCGGAACGCCGGCGAGAAGCCGTACACGACTTGTCCTGCCATGAACCAATAGGCAATGCCTTGGGCCACCCACAGCATGCCGAAGGTCGCCAGGAAGGCCGGGATCTTCAGCCGATCGATCAGTACGCCGTTTGCGAGTCCGACCAGAGTGCCGCAGCCAAGCGCGACGGCAATACCCGCTGCAGGCTGCCCGGTGCTCTTGATTGCTGCGGCCGCGAGGCAGGCACATAGAGTGAGATTGGCGCCTACCGACAGGTCGAGCCCGCCGCCGATAATCACCAGCGTCAGACCGGATGCCACAAGGAACAGAAGGCTGGCCTGGCGGAGGATGTTGAGAAAGTTATCCGCGGTGACGAACCCCGGACTGACGCTGGCCATCAGCAGGACGATACCAGCAATGAGGCCGAGACGTGCGAGGATCGCAAGGGTGCCGTGGGCCAGAGGGCGCCACTTCGTTGAACCGAGCGCGGGGGTCTCCATCGTCGTCATGCCACCTGCCTCGGAGCTTGCTTGCGGTTGCGATCGATCAGCAGCGCCGCGATCAGGAGGACGCCCACGCAGACGACCTGAAGAGATGGCTCGACCGAGAGGACATTCAGGCCGTTGCGGAGCACGGAAATCGCGAGCACGCCCAGAACCGTGCCGAACAGCCAGCCTTGGCCCTTTTCGAACGAAGTGCCGCCCAGCACCACCGCGGCGATGGCCTCGAATTCCATGCCAACTCCGACGGATGGGTGCGCCGAATTGGTACGTCCCAACAACAGCAGTGCGGACAATGCCACGGTCACGCTGCAGAGCAGATAAACGCCCATGTGGACCAGATTGGCTCTGATGCCTGCGAGATGCAGCGCATCCTTGTTGCCGCCGATTGCGAAAACGTAGTTGCCGAAACGGTTGCGATAGAGCACCAGCCAAAGCAGACCGTAAAGGGCGGCTGCGACCAGCACCGGTGTCGGCACGAGCAGAACGGTAGAGCGGTAGAAGGCTTCGAGCGCCGGGGTAAAGCCGCCGACCGGATCTCCGTTGGTGATTGCCAGAGAGAGTCCTTCACAAAGCCCCATGGTGCCGAGCGTGACCACGAAGGCAGGCAATGCCAGGTAGCTGATCAAAAATCCGTTCACGGTGCCCACGACGAGTCCGACCATCACGGCCGCCGCGACGGCGACCGGGAGGCTCCATCCGGCGACCAGCAACGTCGCGATCACGACGCCGCAGAGGCCAATCAGCGCACCCACCGAAAGGTCCAGGCCGGCGGTCAGGATGATGAGGGTCATGGGCAGCGCCAGCATGAGCAACAGCGAGGCCTGCAGACCGACGTTTGTGAGGTTGACGCCCGACAGGAAGCGCGGATTGCCCACCGCAAACACGACGACCATGCCGACGAGGATGAAGGCGACGCCCGGGACCCGTCGCAACAGCGTGCCGGGAGCAGTCCTGTTTTCACTGACAGTCTGATCAGTCATCATGTACCGCCAGGTCGAGAATGGCTTTTTCCGAGAGCTCGTTACGGTCGAGATGACCAACGATTCGATAGTCGCGCATGACATAGGCGCGATCGCATAGATGGATCAGTTCCGGGAGCTCCGAGCTGATCACCAGCACGGCGGCTCCGTCCTTCACCAGGTCATCGATCAGCCGGTAGATCTCGGTCTTGGCTCCGACATCGACACCGCGGGTCGGCTCGTCCAGCATGAAGAGCCGGGAGCCGGCGGCGAGCCATTTTCCGAGTACGACCTTCTGCTGATTCCCGCCGCTGAGATTGCGCACGACCTGAGCAGGTCCCGGCGTTGCGATGTTCAAGCGCCCGATCAACTCTTCCGATGCGCGTTCGGCCGCAGCGGGCGCGAACCAGCCGCGCCGAAACAGCCGCCACAGCGCGGCCGCCATTGCGTTTTCGCGCAGCGCGAGCGGCAGTGCGAGACCCTCGCGCTTGCGGTCTTCAGGCAACAACGCAAGTCCGGCCCGGGTGCTGCGATCCGGACGCTGCTGGAAGGGGGCATCGTTGAACCTGATCTGCCCTGCAAGCACGGGATCGGCGCCGAAGATCGCGCGCACGACTTCGGTGCGGCCCGAACCGACAAGTCCTGCCAATCCCACCACTTCGCCGGCGCGCACTTCCAGCGAGATGTCCGACAATTTCGCGGTGCGCATGTTGGCCACGGTGAGGGTCGGCGCTCCGGCCGTCGCCGGCTCGCGTCGCTCGAGGCCGTCGAGCGATCGCCCGATCATCGCTCGAACCATCGCGTCCGGAGTCACTTCGCCGCGTTGGTAGCAGGCCACCACGGTGCCGTCCCGCATGACCGTGATGCGGTCCCCGAGCGCAACGACTTCCTTCATGCGATGGGAGATGTAGACAATGGCAACGCCGCGCTGCTTGAGCCGGGCAATAACCTCAAATAGCCGCTCCGATTCCCGTTCCGAGATCGCCGCGGTCGGCTCGTCCATCACCAGGACCCGGGCGTTCTGCGACAGAGCCTTGGCGATTTCGACCATCTGTTGCTGGGCTACGCCGAGCTCGCCGGCGAACGTTCGGGTGTCGTAACGGAGGCCGAGTTGCCCCAACACCTCACGTGCGGCGGCATGCATCGCTTTCTTGTCGATGATACCGGCCTTCGCGAAGGCGCGCTCCCGGCCGAGGAATATGTTCTGCGCGATGTCGAGATACGGCGCGAGCGAGAACTCCTGGAAAATGACGGCGACGCCGATTGCATTCGCGTCAGAGGGGCCACGAATTGCGACGTGACGTCCTTCGCACTCGACCACGCCCTGATCGGCGAGATACGCCCCACAGAGAACCTTGATCAGAGAGGACTTGCCGGCTCCGTTCTGCCCCAGAATGACGTGAACTTCGCTCGCGTGAATGTCGAGCGACACTCCCTTGAGCGCATGCACGCCGGGGAAGGATTTACTGATGTCGATCAGGCGCAACAGCGGCGCCCCGTCCGCGCGACCTGTCGTTGGTGCCGCCATCATGACGTCAGGTCCTTATTCGGGCCTTGCTCGTTAGCCAGCACGTATCCGCCCCCGTTTGCCGCACCTGATGCGGCCCTTCTGCTCTGTTACCGAATTGGTATTTGCAATCGTTTGCATGTTCAAGCTCAAATATTGGAAGAATAGTGCGCCCCATCAGGCATTGCGAGGACCGAAAGGATGAGGCGATTTTAAATTATATCAGTAAAATCAATCCATTAGTTCGAGACAACAATGGATTGCCCCCTGCGACAATGTTGTGCAAGCGATTGCATGATTGGATCAGGTCGCGTACAGACGATCGGGGCGGATCGTGACGCGCGGCCAGGTACCTCGCCTGCTCGACACAACCGATCGGCACCAACCACAGATCGAAAATGCCTGGAGAGAATGCCCATGACGCGACGACCTGCTTTCGCAACGTCCCCCTCGAACCCGGACATCAAGGAGATCCAGACGATCCCGGAGCGCAAGGTCGACATGCCCTATGCGCCGGCGATCCGCGTCGAAAGTCCATGCGGACTGTTGTTTATCTCCGGTGCTACGCCATCGCCGCTGTATCACAAGCATCCGCATGTCCTGGCGGAGCACGATCATCCGAACTCGATCGTCGATCAGACCCGTCGCGCCATGGAAACGATCAAGTCCATCCTCGATCACGAGGGCCTGACTTGGACCGACGTCGTGAAGGTCACCAAATATCTGACCGATATCCGCGATCAGGACGGAATGGTGGCGGTGCTCAAGGAATATTTCGGAGAATGGACGCCGGCGAGCACGACAATCTGCATCAACCAGCTTTCAACGCCTGGCGCTCGCGTGGAGCTCGACATGATCGCCGCCCTTCCAAAGGGCCGCTGACGGATGACCATCGCAAGCATGCTTGCCATCCTGCTCGCTGCCGCGTTGGCCTGGGCAGGATGTCTCAACTTGACGGGACCGGACTTTATCCGGGCTGAGTTCAAGGCTTGGGGATTTCCCGATCGTCTGCGCATAGTGGTAGGCGCGCTGGAGTGGACCGCAGCCGCAGCGCTTCTGATCCCGCCACTCCGCTTGATCGGCTGCGTGATCGCAATCGGCATCCTGTTGGGCGTGCTCGCTACGCTATTTCGTCAGCGCCAATACCTTCGCCTGGAATATCCGCTCGTATTATTGTCTCTGGTTTTAATGGTGGTCGGGACATTGGTCCAAAGCCCCACGTGAGAACGGTGAGGTCGTGTTGCGGGCTCCGCAAGGATCCGGCAGCATGACCTTTATCGACCAGCTACGTGCCGCAGCCCGCTTTGGATCGAAAGCAGGCACTCACTCGATGCTGATCGCAATCTTTCCAAAATGCGCGCCGCTCGCCAGATGGGCGAAGGCCTCCTTCGCCCGGTCGAACGGAAATGTTCGGTCGAGAACAGGCTTCATCCCGTTCTGCGAGATCGCTTGGCACATGGCCTGAAGATCCTCGACCGATCCTACTGTCACGCCTTGCAGCCGTTGTTGCTGCATGACCACGAGGGGAAGCCGGGAGTTGGCGGGAGGCGGGCCTGCAAGGACGCCGATGAAGGCGATCGTGCCACCGATCCGAGTGGCGCGGATCGATTCGTTCAAGGTGCCGATACCCCCGACTTCGACGACGAGGTCGACACCGTCTCCGGTAAGCTCGCGCGCTTTCTTTCCCCAGTCGATCGTGGTTCCGTAGTTGATCGTCGCGTCGGCCCCGAGTGCCTTGAGCCGTTCGATCTTTGCGTCGCTCGAAGAGGTCGCGATCACGCGCGCGCCACTCATCTTGGCAAATTGGAGCGCGAACAAGGAGACGCCGCCGGTACCCTGGGTCAGAACGGTCTGGCCGGGTCTCAGGTCACCCAGCTTCACGACTGCGCTCCATGCGGTCAGACCGGCGCAGGGCAACGCCGCAGCTTCGGCGTCGCCGAGGTGTGGCGGCGTTGCGACCAGTGCATGCGCCGGGAAGAGCCGGTATTCGGCGAGAACGCCGTCCACGGAGCCTCCGAGCGCGGCCTGCATCTTCTGCTCGCTCGGTTCGCCGGCGAGCCAGTTCTCGAAGAAGCTGCCGATGACGCGGTCGCCGACGGCGAATTGACGGACGTCGGTACCGACGGCCTCGACCGTGCCGGCGCCGTCCGAGACCGGGATCAGCGGAAACCTCTGTCGAGAACCGTAGCCGCCCTTCACTGTGAGCAAGTCACGATAGTTCAGCGTAGCAGCCTTGATACGGACGAGCACGTCGCTGGCGCCGGGCGTCGGGACCGGTCTGTCGACGAGCTTGAGGCCCTCGATTCCGTCGGGTCCCTCGAGCTGATAGCACTTCATGGTAACCTCCCATCAGCGACTCTAAGAATTTTGTTCGATACCCCAGCCTGGGCAAGCAAAGATCACGATCCGAACGGGTCGAAGCGGTGCAGAGCGTCGGGTACGTCATAGCCCCAGATCTCGTACATGCGCGCGATCACGTCGGCCATCAAATTGAGCTCCGGCCTTTTATCGCCCAGGCGATAGCTCATGATGATTGGCGAAGTTGCGGGCTCGACCAGCCGCTTATAGCGGACGCCTTCGACGCGCGACTTCTGTACCGAGACAGGCACGATGCAGACGCCCTCCTCGGCGGCGACCAGGCCGACGGCAATCTGGAGTTCACGCGCTTCATGCGCGATCCGCGGCTCGAGTCCTCGATCATGAAAGAGTGCGATCACCTGATCGGCATAGCCGGGGCGAGGTGCGCGCGGATAGAGAATGAGGCGTTCGTCGGCGAGTTGCTCCAGCGATACCGGGCCGCTTTGCTTCTCCAGGGGATGATCGATCGGCAGGGCGGCCATCAAAGGCTCTTCTCGAAGTATGATGCGCCGGACCTCGTCGTCGTCAAAGCGCACGCGTCCGAAGCCGATGTCGATTCGTCCGTCCTTCAGGGCGCCGATCTGTTCGAGGCTGACCAGCTCGACAAGGTGGACTTCCACCTCCGGTGCGGCTCGCCGGAACTCGCGGACGAGTTCGGGGAGATGCCCGTAGAGGACCGAGCCCACGAAGCCGATGACGAATTGCCTCTTCTCGATCTTGAGCGCGCGCTTCATCATCGTGCGCATCTCCTCGACGCGCGATAGCACCTGGACCGCCTGTTCGTAGAAGAGCCGCCCCGGCTCGGTGAGCCTCAGCGGCCGCGACGAGCGATCGATCAGTTCGGCTCCCACTTCGCCTTCGAGCTGCTGGATCTGCCGGCTCAGCGGCGGCTGCGCGATGTGCAGCCGGTCGGCTGCCCGCGAGAAGTTGCGCTCGTTGGCCACCGTCACGAAATAGCGAAGCTGCCTCAGGTCCATGGCAAATCATACCTTATAGGTATCGTCTGTAAACCCAATCGGTCTTTGCCGTGCGCGCCGCAGCCTCCTAGTTTTCAGCCAAGAAATACAAATTCGAGGATGCGTCGGTGACGATCAAAGCCGCCCAGATCAATACCTTTATCGTCGATGTGCCAACGATCCGGCCTCACGTGCTGGCGATGGCGACGATGCGCAGCCAGGCTGTGGTTCTGGTCCGGATCACCTGCTCCGACGGGGTCATCGGGATCGGCGAGGGCACCACGATCGGTGGTCTGAGCTACGGCGACGAAAGCCCGGAAGGCATCAAGCTCGCAATCGATACCTACATCGCGCCGGTCCTGAAGGCCTGTGACGTGTCTCGCGTCGCCGAGACCATGTCGAAGGTCGGCCGCAATGTCGTCGGCAACCATATCGCCAAATGCGCCGTCGAAACCGCGCTCCTCGATGCCGCCGGCAAGCGTCTCGGCGTGCCTGTCTCCGAACTGATCGGCGGTGGGCGCGTACGCGACCGCCTGCCGGTGGCCTGGACGCTCGCGAGCGGAAATACGGCACGCGACATCGAGGAAGCCGAGGCGATGATCGAAGCCAGGCGGCATTCGATCTTCAAGCTGAAGATCGGCAAGCGCAGCGTGGCCGACGATGTGGCGCATGTCGCGGCAATCAAAAAGGCCATCGGAAATCGCGGCAGCTTGCGCGTCGACGTCAATCAGGGCTGGGACGAGGCCCAGGCCGACGCCGGCATGAAGATGTTGGAAGACGCCGGTTGCGATCTCGTCGAGCAGCCGGTCGCGCGCGACGCGCTTGCCGCCATGGCGCGTCTGTCGGCGCGGCATGGCATCCCGCTGATGGCCGATGAGGCGCTGCACGGTCCCCGCGATGCGTTCCGTGTTGCCGCAAGCGCAGCCGCCCGTGTGTTCGCGGTGAAGATAGCCCAGTCGGGCGGACTGCATGCCGGTCGCGATGTCGCAGCGATCGCCGACGCTTCGGGTATCGGTCTCTACGGCGGCACGATGCTCGAGGCCGGTGTCGGCACCGCAGCCTCCGCCCATCTCTTCGCGACGTTTCCCAGACTAGCCTGGGGCACCGAACTATTTGGCCCGCTGCTGCTCACCGAAGAGATCCTGGCCGAGCCGCTCGATTACGCCGACTTCTCACTGGGCGTGCCGACGGGGCCCGGTCTCGGAATCGCCCTCGACGACGACAAGATCGCCCGGTTTCGCCGGGACCGCACCGCGCCGACCGTGCACGTCGTCGCGACGAAGGGAGTGTGACGCATGCTCATGATGGTCGAAATGAACATCCGCATTCCGCTGGACTTCGACAAGGAAGAGGCTGCGCGCCTCAAGGCGAGCGAGAAGGAACGCTTTCAGGAACTGCAGCGTGCCGGCAAATGGCGCCACATCTGGCGGGTCGTCGGCCACTACGCGAACGTCAGCATCTTCGACGTCGAAAGCAATGCCGAGCTTCACGACGTCCTGACGAGTCTGCCGCTTTATCCCTTCATGGAGATGAAGGTGACGCCGCTCTGTCGGCACCCGTCCTCAACGCACGAGGATGATCGCTGAGACTTCGACCAACGTCCGCATAGCGGGCTCAAAAGCAAGGGAGAGACGACATGGATACGAGCTTCGTGAAGACCCCCGACGTCCAGGCATTGCTCGACAAGGCGGCTGGCCTCAATCAAGCAGTGGGCGATTCCCGTCTGAAGGCGATCGTCCGGGACATCGTCGAGGCAGGCGCAGAGATCATCGTCCGGCACGATATCAGCGAGGACGAATTCTGGGCCGCCATCAACTTTCTGCAGAAGGGTGCGCCGGAATTCGGCTTGCTGGTCCCGGGTACGGGACTCGAGCACTTCCTCGATCTTTTCATGGACGCGAAGGACGCGGAGGCCGGTCGCACCGGCGGGACGCCGCGCACCATCGAGGGACCGCTCTATGTGGCGGGCGCGCCGCTGGAGCAAGGCGACGTCAATCTGACGAAGGATCCGGACGAGACCGGCAGCCTTTACATGAGAGGCCGCGTCATCGGCCCCGACGGCGAAGCGGTCAAGGACGCGATCCTGCACGTCTGGCACGCCAATTCGCAAGGCTGGTATTCGCATTTCGATCCGACTCGCGAGCAGACGCCCTTCAACAACCGCGCTCGCATCAAGCTCGGCCCTGACGGAAAGTATTCATTCCACTCCAAGATGCCGAACGGCTACTCCGTGCCTGACGGCGGCGCCACCGACACGCTGATGAAGGCGATCGGCCGTCACGGTCATCGCCCGGCGCACGTCCACTTCTTCATCGAAGCTCCCGGCTACCGGAAGCTGACGACGCAGATCAACTTCGGCGACGACCCGCATGCCGCCGACGATTTCGCCTTCGCCACCCGCGAGGGTCTGCTGCCGGTCCCGCAGCGCCAAGGCGATGGCGCATACATCAACTTCGACTTCCGGCTCCAGCGCGCCTCCGACGGTGCCGACGAGCACCTTTCCAGCCGGCAGCGTGCCGCAGCGGCCTGAGCCGCTGCAGGGACCCAAAACGGCAACAAATATGAAGAGGAGAGGCAAACGATGACGACACTGCTTGAGCGCATCGACGGTGCGGTGGTCGAAGACAAGGAGCGCGGACTGTTCCGGTGCCGTCGCGACATCTTCACCGATGTCGAGATGTACGAGTTGGAGATGGAGCACATCTTCGAAGGCAACTGGGTGTTTCTCGCGCACGAGAGCCAGATACCGGAAAATAACGACTATTTCAGCACCTGGATGGGTCGCAAGCCGATCATGATCACCCGCGACAAGGCAGGCGAGCTGCACGCGATGATCAACGCCTGCGCCCATCGCGGAGCGATGCTCTGCCGAAGAAAGCACGGCAACAAGGGCAGCTTTACCTGTCCGTTCCACGGCTGGACCTTCAGCAATTCGGGCAAGCTTCTCAAGGTGAAGGACGGCAAGACCGGTGACTATCCGACATCGTTCAACACCCAGGGCTCGCATGACCTCGCGAAGGTGCCGCGGTTCGAGAGCTATCGTGGGTTTCTGTTCGGCAGCCTCAATCCGGACGTCGTTTCCCTCGAGGAGCATCTCGGCGGCGCGAAGGCCGTGATTGACCAAATCGTCGATGGGGCGCCCAACGGCATCGAGGTGCTGCGCGGGAATTCCTCCTACATCTACGACGGTAACTGGAAGCTCCAGATGGAGAACGGCGCCGACGGCTACCACGTCAGCTCCGTCCACTGGAACTACTCGGCGACCATGGGCCATCGCAACTACGAGAACGAGGGCACCAAAACGGTCGATGCCAACGGCTGGTCCAAGAGCGTGGGCGGCGTCTACGGTTTCGAAAACGGACACATCCTGCTCTGGACCAATTTGCTCAATCCCGAGGTCCGGCCGGTGTTCGATCACAAGGACGAGCTCGAGGCACGCCTCGGCAAGGACCGCGCCGGCTTCATCATCGGCCAGACCCGCAATCTCGGAATCTACCCGAACGTCTACCTGATGGATCAGTTCTCGACGCAGATCCGCGTGGTGCGGCCGGTCAGTGTCAACGAGACCGAGGTGACCATCTACTGCTTCGCGCCCAAGGGAGAGGACGCCAGGGAGCGAGCAATCCGCATTCGGCAGTACGAAGACTTCTTCAATGTCTCCGGCATGGGCACGCCGGATGATCTGGAAGAATTCCGCGCGTGTCAAACGGCCTATGTCGGCGCCGGTGAACTCTGGAACGACCTCAGCCGGGGTGCCGTCCACTGGATCGACGGCCCGGACGAGAACGCCAAGGCGATCGGCCTCAAGCCGCTTCTGAGCGGCGAGCGCAGCGAGGACGAAGGCCTGTTCGTGCGCCAGCATGAATTCTGGGCCCAGTCGCTGCGCGAGGCGATCTTGCGCAATGGCGGTGAAGCGACCGACGCAGTTCCGATGCAGGGAGAAGCGGCATGACCCTCGCCACCGCCAGCACGCTTGCACCCGTCAGCAAATTCGACCTCGAACAGGTCCGCGCCTTCCTGTTTCGCGAGGCGCGGCTCCTCGACGATCGGCAATGGGACGAGTGGATCAAGCTCTATTCGCCCAAGGCCAGCTTCTGGATGCCCGCCTGGGACGACGACGACCAGCTCGTCGAGGATCCGCAGCAGCACATCTCGCTGATCTACTACGCCAACAGGGAAGGCCTGGAAGATCGCGTGTTCCGGATCAAGACCGAGCGCTCCGGCGCAAGCACACCGGAGCCGCGTACCAGCCACAATATTACAAACGTCGAGATCATGGAGGAGCGCGATGGCGAACTCGACCTGCGCTTCAACTGGCACACGCTGAGCCACCGCTACAAGAAGACGGACAGCTTTTTCGGCACGGCATTCTACACGCTGGATACGCGTGGCGAAGAACCCCGGATCCTGGCGAAGAAGGTCGTGCTCAAGAGCGACTACATCCATCAGGTCATCGACATCTATCACATCTGACGCACTCGTTGGGATCGCCGGAGAGCAGACATGACTTATCGCTTAGCACTGAACTTTGAAGACGGGGCCACTCGTTTCATCGAATGCAACGAAGGCGAGAAGGTCCTGGACGCGGCTTATCGCAACAAGATCAACCTGCCGATGGATTGCTCGGATGGGGTCTGCGGTACCTGCAAGTGCCGCTGCGAGCAGGGCGCGTACGATCTCGGCGATGAATACCTCGAAGACGCCCTGAGCGAGGGCGAGGCCGAGGAAGGATTGGTGCTGACGTGCCAGATGGTGCCGTCGTCGGACTGCGTCATCGCGGTGCCGGTCCCGTCCAGTGCCTGCAAGGTGAAACCCGCCGAACATGGTGGGGAGGTAAGCTCGGTCGAACTCGTGTCCGACAGCACGATCATCCTCAAGCTCAAGCTCGACAGGCCGGACACGTTGGGATTCCTTCCCGGCCAGTACGTGAATCTCACGGTGCCGGGGACGAGCGAACACCGCTCCTACTCGTTCAGTTCGAAGGTAGGCGCGACCGAAGCGAGCTTTCTCATCCGCAACGTGCCGGGCGGCGTGATGAGCGGCTGGCTCGCCAACGAGGCCAGGACGGGCGCCAGGATGAAGTTCGTCGGTCCGCAGGGTAGCTTCTTCCTGCGCGCGGTCGAGCGTCCGGTCGTGATGCTCGCCGGCGGCACCGGTCTCGCGCCCATCCTGTCGATGCTCGAAGTCCTCGCCGACCAAGGCACCGATCAGCCGGTGCACCTGATCTACGGCGTCACCAACGATGGCGATCTGGTCGAGATCGAGCGGATCGAAGCGCTCGCCAGACGACTGCCGACCCTCACCTGGGCAACATGCGTCGCCAACCCTGATAGCGCCCACCCACTGAAGGGCTACGTGACGGCGCATCTTGCGGACGAGCACCTCAAGGCCGGCGATTGCGACGTCTATCTGTGCGGTCCACCGGCTATGGTCGAGGCGGTGCGGATCTTCTTCACGGAAAAGAGCGTGAGCCCCTCGCATTTCTTCTACGAGAAGTTCTCCGCAACCGAAGCGGTGGCGGCATGAACTTCGCCGATCGCTTCGCCGGAAGGACGCTGGTCGTGACCGGCGCCGCGCAAGGTATTGGACGTGCCGTGGCGCTGCGGGCCGCGGCCGAAGGCGGCAACGTCCTGTTCGTCGATCGTGCGGACTTCGTGGCTGACGTCGCGTCGGAAGCCGGCGTCAAAGGTCGTGGCGTCGTGTGCGATCTCGAAACCCACGCGGGCGCTGAAGCAGCCATGGCCGAGGCCATCAAATACTTCGGCACGATCGACATCCTCATCAACAACGTCGGCGGCGCGATCCGGATGCGACCCTACCACCGGTTCGAGCCGCAGCAGATCGAGGCGGAGATTCGGCGCTCGCTGATGCCCACCTTGTGGTGCTGCCACGCCGTGATCCCACATCTCATCGAGCGGGGTGGCGGCACGATCGTCAACGTCTCATCGAACGCGACGCGCGGCGTTCACCGCGTGCCGTACTCGGCTGCCAAGGGGGGCATCAACGCCATCACTCAAAGCCTGGCGATGGAGTACGCGTCACACAATATTCGCGTCGTAGCGACCGCGCCCGGCGGCACCGAGGCGCCGCCGAGGCGGGTGCCGCGCAATGCCGACGGTGACACCGCCGAAGAAAAGGGATGGATGACCGAGGTGGTCACGCAGGTCAAGGAATCCAGCTTCCTCAAGCGATACGGAACGATCGACGAGCAAGTGGCGCCAATCCTGTTTCTGGCGTCGGACGAAGCAAGTTACATCACCGGCAGCGTCCTCCCCGTGGCGGGCGGCGATCTGGGATAGGGCTCGCGCTCTTCATCCGAAGAACTATTTTGTCTCCAGACAACCCGCAGCGCTGCGCTATCGCCGATGAAGAAAAACGTGGCGGGGAAGCTCGCCTGCGGCCGTCCTTAGAGGCACCGCCTGCGGCGGGCCCCTCAGGATGAGCTCGCGTTTCGCGGCCGGATATCAACCCTCGCGGTGAGGAGCCCGCCGAAGCGGGCGTCTAGCGGACGATGCTTTGCATCGCCGCGAGAACCATGCAGGCCGAGCACGGTCGGCAGCCTCTCAACCGTCAGACCTGGCGCTCGACCATCTTGAGCTTGAGCTCGGCGATGGCTTCTGCCGGGTTGAGGCCCTTCGGGCAGGCCTTGGCGCAGTTCATGATGGTGTGGCAGCGATAGAGGCGGAACGGATCCTCGAGATTGTCCAGCCGCTCGCCGGTCGCCTCGTCGCGCGAATCGGACACCCAGCGGTTGGCCTGGAGCAGTGCAGCCGGGCCGAGATAGCGGTCGCTGTTCCACCAATAGCTCGGGCACGAGGTCGAGCAGCAGGCACAGAGGATGCACTCGTAGAGGCCGTCGAGCTTCTCGCGGTCCTCGTGGCTCTGGCGCCATTCCTTCTGCGGCGTCGGGGACGTCGTCTTCAGCCACGGCTCGATGGAAGCGTACTGCGCATAGAAGTTGGTGAGGTCGGGGACGAGGTCCTTCACCACCGGCTGGTGCGGCAGCGGATTGATCTTGACCGCGCCGTCCTTCACGTCGTGCATCGAGCGGGTGCAGGCCAGTGTGTTCTGGCCGTCGATATTCATGGCGCAGGAGCCGCAGACGCCTTCGCGGCAGGAGCGGCGGAACGTCAGCGTCGGGTCGATGTTGTTCTTGATCCAGATCAGGCCGTCCAGCACCATCGGACCGCAATCGTTGGTGTCGACGTAATAGGTGTCGACGCTCGGATTCTTGCCGTCGTCCGGATTCCAGCGATAGACGCGGAATTCGCGAACCTCTGTCGCGCCCGCAGGCTTCGGCCAGGTCTTGCCGCCGGTGATCTTTGAGTTCTTCGGAAGTGCGAATTCAACCATTTCGATTAAGGCCTTCGCTGTTCGTTTCTAGTACACGCGCGCCTTCGGCGGAATGTACTGCACGTCGTTGGTCATGGTGTAGTCGTGAACCGGGCGGTACTCGATCTTGACCTTGCCGGCATCGTCCAGCCAGGCCAGCGTGTGCTTCATCCAGTTCTTGTCGTCGCGCTCGGAGAAGTCCTCGCGCGCATGCGCGCCGCGGCTCTCGGTGCGGTTGGCGGCGGAGTTCATCGTCACCACCGCCTGCGAGATCAGGTTGTCGAACTCGAGCGTCTCGACGAGGTCCGAATTCCACACCAGTGAGCGGTCGGAGACGGCGATGTCGGTGATGCCGCTGTGCACCTTCTCGATCAGGTTCTGGCCTTCGCTCAAGACTTCGCCGGTGCGGAACACCGCGCAGTTGCTCTGCATCACGTGCTGCATGCCTTCGCGCAGCTTCGCGGTCGGCGTGCCGCCGGAGGCGTATCGGTAATGATCGAGGCGGCCGAGCGCGAGCTCGGCCGAGTTCGCCGGCAGCTCCGGCTGCTTGGCGTTGGGCGTGAGCTTCTCGGCAAGGCGGAGCGCAGCGGCGCGCCCGAACACGACGAGGTCGATCAGCGAGTTGGAGCCGAGGCGGTTGGCGCCGTGAACGGAGACACAGGCCGCTTCGCCGATCGCCATCAGGCCCGGGATGATCGCGTTGTCGTCGCCGTCCTTCTTGGTCAGCACTTCGCCGTGATAGTTCGTCGGGATGCCGCCCATGTTGTAGTGCACGGTCGGCACGATCGGGATCGGTTCGCGCGTGACGTCGACATTGGCGAAGATCTTTGCGGATTCGGAGATGCCCGGAAGACGCTCGGCCAGCACCGCGGGATCGAGGTGGTCGAGATGCAGGAAGATGTGGTCCTTCTTCTTGCCGACGCCGCGGCCTTCGCGGATCTCGATGGTCATCGCGCGCGAGACGACGTCGCGCGAAGCGAGGTCCTTCGCCGACGGCGCATAGCGCTCCATGAAGCGCTCGCCTTCCGAATTGACGAGATAACCGCCTTCGCCGCGCGCGCCCTCGGTGACGAGACAGCCCGAGCCGTAGATGCCGGTCGGGTGAAACTGCACGAACTCCATATCCTGCATCGGCAGGCCGGCGCGCAGCACCATGCCGCCGCCGTCGCCGGTGCAGGTGTGGGCCGAGGTGCAGGAGGCATAGGCACGGCCGTAGCCGCCCGTCGCGAGAATCACCGTCTGGGCGCGGAAGCGGTGCAGCGTGCCGTCATCGAGCTTGAGCGCGATGACGCCGCGGCAGGTGCCCTGGTCGTCCATGATCAGGTCGATGGCGAAGAACTCGATGAAGAACTCGGCCGCGTGGCGCAGCGACTGCCCGTACATCGTATGCAGCATGGCATGGCCGGTACGGTCGGCGGCGGCGCAGGTGCGCTGCGCCTGGCTCTTGCCGAACTCGGTGGTCATGCCGCCGAACGGGCGCTGGTAGATCTTGCCATCCTCGGTGCGCGAGAATGGCACGCCCCAATGCTCGAGCTCGTAGACGGCCTCGGGCGCGTTGCGCACCATGTATTCGATCGCGTCCTGGTCTCCGAGCCAGTCCGACCCCTTCACGGTGTCGTACATGTGCCAGCGCCAGTCGTCCTTGTGCATGTTGCCGAGCGAGGCGGAGATGCCGCCCTGCGCCGCGACCGTGTGCGAGCGGGTCGGAAACACCTTGGTGATGCAGGCCGTGCGCAGGCCGGCCTCGCTGCAGCCGACCACCGCGCGCAAGCCCGCGCCACCGGCGCCGACCACGACGACGTCATAGGTGTGATCTTCGATCGGATAGGCTTTGCCGTTGGTGGCGGGAGCGCCGTTGCCCTTGCCATTGGTCGCTGTGGCCATGGGTTACACTCCGGATGAAAGCTTGAGGATCGCGTAGATCGAGGCAAGCGCCACGGCGATCGAGAAGAAGTTGTTGAGCATGATCGAGATGAGCTTCAGCTTCTCGTTGTGCACGTAGTCCTCGATCACCACCTGCATGCCGATCTTCATGTGCCAGGCGCTGGCGACGATGAAGAGCAGCAGGATCAAGGCGACGGGAAGAGAGCTGAGGATTTGCGCAGCGCCGGCCTGGTTGCGACCGAGCAGCATCATGATGATCACCAGCACCGGGATCATCAGCAGCGTCATGGCGACGGCGGTAATGCGCTGGCGCCAGAAGTCGGACGTGCCGGAATGTGCGGCGCCGAGATTGCGGACGCGGCCGAGCGGGGTGCGCATGCTGCGCTTCGGCGTATCGGTCGCGCTCATCGTCCACCTCCGATCGCGTAGGCGATGATCCAGATCAGCACCGTCAGCACGATGCCGCCGATCAGCGCGCCCCAGGTCAGCGTTTCGCGTTCATTGGCCTTGAAGCCGTAGCCGAGGTCCCACACGAAGTGCCGGATGCCGCTCAGCATATGGTGCATCAGCGCCCAAGTGTAGCCGAACACGATCAGGCGCCCGATGATGCTGCCGGTGAAGGCCTGGACATGGGCATAGGCGGCGGGGCCGGACGCGGCTGCGATCAGCCACCAGGCCAGCAGCAGGGTTCCGACGTAAAGGGCGATACCGGTGGCGCGGTGAACGATGGACAGCGCCATCGTCAACGTCCAGCGGTAGACTTGCATGTGTGGTGAAAGCGGTCGTTCGATCCGTGCGGTCATGGGCTTTTGATGTTAATTGCGGCCCAGCATGGGGCGCGCGGGGATCGCGAAAGGTCGGCTCTATTTACGGAGTCGACTTCGCCTGCGCAATCTCCAAATCGCCATAAACCGAACGAGGGTTCAGCGCTAGAGCCTTGATGAAACAAGGCCAATCAGGGGCTTGGTATACCAGGACCGTGGTGTGCCGAGGAAGAATCGAATATTAATTCATCTCTTTATGTCTTGGCGGAGGGACATTGAAATCACTATTGGAACGGCTCCAAATCGACGCCGGTCGTTAACCGTTCGAACCAGTCAGTTCATGGGTCTGCGCGCATTCGCGCCCCAATCGAGAAGGTTCGGCCGAAGCTCCGCGGTACTGATTTCGGGCCCAGTGGTGGATATGCGTACCCTGCATTCCACCCCAGACGGCAGCTGCGCTGTGTCGACCGGAGAGGAGAGATCGCCTACAGCGCTGCGTGCAGCTCTCTCCGGGCAAGCGAATCAGAGAAGTTGCGGCCAATCGCGGGGGCAGGTCAGGGGTGATTGCAGGTCTTGATATCAAGGAGATCGTCGAGCTCGCGCTGCTGCTGATCGCAACCGGCGCACTCTCGGGATTCCTGGCCGGCGTGTTCGGCATCGGCGGCGGCGCGATTCTCGTACCCGTGTTCTACGAATGCTTCCGCATCGCCGGCGTGCCGCTCGAGGTGCGGATGCCGCTCTGCGTCGGCACTTCGCTCGCGGTGATCATCCCGACTTCGATTCGTTCGTTCCAGGCGCACCACAAGAGGGGCGCCGTCGACATGACGATTCTGCGCGTCTGGTGGCTGCCGATCGTGATCGGCGTCGTCGCCGGCAGCGTGATCGCGCGCTATGCGCCGGAACGACTGTTCAAGATCGTCTGCGTCGCTTATTCGGCTGCGGCCCGCCTCATCTTCGCGCGCGAAGGCTGGAAGTTCGGCGACGATCTGCCGAAGGGGCCGTTGATGCGCGTCTACGGCTTCTGCGTCGGCATCCTGTCGACGCTCATGGGCATCGGCGGCGGCTTGTTCTCGAACTTGCTGATGACCTTCTACGGCCGCCCGATCCACCAGGCCGTCGCGACCTCGTCGGCGCTCGCCGTGCTGATCTCGATCCCCGGCGCGCTCGGCTACATCTATGCCGGCTGGCCGGCAGTCGCGACCTACCCTGCCGTGGCAGCGCTGCAAGTCCCCTTCGCGCTCGGCTACGTCTCGCTGATCGGCGCCGTGCTGGTGATGCCGATGAGCCTCGTCACCGCGCCGTTAGGCGTGAAAGCCGCGCATGCGATGTCGAAGCGGACGCTGGAAGTCGCGTTCGGCTGCTATCTGTTTATCGTGGGCAGCCGGTTTGTGATGAGCTTGGTGGGTGGGCAGTAGCGCCGCACGCTCCGTCATTGCGAGCGCAGCGAAGCAATCCAGAATCCCTCCGCGGCGCCAGTCTGGATTGCTTCGTCGCAAGAGCTCCTCGCAATGACGGCGAGAGTGCCGCGAACGACAGCCCCTATTTCTTTGCGTAAATGTCCTTGTACGTATCGCGCAAAATATTCTTCTGCACCTTGCCCATGGTGTTGCGCGGCAGCTCGTCGACGACGAAGACGCGTTTGGGCATCTTGAATTTGGCGAGCCGTCCGTCGAGCGCCTTCAGCACTGAGCCCTCGCTCACATCGGCGCCCTTGTTGCAGACCACGACCGCGGTGACGCCCTCGCCGAAATCGGCATGCGGCACGCCGATCACGGCGGATTCGATCACGCCCGGCATCGCATCGATCTCGCTCTCGATTTCCTTCGGGTAGACGTTGAAGCCGCCGGAGATCACGAGATCCTTGCCGCGGCCGAGAATGTGGACGTAGCCCTTGGCGTCGATCTTGCCGAGATCGCCGGTGATGAAGAAGCCGTCGGGCCGGAATTCGGACTTGGTCTTCTCCGGCATGCGCCAATAGCCCTTGAACACGTTCGAGCCCTTCACCTCGATCATGCCGATTTCCTCGCGCGGCAATTCCTTAGCCGTCTCGGGGTCGGTCACGCGCACGGAGACGCCGGGCAGCGGAAAGCCGACCGCACCGGGCACGCGCTCGCCGTCATAGGGGTTCGACGTGTTCATGTTGGTTTCGGTCATGCCGTAGCGCTCGAGCACCGCATGGCCCGTGCGCGCCGACCATTCGCGATGGGTTTCGGCCAGCAGCGGCGCGGAGCCCGAGACGAACAGCCGCATGTGCTTGGTCGTCTCCCGCGACAGCGCGGGGTTCTGGAGCAGCCGCGTATAGAAGGTCGGCACGCCCATCAGGACCGTGGCGCGCGCCATCAGCTTGATGATCAGGTCCGGATCGAGTTTCGGCAGGAAGATCATCGAGGCGCGGGCGAACAGCGTCACATTGGTCGCCACGAACAGGCCGTGGGTGTGGTAGATCGGCAGCGCGTGGATCAGCACATCCTTGTCCGTGAAGCGCCAGTAGCCGACCAGGCTCAGCGAGTTCGACGCCAGATTGTCGTGGGTCAGCATCGCGCCCTTGGAGCGCCCCGTGGTGCCCGACGTGTAGAGGATCGCGGCGAGATCGTCGCTTGCGCGCGGCACCGTCGTGAATTCGCTGCTGGCCTTGTCGGCGGCTTCCGTCAGCGAGCCTTTGCCATCAGGCCCCAGCGTCTCGACCCTGGCCTTCACCTTGGCGGCGATCGGGGCGAGGCCCTCGGCCTTGGAGGGATCGCAGACCACGAGCGAAGGCTCGGCATCGCCGATGAAGTAGTCGAGCTCGTTCAGCGTATAGGCGGTGTTGAGCGGCAGATAGACCGCGCCGGCCCGCACCGTGGCGAGGTACAGCACGATATTGGCGACGGATTTCTCAACCTGCACCGCCACGCGGTCGCCGGGCTTCACGCCGCGCGCGACCAGCACGTTCGCCATTTGCCCGGCGCGCGCGATCAGGTCGCCATAGCTGATATGGGCGCCGTCATGCGTCTCGATCGCGAGGCGTTTGGGATCGTCCAGTCCGTCGAACAGGCGGGAAAACAGGTTGGCGTTAGCTGCTTGGTTCATGCAAGATTTCCTCGACCGCAAGGCTTGTAAGACAAGGCCGGTCAAAACCGAGGGCTGGATTAGCAAAAACCGCCCCGATGAAGCAACGGAGACAGTTTGCATGACCAAGAACGGGAAACGCGTGGCCTGGGTCACGGGGGGCGGCAGCGGGATCGGGGAGGCCGGCGCCGAGGCGCTGGCGGCGGACGGCTGGACGGTGGTGGTCTCCGGCCGCCGCAAGGACGCTCTGGATGCTGTGGTTGCGAAGATCACCAGGGCTGGCGGGGCGGCCGAGGCCATTGCGCTGGACGTATCAGTCGCGTCCGAGGCCCAGAAGGCGGCCGACCAGATCGTCGCCAGGCACGGCCGGATTGACCTCCTCGTGAACAATGCCGGCATCAACGTGCCCAAGCGAAGCTGGAAGGACATGGACCTGGAGGGCTGGGACAAGCTCGTCCAGGTCAATCTCAACGGCGTGCTTTACTGCATGCGCGCAGTGCTCCCGACGATGCGCAAACAGCAGGACGGCTCGATCATCAACGTCT
>JAEWFG010000030.1 GCA_023388935.1 Pseudomonadota bacterium | reverse complement strand
GAAAGGGTGGCGTCCTAACCGATAGACGAAGGGAGCAAACGCAAAGCCCCGCCGCTTTTGGCGGCACGGCCGCTGCCGCACGAGTCGTGCCCGGCGGCTTGCAGCGGGCGAACGTATAGTGGCCTTTGCGGCCGCGGGCAAGCCGTTCGGCGCGGTCTTTTGGCGGCGGTGGACAGCGCCGCACCGGGGATTATTCGGGGCCGATTTCAACGGTTTCTTAGGGTTCCCTGCGATAGCGCTGGAACGGGAGAGTTTCAGCCATGCCACCGCCCAAGAAGCGCGCAGACCGCAAAATGCTGTCGCAGCACGCCTGGATCACGCTCGACGGCGGATTCGCCGCGCGGCACTGTCTGGTCCAGGACATCTCGACTTCGGGCGCAAAGATCACGCTTGACGACGATGCGAGCCAGCTGCCGGGCGTGATCCGGATGGCCTTCGCGCGCGACGCCCGCACCGGGCGGAGCTGCCAGGTGGTCTGGCGACGCGGCAAATCGGCCGGCATCAAGTTCCTCTGACACGAGCTGCACCTCTGCGGATGGCGCGCAAGGCGCGTCCGGGCTACAACGCGCACATGCGTGCGCCGCTCCTCATTCTCGTTTCGTTGCTAGCCACGTCCGCGGCTGCGGCCGAGGCCTTGCGTCTTCCCCCCGCCGAGCGGCCGCAGGCCGGCAAGACCCTGCCGCTGAAAGGCGCGGCCGGGACGGCGAAGGCGAACTCGTGCGCGTCTTACGGCCGAGGCTTCTACATGGTCGAGAGCACCGGGACCTGCGTGAAGATCGGCGGCGCGATCAGCGTCGACGCCGCGGTCCGGCGCTAAAAGCAATGTCGCCGGATCTGTTGCGGCTCGACATCATCGCTCCACTCCTGATGTACTGCGCGCTGCTGTGGTGGGTCGGCCGCGGCCTGGGCTGGAAGGCAATGCTTGCCACCGTTGCCGTCACGCTTGTCCTCACCGCCGTCGTGTTGCTGGTCGAGCGCGGCTGGCGCTAAAGCGCGCGACGCTTTCCGCGCCCCCCAAAAGCAAAAGCGTGAAAACAACCCCATGCACAGTAGCCGTCAAGTGCTCCGGTGACGCCGGACCAACGCGCCCCAACGACGATTCACCGCGACATCATCGCGCCTTAAGCCGAACCAGCGGCTCACGACATCGGCGGCGCGACGTGTTGCGCAAATCCGGGCCGGCGGCCGAGCTCGGCGAGCCAGCGCGTCAGATGCGGCTGCGACGGCCGCGTGATGCCCTCGACGCCGAGCCAGCGCCGCGCATAGCAGCCGATCGCGATGTCGGCGAGGGTGAACTGGTCGCCCTCCATGAAGCGGCGCGTGGCGAGCAGGCGGTCGGCGATAGCCCAGACTTCGACGGCCGCATCGGCATCCTTCTGCACCTGGATCATGTCGCGCTCGGCGGGCGGCGTGCGCACGATGCCCCAGAACACCGGGCGGTCGGCCGGCTGCACCATCGATAGTGTCCAGTCGAGCCAGCGGTCGACCGAGGTGCGCAGCTTCGGTGCCTCCGGATAGATCGGCGTGCCGCGCCCATGCGCGAGGCAGAGGTAGCGCATAATGGAATTGGACTCCCACAGCACGAAGTCGCCGTCGACCAGCGTCGGGATCCGCGCATTGGGATTCATCGCGAGATAATCGGGCTCGCGGGTCTTGCCGAAACTCATGCCGGCGTCGATGCGCTCATAGGGCAGGTCGAGCTCGGTGAGACACCACAGCACCTTCTGCACGTTGACCGAGTTGGCGCGGCCCCAGATCGTCAGCTTGGTATCAGGCATGAAGCTCCTCTCGCGCGTTTTCGCTTGGCGTTCATTTGGCGCGGGTGATAGCGGAATTCCCTGTAGGGGGCGAGCGCGATTGCGGCGCGCCCCTCATGCAAAAAGCTCCGCCATCGGCGGAGCCCTCATTGCAAAGTGAGCCTGATGATCAGTGGCCGAAGAACAGCCACAGCAGAATGATCACCGGGATCGGCACGCCCAGCAGCCACAGCAATAGTCCTCGTCCCATTGCGTCCTCCTCCAATCGCATTGTCGGAGGGTGAACGCCGGCCGCGAGGGCTTGTTCCTGTGGCGAGGTCTTACCAGTGGCCGGTGTTGGGCATCGACAGCCAGGGTTCCTGCGGCGCCTTCGGCTCGCCCTTCTGCAGCAGCTCGATCGAGTGCAGGTCCGGCGAACGGACGAAGGCCATGTTGCCGTCGCGCGGCGGCCGGTTGATGGTGATGCCGGCCTTCATCAGCTTCTCGCAGGTCGCGTAGATGTCGTCGACCTCATAGGCGAGATGGCCGAAGAAGCGGTCCTCGCCGTATTTCTCCTCGTCCCAATTCCAGGTGAGCTCGACCAGCGGCGCGCCGCGCGTCTGCGGCTGCTTCTTCAGCGCGTCGAGATCGTCCGCCGAGCACAAAAACACCAGCGTGAAGCGCCCCTTGTCGTTCTCGATCCGCCGCACCTCCTTCAAGCCCAGCGCATCCTGGTAGAACTTCAGCGCGACATCGAGGTTGCGCACGCGCAGCATGGTGTGGAGATAACGCATGGTTGTTGCTCCCTTGAACGTTTGGAGGGTTTTGCTTCGGCCGGGCCGGCGAGGGCCAGAGATAGCAGGAAAGGGCGACGAGGGGCAGGGGGCGGGTGCACGTGTGCGTGAGGGGCGAATGGCTAGTGAAGTCAACTCGCCAAACATGGACCAAAGCCGCAAAGGAAGCGGGGGGCAGGTGAATTGAATCCACTGTCACCGTAGTCCCGGTAAGCGCCGGTATGTGCAGTACTGGATGAACCACTCGCTGGTTCGCTACGCATGCGATAGGCCGCTGTGCGTGAAGCAGCCGGGGCAGGCCCAAGCGTGTCAGCGTTCGTCGGCGACGTGAAGTCCGCAATGAGCGGGAATGTGCTTGAGGAAGCTCTTGAAGGATTTGGTTGTCCCCGGGGGCTGTGAATAAGTACTCGCGCGTTGACTGACGAATGTTAGGAAAATCAAGCGAGTAGCGCTCACAGGCTGAAAATAGATGCGGATGGACTCGCGAAAGAGCTTGCGCGCTCCTCCGAAAACCCGGCACATAAATCATCCCCCTGAAAGACATGATTCGTTTCCATCAATGGAGAACTGCGTCATGTCGAAACATCATTTAGAGTTCAAGGGGTGGGGCTTCAGCATTAGCGCAACCGGCACAACCGCCATTGTCGCGACGGTGTTCATAATTGCGCTCATCGTGGCCTTTTCACGGGCGATGTAGATGCCAAAGCCGAAATGGGGCAAGCACACCCACTGCTATCTCTGCACAAAGCCGTTGGCAGAACCGGTGACGCCTGATCACGTCCCTCCCAAGCTGTTCTTTCCAACGGTGCTGCGGAAAAAATATAGAATGACAGAGCTCGTCACGATCCCTGTCCATCACGCCTGCAATCAGATGTGGCGAATGGACGAGGAGTATTTCGTGCACACGCTGCTACCGCTCGCTGTCGGATCGGAGGCCGGAGACGCTGCACATCACCAGACGTTCAGAAAATATCGGGCCGGCCGGAACGTCCCGTTGGTCAATATGGTGATGGATGAATTCAAGCACGTGGTGCAGGGGGTCTACTTACCCGCAAACAGGGTTGCGAAGATGATCGACGCCGACCGCTTCCACGACGCGCTCTACAAAATCATTCGCGGTCTCCATTACCACCACACGGGCGAGATACTGCCGCCGGTATGGAGCATTACTTATACGGTCACTCCGCCCTACCAGGACCCACCGGACGTATTTAAAGCGTTCGCCCAAGGCAGGTCCGCGCTCGGGAATTACAAAGCGGTCTTCGCCTACGCCTTCCACAAGTTCGAGGAGGTCAACGACCTTCACTTTTGGGCATTACTTTTGTGGGATGGGATCATCGTCACTGCTGCCTTCCACGATCCTCACTGCGTTTGCGAATACTGCCAGTTTGTCGGACCTCGCCTTCCAGAGAACATGCCGGGGACTATCCGCGGTTGAAGTGTCGCGGGGATTCCGGTGACAGGATTACGGTGACAGTGCACTCAATTGACGATGCCCGATCTTGAGGACATGCGGCGGCATGGCCCGTCTCGCCCGTGTCGTCGTCCCCGGTAATCCCCACCATGTCACCCAGCGCGGCAAAAGGCCGGGCGCGCACGTTCTTTGACGACGGCGACTATTCGCTCTATCGCGACCCGCTCGCGGCGAACTGCCGGGCGGCGGCGAACGACGGCGAATGAATTTAATGCACTGTCACCGTAATTCTCTTTTTTAGAATTGGGATCATGAGGCCGCACGCGGGCAAACGAGTGAAGCTGCAGTGTACGGAAATTCTGGAAATCGGCCGGACGGATAGGTATTGTCGATCTAAACTGACTGAGCACATCCATGCGGACTTGGTCAGAAATGTTCGCCAAAACGGTCGGGGGCTGCGGTGCTGCCGTTTTCGATTAACTGGCGCGAAGTTGCGACGGGCGTCGCCGTATTTATCTTCGTGATGATCGGATTTGGGGTGCTCGCCAGCGCGATCCACTGGCCCAACGACCGCGACGGTTGGCCGCTTGCGGTCACCGTGGCGGGCGCAATCGCATTCCTTCCGTTCATCGCTCGGGCCCTTTCCTTCCTGCAGCAGAGCCGTGCCAGCCTTGAGGGACCGTTCGGGATCAAGCTCAACTTCAGCGCAGCTGCTGCGGCGGCTACGATCGGAACGGCCAAGGTGACTGAGAACCTCGTCCAGCCGGGCATGCAGATCAACGAGTCCAGCTTCAAGGAACTCAACGAAGCGGCGCTGCGGGCCACTGAGCAGACGGTTGTTGTCATCGACCTGGAAGACGGCCGGGCCTGGTATAAGACGCGCCTGTTTGCTATGGCCGCCACGGCTGAAATCCTGAACGGACCAAAGTCTATTGTGCTCGTTGGCCAACGCGGCGGCTCCCCAATGCAGGCCGGCGGGTGGATCAGACCACGAGATATCGTCAAGGCGATCGTGCGCTCGGACCCCCGCTACGCGGACGTCTGGCAGCGGGCGAAGACCTACCTGTACCGGCTGCAAGCGCAGGCGACAGAAATACCGGCAGCTGACCAATCCCTTCAATTTCCCAAGTTCCTATTCTACCGAGACAACCCCTTCCGGGAGGTCGGAGCGGCGTCGATTATGTTCATACTGGTTGACCAGATGCGTAACCCTGACCCTCCTTGGCCACCACCCGCCGCCGCGACGCCGCCGACCGCACAGCCCGCCGCTCTCGAAGGCTACAACATCGAGCCCTGGATCACGCTCGGGGAGGCGGAGGCCACGTTCGACGCGTGGCTCGTTCGCGACACACTCGACCTTGGCAAGTCCGAGAACGAGCAGGTGGCCGCGATCATGGCGGCGAAGGGAGATATCGTCGTCGCAACGCGGGATGGGCGCTACGCCGGCCTGATCGACGTGGCCCGCGCCGAGCGCGAACTGCTACGGCAGATGCTCGTGCGTCCCGTGTCTGCCTGAGCGCCAGTCAAGGACTACGGTGACAGTGCATTCAATTGGCGCTATCCGGGCTTGTGGGCAGCCTTGATCCGAAGGCAGTGCCAGTAGACTTCTCAGTGTGGGATTTTGCCCGTGAGCGGTACGATGCAATCGCTATTTCTCAACCGGGCCTGTCCACTCTTTGAAGCCTCCTACATTGTAGACTTTTTCGTAACCCATGTCCTTGAGCAACTTGCCTGCGAGCGCCGAGCGCCCGCCGGAAGCGCAATAGAGGATCACCGTTTTGCTCTTGTCGAAGTTCTTATCGTGGTACGGAGACTCCGGATCTGCGCGAAATTCCAGCATTCCGCGCGACACGTTCACCGCACCAGCGATCTTGCCGCTGGCGGCCACTTCCGGTGCGTCTCGGACATCTAGGACAAGCGTGTTGCCCGCCTTGATCATATCAGCGGCTTGATCAGGGCTGATCTTCGGAACTGCGGCGTTGGCCGCTTCGAGCATTTGCTTCACGGTTGTTGCCATCGATCGTCTCCGTCTGTTGTCCCTCGATCACATTGTAGCACGGTGTGCAGGAACTGTCTTTCAAACCTCCCTGCTAACTGCTCTATGAGTTCGACGTCGAAGGGTAGAGCGTTTCACCAGAAAAAACGGTTCATCGAAGAGTCGCGGTTCATGTCCCTCCGAACTTTGCGCAGCAATAGCCGAGCGCATACGTTCTTTGACGACGGCGACTATGCGCTCTATCGCGACCTGCTCGCGGCGAACTGCCGCGTGGTCGCGGGGGACGACGGCGGATGAATTTGACCGCAATTCCGAAGCGCTCAGCAGCTTCAGAGGCTGCGGCCGAGGGGCGACGAGGTTGCCGCCTGTAACTAGGCTGCAACCCGCTGTTCGACGGGGGCCGTCAGGTACTTGAGCAATTGAGCATGCTCCAGGTCGGGCACCGCGATGGCCGTATGGCTGTAGATCGCATGGGTCCGTGATTTCGCAATCCTCTCCAGGATCTGGCCGCCCTTGATGACGTGGAGGCCCATTCCCTCTTCAGAGGGGAAGATCGCCAACACCACGTCATAAGCGCGGATGACGGTTCTAAGCGCTTCAGCTTTGTCTTCGGCGACGTCAACAAAAACACGAACGTCAGCCGCGAGTTCACGCAGCTCGTCAAAATCCAGCACTGTGGGGTACTCCAACGCAACGATACGGACGGAAGCTTGGAGGCGTTGGGTTACTGAAGTGTAAACAATGCGTGCTAAATTACAGGTTTCTCGATGAGGTGTCTCCGAGCGGAGGTTCTGGGGATTACGGTGACAGATTGCGGTGACACTGCACTCAATTGAGGCTGTCCGCCAGGCGTGGACTCAAGCCGCAGGGCCGGCAGCGAATGAATTTGATGCACAGTCACTGTAATTCCGGGACATCTATGTTAGGGCGGTTGGATGCTGGAGTACCTTTTACAACTGGTGATGTCGATAGACTGGAGAGCCGGCGCGGGAGTGCTGTTCGGCGCAGCAATCAGCGCGCTAGTCTCCTACCTTCTGCAGCGAAATTCCTTTGCGGAGGCACGACGACAGAAAGAGTTGGATAAGCGGGAAGAGCGCCGAACGCTCGGTCTTAACGTGTTCACCAAAATGATACGGATTGCCTCAACGCTCGAACAGTTGAAGCAGTCGCTCGAAGGCGCGTTTGCACGGGCTGAAAGGGATAACATCAAGGGGTCGCCCTGGACGATGGTCATTCCGCTGGCAAACTTTCCAGCGAAGGTTCATTTCGAACCAAAAGAGCTTACCGAGATAATGAAGTTGGATTTCAACCTTTTCAATGACCTCGGGCCCTTCGACGACGTGCACAACACATTGCTTGATGTTTTCCAGCTTTATAGAACGGACCGTAACGCTCTGACATCGACGCTTTCAGCAGATATGAAGGGCATGCTTGGATCGACCACGTTTACACAGGAGGAGTTGAAACGTCTGGCACCTAAAATGGCTGCGCTCGACACGATCGTCGACGGAATGGTTCAAAGAACTTTGGCGGATAGCACGGAAGCCTGGGCTATTCTCAGCCGGCTTCAGGATGCTTTGAACAAAGAGTTTGGTCTCAAACTTCGGCTCGAACGAAAGCCGTTTACCCATCAGCCAAAGCCGCCAGCTTGAGTGCGCTCGTTGAAACTACGAAATTGCGGTGACAGCGCATTCAATCGACGCCGCCCGGGCGTACAACCCCATGCTGCAGCTGGGCTATCGCATATGACAGTTGAGAGGCTGCCGAACGTTCTCGGCCTGCATGGTTCGAGACGCCCGCTTCGGCGGGCTCCTCACCATGAGGGTTTGGGATTTCGCCTCGCAACGCGACCTCATCCTGAGGGCCCGCCGTAGGCGGGCGTCTCGAAGGATGGCCGCAGGCGAGCTTCCCGCCACGCTTTTCTTCATATTCGATAGCCCTGCCGGTCATTCCCGCCACGCCACCCAGCGCGGCAATGACTGGGCGCTCCGCGCATGTTGTGGGTCTTTTAGAGGAAGTACGGAACTCCGCAGAACCGCGGCTTGTGTTTTGGGCCTCGATAGGTTCTAAGCCCGGTGACCTCATGACTTTTGGCATGAATCAGAAGCGCGTTGCGCGGTTCGACCGCGTCCCCAACAGAGTTTGCTCGCGCGCATAGAAGGAAAATTCGGACATGGCGAAGATGACGAAGACTCAATTGATCGATGCGATTGCAGAGGGCACGCAGCTTTCGAAGAACGACGTGAAGTCGGTCATCGAGTACATGGCGACCGTCGGATACAAGGAACTCAACGAATCCGGCGAGTTCGTCATTCCCGGCTTTGTGAAGATGTCGGTCGTCAACAAGCCTGCAACCGAAGCCCGGATGGGCGTCCATCCCTTCACGAAGGAGCCGATGCAGTTTGCGGCGAAGCCGGCGAGCAAGTCGGTCAAGGCGTCGCCGCTGAAGGTTGCCAAGGACGCGGTTTAAGAGGCTGGCGAAGTCGTTGCGGCGATCTCCTCAGCCGTGCACCGCAACGACTGTCGCAGCGAACTTCTAAAGCGCGATGAAATTAGGTTCAGTTGGCTGTTCGGGCGTCACCTCTCCCCAGCGGGGAGAGGTCGGATTGCGCAGCAATCGGGGTGAGGGGCCGCAGCGTTCGGTGAGACCGTAAGCCCTCACCCGGATCGCATCTCACGATGCGCTCCGACCTCTCCCTGCGGGAGAGGTGATCCGAGTTCGCGGTTCGCGTCGATTCAACCAAAGCTCATCGTGCTCTAGACGGACACGTCGACGATCGCAGGCGGATCGATCTGACGTTTGCGCCAGACAATCAAATCCTGCTTGGGATTGAGCCACTGGTATTCGGCGCTGTGAGCCTGCAAGTGTTCGAGCGCGGCGTGATGCGCGGCGGTCTCGTCCGGTGCCTCGACCATGATCTCCACGGTCTCTTCAACCTGGCGAACCACCTCGACGGCATAGTATTTCCTGGCCACGGTCCTCTCTCCAGACAAGCTAACGAGGTGGGGTAGGGCGCGTTCCATCCGTTGGCGCCTGCCGGGCGAGGGCGGCACGTCAGGAAGCGGTCGCGGCGATCATGAAATTTGGGACGTGCCAGGCAACCATCGCTGCAAAAGAAAAACCCCGCGCTTTTGCACGGGGCTTTCCATCTGACGGCGATGGGATTTCAGCGCCTGGCCGTCAGCCTCGCCTTTAACTTAAGGTTGAAAATCCAAAAATCAACCGCGTTGCGGTGACGGGGTATGTTCGTCAGGCAGCGCTGCCATGCGACCGCGCGCTGAAATCCCCAGCAGCACTCATCGGTCTTTGCCGCGCTGATGAAGGTTCAACGCGATGGGCACCCGGGAAATATCGCGCGCGGGGCTGGACTTTTTGTTCTCATTTTGTTCTAGTGGGCCGCCTTGAAGGTGACTTTGGAGGTGACCCATGACCATCGAAAAACAACGTGAAGTGATCAGGCTCTGGAACCAGCTCAGGAAGGTCGAGGGCCCGGCCGCAGAAGAACTCCGCATCCAGATCCTCGAATGCTTTTCGGAGAAGGGCAGCGCCAAGCGAGCCGCGTGAGGGGCGTCGGAGACATGCGGCAATCGGCAAGCGCGATCTCATTCTGATAGCTCGCGCTTGACAGGCCTCTTCGAGAGAGGCGCGTGAGTATCGTTGTGATCTCGCTCGTTCGTGCTGATCCCCTCAGGAACAAACGCGCGCAATCAGCGTTCGCGCAGCATGATTTGCCCGCGATGCGCCAAGCCGATGACGGCGAATTCGACCAACAGCTTTCGATGCGAACCTTGCCGCGAGATCGTCATTGTGTTCGCGGTCGTCTCGAAATTCTTGCCGACGAAGATTCCTGCCGACGAAAATTCCTGCGGCCGAAGACGTGACGGCGCGCGCCTTCATCGATCGTTAGGAAACGCTCCGCGCTGATTTTTCCGACTCCGATTCGTTCTCCGAGAACGAAATGGAGTCGGATGCAGAACATGCTGCGTCTATCGATGTCGATGTGGCCGCGCATGTCACGATGTGATCGCGCGTTCGCTCGCGCGATCCACACCACTTGTTAAGAGTCGGTCCCAGCCGATTTCTTCGATTCCGATTCGTTCTTCGAGAACGAAATGGTGCCGAAGCTGGAACAAAGCCGGTCGGCGGATTGCCAGAACCGTCTCATCGCTGCTCGAGGCTCTCGTGTCCGGCGCTATCTTTCGCGCGACGCAGAAGCGGCTCGTCGAGATCTGAGGCGCGCGCAATCTCGTAAACGAAAGCTTGCACTGATGCCGATAACCCAATTCGGTTAGGTTAAAAGCCCAATCGCGTTGCGCTCGTCGCGCATTGGGATAGGTGTCTGGCAAAGACAACCAAGAAACTGTTTTGCCAAGCGTCATGACACCATTTTTAGAACCGTCCTTTTATCAAGGCGACCGGCACACCTACCGGCGCGTCGCCGTCGTCGGCGCGCTGTTCTGTCTGGCTTTCGTGGTGATCAGCTTCTCGCTGCGGCCGCAGCTTACGGACACGCGCGTCGCGCTCAAAGCCGATAGGCTGGTGCGCACGGCAGGCCAGGTGCTGCATACGAACTGAGACGCATGATCTCCGCGCAAACGCGTCGCGAGAGAAAACCAGTTCCTGCTCGAGCGCGCGACGTCAGAGCGAAGAGGAGGGGTCGAGCCGCCGCCCAAGGGTCGCAACGGATTCGCTCGACGGCGACTGCTTGAGGAATTCGGCGATGGCCCGCGCGAGCTCGCCGTCGCTCATCGGCGTCGGAGGCGGACGCAGCGCGCCGACGCCGAAGTTGCGGACGATCTCGTCGTAATGCCGATCGCCGGACCTGGGAACGAGCCTGCGGATACGAGTCAACAAAGCGGATATCGGCAATCTGTCCTCCCTTGCATCCGCCCGCTGGCAGCAATGATCTGCTGCTGCCATTTGCTTCCGCGAAACTGAAAACCCCGCCGGCACAACGGATGATGCCGACGGGGTCTTCATGCTGTCGCCTCAGTCGGATGGCGGAGGCTCTCGCACTGAAAGCCAAATCCGCAGAACGCGCGTTCGTTCCCGCATGCCGATATTTTTCTGCGGCTCAGGTTCCGCAACCATGCGCAACCATCGCAGGGGAGAGGCGTTGCCTCCCCAGTTGCGAAGGAGGAGAGACATGAAGAAGACACTTGCAGTTCTGGCCGCCGTTGCAGCCGTCGGCGTGACCGCCATCGCGGCACCTGCGCCGGCAGAGGCGCGCGGTATCGGTCCGGGGCTTGCGTTCGGCCTCGCCGCCGGCGCGATCACGGCGGGCGCGATCGCCGCGTCCCATCCCTACGGCTATTATGGTCCGGGCTACGGCTACTATGGCGGCCCCGGCTACTATTACGGGCCTGGCCCGTACGCTTACTACGGCGGCGGCCCGGTCTACCGGCACCACTACTACCGTCACCACTGGTAATTGCTGAACAAGCGAAAAGCCCGGAGCGATGCTCCGGGCTTTTTTCATTCGCGTATCCTCTCGCGCATCTTGCGCGATGACCTCTGTCCTACGGCCACAGCGAGGGCCGGTCGACCTTGCGGGCATTCTCGAGCGTCGAGACGAAATACTCTTCACGTTCGCGCTTGAACTTCTCCTGCGTGGCACGGAAGGCGGCGACACGGGCGGCGATCTCATCGCGTTCGCGGGCCTTGCGCTCTTCATCTTCGGTCATGTCCATCCCCTCTACACGCTTGAATCAACTGTGCACGACTGAACTCGAGCGCTGCCGCCGCATCGCACCTGAGTCGCATCAACACATGCATTGGCGCTTCTGATTGGGGCGTCAATGGGGAGGCGGCATTGCAGGATTGTGATAAGCGAAGGTCTGCAAAGAACGCTCGTGAAAGCGCGCAAGCGACAAGCTTGTTGACGCACTCATCCACCGGCGCGGGCATGCTATAGAGCGATGCAGGGAATGACGGATGGCTTGCCCATGATTGCATCAGATCTTCGCAGCGGCGTTGAACGGCTCGGCGACATGATCGCCGAGGCGAAGACCATCGTGCCGTTCACCGGCGCCGGCATCTCGACCGAATGCGGCATCCCCGACTTCCGCTCGCCGGGTGGAATTTGGACCCGCAACCGTCCGATCCCGTTCGACGAATTCGTCGCCAGCCAGGAGGCGCGCGACGAATCCTGGCGCCGCCGATTCGCGATGGAGGGCACCTTCGCGGCGGCAAAGCCCGGCCGCGGCCATCGCGCGCTCGCTTCGCTCTACCGCGCCGGCAAGATTCCTGCCGTCATCACCCAGAACATCGACAATCTGCACCAGGCATCGGGCTTCGCCGCCGAGCACGTGATCGAACTGCACGGCAACACCACTTATGCGCGCTGCATCGGATGCGGGAAGGCCTATCAGCTCGACTGGGTGAAACGCCGCTTCGACGAAGAGGACGCCGCACCCAACTGCACGGTGTGCGACGAGCCGGTGAAGACCGCCACGATCTCCTTCGGTCAGATGATGCCCGAGGATGAAATGCAGCGCGCAACCGAACTGTCGCAGCATTGCGACCTCTTCATCGCGATCGGTTCCTCGCTCGTGGTCTGGCCTGCGGCGGGCTTTCCGATGATGGCGAAGAACTGCGGTGCGCGTCTGGTGATCGTCAATCGCGAGCCGACCGAACAGGACGACATCGCCGACCTCGTCATCCGCCACGACATCGGCGAAACGCTCGGGCCTTTCGTCGGCAATTGAGCAAGCGTTTTGATTCGCGGCTGTGCAACCTGTTCATAGGTTCCCGCGACGCTCTTTTTTGTCTATGCGCCGCAACCGGGAGTGTTATCTTTTGAGTCGTAAGATTCGTGTCGCGTCGAGTTGAGAAAATTCCCTTAAGAGGCTTCTCTAAAGACGCGTGATTCGAGCCGCCATTGTGGCGGGTTGCATGGAATGTGGGGTCCGGGGTTATGGGGTCGTCGGACGGATTTGAATCCAAGAAGCTCGGAGTTCCCGGGCAGGGCGTATCGCCGGGGCGGATGACGCCCGGCGAACACGGGGAAGGTGCGCTCAATCCCTTCACCGGGCTTGGCGAGGTCAGTGCCAACCTGGTCGAGGTCCATGGCGTCATCAAATGGTTCGACGCGTCCAAGGGCTACGGCTTCATCGTTCCCGACAATGGCTGGCCGGACGTGCTGCTGCACGTGACCGTGCTGAGGCGCGACGGGTTCCAGACGGCCTATGAGGGGGCCCGCGTCGTCGTCGAGTGCATCCAGCGCGTCAAGGGCTACCAGGCGTTCCGCGTGGTCTCGATGGACGAGTCGACAGCGATCCACCCGGCGCAGATGCTGCCGCCGCGCACCCACGTCACGGTCACCGCGACCAGCGGGCTGGAACGTGCCCAGGTCAAATGGTTCAACCGGCTGCGCGGCTTCGGCTTCCTGACCTGCGGCGAGGGCACGCCCGACATCTTCGTGCACATGGAGACGCTGCGCCGTTTCGGCATGACCGAATTGCGGCCCGGCCAATACGTTCTGGTCCGCTTCGGGCCCGGCTCCAAGGGCATGATGGCGGCGGAGATCCATCCCGAGACGGGATCGCCGGGATTGCAGTCGCACTAGATCGCGATGAGATCGGGAGGCCGTTTCACGCCTTCCGGATCATGGATGAGCGGCCGCGCGCTCGCCAATTCCCGCAATCGTGAGCAGAGGCGCGCGGCCAGTGTCGCGCGCCTCTGGCTTTTCCGGCGAGCGCCGCGTAAGGACCGTGCCGGTCCCACGTCCTGAGTGCCATTCCAATGCGTCTTGCCATGCGCCTTGCCAAGAATCCTGATCGAGAGACCGTCTGGTCCGTTGCGGGGGGCTGGCTTGCTGCCGTGCTCGTCATCGCCGGGCTTGCAGTCGCGAGCGCACGCGCCGGCGCCGCCAGCTTCCAGCCGCTCGAGATCGCCACCAAAAATGGTGTGCAAGTATTCTCGGTGGAAATGGCGACGACCGAAGAGGAAAAGCAGACCGGGCTGATGTACCGCAAGGAACTGGCAGACGGCAAAGGCATGCTGTTCGACTTCAATCCCGCGCAGGAAGTGTCGATGTGGATGAAGAACACCTACGTCTCGCTCGACATGATCTTCATCCGCGCCGACGGCCGTATCCTGCGCATTGCCGAAAATACCGAGCCGCTGTCGACCAAGATCATCTCGTCCCAGGGGCCCGCGCGGGCCGTCCTGGAAGTGGTGGCGGGAACGGCGCAGAAATATGGCATCCGCCCCGGCGATCGCGTCGCCCACCCGCTGTTCAGCAGCAAATAGGGGCGCCCGGCGGAAGCGTGGCGCCTTCTGAAGCTTGCTGGCGGCTTGTGAAGCTTGCTGGCGCCTTGGGAAGCGTGTATCGACGGGGCTCGCCGGACATTCGGGGTATAGCGCAGCCTGGTAGCGCGGCAGTTTTGGGTACTGCAGGTCGTTGGTTCGAATCCAGCTGCCCCGACTCGACGTACATTTGTTAGTGATTTCAGTGAGTTAAGCAATAATTGAATGCCATAACATACATTCAGTCAGATTCACCGGCTAAGTATCTGATCTTTAGAAATGATAATCGTTGGCATTCATTTCGTTCGAATCACATTTCAGGATTCGAACCGGACAGCAACGAAACGCATACAACACCAACTTAGATGTGGTCGAGCACGCCGTCGCTCTGCAACCGCGTCGCGCTAGTCTGGTCGCGGGACAAGCTGTCAATCGGCGCTGGACTGGGACCCCCGATCGGCGTCCAAAGGGGACCCCTTTGATCGGCGAGTCTTGATGGCAGCGCTCGCG
>JAEWFG010000027.1 GCA_023388935.1 Pseudomonadota bacterium | reverse complement strand
AGAAGGGCTTCTACGACATCCTGTTCCTGGGCGAGTTGCCGGATGGCGGACGGGTCGAGGCGGTGGTCACAGGCGACCGCGATCCGGGCTACGGCTCGACCAGCAAGATGATCGCCGAGAGCGCTCTCTGCCTCGTGCGCGACGTGCAGGGCGAGGGCGGCATCTGGACGCCGGGCGCGCTGATGGGGCCGGCGTTGCGCAAGCGTCTGACGGAGCGCGCTGGCCTCACCTTCAGCACACTTTGAGCTCAGGCTCAGAACTGCAGCCGCGTGCCGCATTACTCGAATCGTAACCAGCGAAAGCGTGGCTTGGAGAGCGCGACGCCTCTGACCGGACATGGTCGGGGTGTGGTTAAATCGAGGCGAATGCAGCAGCCAAGTTCATCGCGTACGGTTTGTCTGGTATCGAGGGCTGAGCTGATACGGCGGGAGGGCGACGTTTAGCGATCCCAAGCCATTGATCCGGCCAACAGAAGCTCAAGGCCGCCGGCCATTCCAAGAGGCGCCGGAAGAGCGTATGCTGGCTCGATGATCCCGTGAACTGGGAGGCCGTCATGCTGTCCATGACGAGAGCACTCCTGCTGCTCGGCGCAATGGCACTGCCCGCTCCCGAGGAGCAGCACAAACGACGCCCGCCCCACCGGCAGTCACCCGGACCGTTATCGCTGCAACCACACTGCCGATTGTGGTGGACGCGCAGCTCCATTTCAAAGCCGTCAGTGTCATCCTGCAGCCAGGCGAGAAGGGCAGCGTGTCAGAGGCCGACGGCATCCTTTACCAGATGTCGGGATCGACTGAGGTGTTGCTCGATGGCGAGACCAAAATGCTCAACACCGGAGAGGGGCGATTTATCGCCAACGGAAAGACAGCAGCACTCACAGCAGGCACCGGGGCGTCGTCGACTTTCCTCCACTTCTTTCTTGTCTCCGCAGCCGACTTGGGTCGACCTGCCGAGACGCCACCTGCCGCCGTAAAGGAACTGTATCGTACGGTGCAGCCCATCCCTGACCTGAAGCCGGGCAGCTATGATCTCAATCTCACCCGCGTAACATTTCCGGCACAGATGCCCTCTAACCCGCCACATCATCGGTCAGGCGCGGCACTGTATTTCATCATTTCAGGCACCGGGGCGAACACGGTCGACGGTAGGACTGAAACCAGGGGATCGGGTTCCTTGAGCTATGAGCCGCACACCCTCGTCCACCAATGGGGAAATCCGGGCAACGAGCCGTTGGTCTTCTTGGCCTTCAACATCAATCCGGAAGGTGTGGCAGCCGTGCTTCCGGTGGCGCCGGCGGAGAAGCAATAAGCCGACGGCGCGGCCCGCGGCATCACCAGGACCGTTCGATTCCAGAATTTCCGAGAATCGTTCGACTCTGCTCGGAGGGTCGGTCAGGGAGACGAAGACGATAACTTCGTCACCGCGAGCACGAATCGATCGATGTCGCGAGGGGGCTCACTTGCGAGGGTCATATGTCAGAGCTCGAGCACGCACACCAACACGTTCACGATCACCATCACGCCTGCGCCAACCTCTTCGGCTGCGGCGACGAGAAGGGAACGGGTATCATCCGCGAGGATATCAAGGACGCTGCCTTTGACAGTCGCGCCTCCGATCGCCTCCTCCATATGGACCACGTCGATCAGGCGACCTTTGATGGCTACTTGTCGGCCCGTGGCCGCTGGCGCCGGAAGTTCCTGCAAGCGAGCAGCTTTTTGGGTGTGCTGGCTGCTGTCGAGCCCTGGTTCACCAGCCTTGCGCAGGCGCAGGAATCCGGCGCCGGCCCTATGCGACGTTCGCAGCCTGACGGTCGCGCGCACGTGGTTCCCTCGACCAGGGAAACGGTTCGGCTCGGCGTATTCGACGCCACCCTGCCGCCTATTCTGACCATCGAGTCGGGCGACACCATCAGCTTCCCCGATACTTGGTCGCACTTCTTGAATGAAATGCAGCCAGGAGTGCCGGTTGATACCCTGGCGCAGCTGCGCGTGAGCAATCCCGGCCGGGGGCCACATTCGATCATCGGACCGATCGCTGTGGCCGGCGCCGAGCCGGGCGACGTGCTGGAAATCCGGTACCAGTCGATCCGTCCCTACGAATGGGGCGCGGTGTTCAACAACCCGGGATCGCTCGGCACGGGCCTGCTGCCGCAGGACTTTGCGCAGGGACAGATCAAGTACCTCGATCTCGACCTGCGCGCCATGACGGGCAAGTTCATGCCCAACATCAGCATTCCATTGAAGCCGTTCCAGGGCACCTTGGGCGTTGCGCCGCCCGACGGCTACTTCCCGCCCTTGAGCCCCGGCGTGACCAGCTCGGTGCCTCCGGGCCCGCACGCCGGCAATCTCGATCTCAGCGAGCTATCCGAAGGCTCGACGCTCTACATCCCGGTGTGGAAGCCGGGCGCCCTCATCTACACGGGCGACAGCCACGCGGTGCAGGGGGACGGCGAGATTTCCCTCACCGCGCTGGAGACGCGGCTGAAAGAGCTGCGCATCCAGATCATCCTCCACAAGCAGAAGAACCTGGCCTGGCCGGTGGCGGAAACAGACACACATTGGATCGTCATGGGACTCGACAAGGACCTGAACGCGGCGATGACGCTTGCGGCGCGCAATGCGATCAAGTTTCTGGCGACGCGAGCAAAGATCAGCGAGCTCGACGCCTACGCCCTGTGCAGCATCGCCGCAAGCTTCCGCGTGACGCAGGTGGTGGACATCGTGCGCGGCGTTCACGCCCTGATCCCGAAGGCCATCTTCGCTTCCGATCTCAGGCGCGAGATGACGGTGGTATGAGCGACTCGCCTGCGCTCTCGCCTTTGCGCGTCAGAATGGCTATGTGATGGAGTACCTGCAGCGCCCCCAAAGCGACAATGGGAGGTAAGCTCATGGACGCGCCGAGCGACGAATTTGTGCTGGCCGGCAGCCTTGAGGAACTGAGGCTTAAGGGACGGCTCGTTGTACGCGGTGCCCACCGCCCGATCCTCGTCATCTACGACCGCGGGCGCGTCTTCGCCCTCGACAATCGGTGCCCGCACATGGGCTTCCCGCTCGAGCGCGGCAGCGTCGAGGACGGCATCTTGACCTGTCACTGGCACCACGCTCGCTTCGATCTCGAAAGCGGCTGCACCTTCGACCTCTGGGCGGACGACCTGCCGATCTGCCCGGTTGAGGTGCACAATGGTGAGGTCTGGGTGAAGACTACGTTCACTCCTGCCGATCTCACCGCGCACTGGCATCAGCGGCTTGCGAATGGCCTCGCCCACGACCTTGGCCTCGTCATTGCCAAAGCCATTCATGGTCAGCTCGCGGCCGGCGTACCGCAGGCCGAAATCGTACGAGAAGTGGCGCTGTTCGGAGCGCAAAATCGCGACGGCTGGGGTGTGGGTCTTACGATCCTTACGGCACTCGCCAATATCCTGCCTGTGCTGCCGGAGGAGGAAGCCTATCTCGCTCTATTCCACGGCGCACGACGCGTGGCGGCCGACTGCGACGGCGAGGCGCCTCGGCGGGAACGCGCGCCGCTTGAAAGCCGGCCGGATCCGGTGACGCTCAAGCGCTGGCTGCGGCGTTGGACAAACGTGCGCCATCGCGAGGCGACCGAGCGCACCCTGCTCACGGCGATCGCGGCCGGTTTCTCGCCGGCTGAACTCGCTGAAGCCCTGTTCGCCGCCGAGACCGAGCGGGTGTTCGCCGACACGGGGCACTCGCTCGACTTCATCAACAAGGCGTTCGAGTGCCTCGATCTGGTCGGCTGGCAAAACGCAGCGGCTCTGCTGCCGACTGTCGTCGGTCAGATGGTAGCGGCCCGTGGCGCCGAGGAATCGACGGCCTGGCGCCAGCCCGTTGACCTTGTTGCGTTGTGTGAGCAATCAACCAGCGCACTCGCGGACCTGTTCGCGGCCGGACGCGGCTCGCGGGACTGGTCGGCCCATGCCGCACTTGCTCAAGAGCTGCTCGGTGACGATCCGGCCAGGATCTTTGACGCGCTCAAGGAGGCGATCCGCGCCGGTGCCGCGCCTGCCGACCTTGGCCAATCCCTCGCATACGCGGCAGCGCTCAGGGTGGCGCGCTTCGGCAATGCCAACGAGCACGCCGACTGGGAAACGGCGCATCACGTCTTCACCTACGCCAACGCAGTCCACCAGATGCTGACGCGCATTGGGACGGCCAACATCGACATCCACGTCACCGCCGTCCGCGGCGTATTGCACGGAGCGATGGCGCTCTACCTTGCTCGCTATCTCAATGTGCCGCCGGCGCGCATCCCGGGCGATGGCGGCGAGCAGCTCGATGATCTGCCCGCGGATCCGGAGACCATCGGCGCCGCCTTGCTCGACGCCTTCGACCGGCAGCGACAGGTCGATCTCGCCGCGAGCCTGGTGGCACGACATCTCACGCTCGGCCATTCGCCGCAGGTGCTGATCGCCACGCTTGCGCACGCGGTGCTGCGCGAAGATGCAGGTTTCCATGCGTATCAGATGCTGGAGGCGGGAATCCGGCAATTCGGCGCGTGGGGCGACACGGCCGAGGGCCGGCACATCCTCATCGCCGTTGCCCGCTATCTGGCGGCCCATTTCCCGACCGAACGCGCGTCACTGCAGACAGCCGACATCGCCCGCCGCTTGATGCGGGGTGGCGAGCTGCATCACGAGGCCGGATCGTCCTGACGTCACGCTCGAAGGGCAATCTGAAAAAAAGCTGCACCGGCATACCGAGACGCGCTTCCAATTGCCGTGCGCAGCTCTGCTTGGCGAATGAGGATGACGCTCGGATCAGGTCCCGGACAGAACCGCGACAGCACGGCTCAGTTGAGGGTCGTCTGCCCCGGGTGGAGGCCGCGCCTGCCAGGACCTCGATCGTCGTGTAGGCTGTCGGAACCAGGCCCTGCCGTTCGTCTTGAATCCGCGTCGCCCGCACTGGAGTTCTGCGTACCATGGCCCCAAGAGCCAACTGGAAAGGCTTCTTGCGTCTGTCGCTCGTCACCTGTCCGGTGGCTCTCTACCCGGCGACATCGGAGAGCGAGAAGATCACGTTCAATCAGCTCAATTGAACGATCGGTCATCGGATCAAGTACGTGAAGGTCGACGCCGATACCGTGACGAGGTGCCGAACGAGGACATCGTCAAGGGCTACGAGCTCGACAAGGGTCAGTACATCGAGGTCACCAAGGAGGAGCTCGAGGAGCTGGCCTTGGAGTCGACGCGTACCATCGAGATCGATGAGTTCGTCGATAAGTCCGACATCGACCCGCGCTACCTGATCCGCCCCTACTATCTGACGCCGGACGGCAAGGTTGGCCACGACGCCTACGCGGTTA
>JAEWFG010000023.1 GCA_023388935.1 Pseudomonadota bacterium | reverse complement strand
AGAAGGGCTTCTACGACATCCTGTTCCTGGGCGAGTTGCCGGATGGCGGACGGGTCGAGGCGGTGGTCACAGGCGACCGCGATCCGGGCTACGGCTCGACCAGCAAGATGATCGCCGAGAGCGCTCTGTGCCTCGTGCGCGACGTGCAGGGCGAGGGCGGCATCTGGACGCCGGGCGCGCTGATGGGGCCGGCGTTGCGCAAGCGTCTGACGGAGCGCGCCGGCCTCACCTTCAGCGCGCGTTAAGCTCAGGCTCAGAACTGCAGCGGTTACGGGGATCGTAACCAACGAGAGCGTGGCCCGCTGATCTGGACCGATGCGCGGCCGGATTTGCTTCACCCAGCCGCGCTCGGGATGGGTCGTTACGCGAGATCGAACTTTAGGGTGCCAAGTTTTTCGATCCGGCTAGTGATCCTGTCGCCAGCCTTGAGCCATACCTGCTTTTCTTTCGGCATTCCGATGATGACTCCGGACGGAGTGCCTGTGAAAATGACATCGCCGGGCTCAAGCGCGAACAGTCTTGAAGTATAAGAGATGACCTTCTGCGGATTGAAGATGAACTTCGAAGTGTTAGACGACTGCCGTGGCTCGGTTTCATCATTTACGAACGTCTCGATCGTGAGGTTATTCGGGTCAACCAGATCAGCCGAAACGAAGTAAGGCCCGATAGGCGCGAAACCATCCAAGGTCTTGCCGACCATCCACTGACCACCCTTTTCCAACTGGAGGTCACGCGCCGAAAAGTCGTGCCCTATAGCGTAGCCTGCTACGTAGTCGAGAGCATCGGCTTCGGAGACATTTCGCGCAGTCTTGCCGATAACGATCAGCAGTTCGGTCTCGTAGTCAAATTTGTACGACACTTCGCGTGGCGGGAGCTTGATTGTGCAATTGTGCGCGGCAAGCGTATTGTTGTATTTATTGAAAAGGATCGGCTCCTTGGGCAGCTTCTCTCCCGCCTCTTCTGCGTGCGCTTTGTAGTTCAGGCCGACGCAAACGATCTTTCCGGGATTGGTGAAGAGCCGTCCGAACTTAATCGCGGCCTCGTCCTTGAGGAACTCCGATTTGTCCTTTGCTGCGCTGACCAATTGTTGGAGCGCACCGGCCTTCCCAGTCGAAAGCAACTCTTCGAGCGTTATCGGTGCGTCTACCCCCAAGGCTTTCACCGCCGACACCACGTCAAGAATGCCATTCGGCAATTTCACGCCAAGCGTCTCACTTCCACCCGCTTGAAGAATGGACAATAGCGTGAAGCCACGCGGCATCTGTTTTGGAATTGAGCTTGGTGCGGCTGCCTGCGCGACGTCAGCCTGCGCGAGGGCGGCCCCTCCTATTCCAGCCGCAACCGCGGTTTTGATGAAATCCCGGCGTGTTGTCATTGTTCCTCCCGAATGAAGCTCTCTGACGGGAAGAGTACCCTCCCGTCCCGCGTAGCCCAACAACCAATGATAATAGGAGCTGTTCATCCCGGCCAACGCACGGATCCGCATGGCGATCAGCGAATTTTGAGGGGCAGGTTTGGATTGGGGGGCGGCGTCAGCTTTGCGCCAAAGCGGTCATTTTGGGAATGTCGCCTTCTGGTCGATTCAGCTGAAAAAGGCGGCAGTAATTCACGTTGTGGCACCAGCTTCGAAGCAGCCGAACGGCCTCTTCGGCCTTTATGCGGGCTTCAGGGATTGCATCGGGATCAGCTTGGCCATCTTGCGAAAGTTCTGGGCGGTGGCTGCGAAGATGAACTCATCACGCGCGCCGTTTGGGCCTCGTAACCATAAACAGTCGAGCTTGAGAATGCGCTTGAGGTGCGCAAACAGCATCTCGATCTTCTTTGCGGAGCCGACGCGAAGTGCGGCCCTCCCACGACCACTCGCGCTACAGCGATGCCATCATCTGTTGGACAAGCAGCACTCGCGAGCACACGAGGCTTTCTTCTAGCGGAGCAAAGCCAACGCCCGAGGCTTAATCGAACGTGGGGGTCGAACGACTGGTCCGTGCTGACGCTTCAGCCTCCTAGTACGGCAGCGCAATATAATATACGTCAGTGACTCCTTAGCACGAACGAATCGTCGAGGCCGGGTGCAGGCTTTCACCCACATTCTGGAGACCGTTGGCCCGCGCTATCTTCTGAAATCCATCCATTCACGTAACGCCACGCTTGGCATCGTGATGCCATTCCGTACGCGGAGCCAAACTCTGGATTTGATCACTATCGGCACTCCTCCCCGACTGATCAATTTCGGCAGTTTCTCTTTAGTGTCAACGTCAAAGATAGCTGGTCAACCAATGTACCCTCTGGCGACGCCAGGCTGTGTGGACAACCCCAATCTGGATCCGGATGTTGAATGACAAAATGTGCCTTGGCTGGCGCCCCGACCAATTCGCAAGCGGTCCGCCGCGCACGCAGTTTCGTTCCCCCCAGCATGCTGGGCAAATCGCTTTTGAGCGGACACCAATGGTTCCAGCGTGACCGTTTACGCCGACCAGGCTCCGGCCAAGCTATAATAGCTAACCTGGCAAGCCGCTCTGATGGGCTGGACCATGCTGTCATAGGCGCATTTGCTGACTCAGCCGCGCACGATCGCTATCAGCTCAGCACGGCTCACCAGGAGGTGAAGACCTATATGGCCAGTTTCGTCGAGCGTCTGGTGGTTTGCGATAGCGATATCCAAACGTTCTCGTGAGTGCTCGCAGAGCCAAAATGGGATTGAACACCGCAAGCCATTTGCCACGGAGACGTTGTCCAGAGTTGCTGATCGTGCGTTGCGGACAGGCGCGCCCTCTTACGCGGCCATACCGTCGATCAAGCGGCGGATCACCCGCTGCACTTCCGCATTCGACAGAAACAGATCGTGGTTGATGATGCCCCAGCCTTCCTGGGAAGCGTCGACCACGCGCACGCCAAGTTGCGCGATTGCGGCCTTCTCGGCGGCGCCGACTCTGGTCATTCCACCTGCGATTTGTCCCGACAGCGCCAGTGCGCGATCGTTTGTCGCGGCGATCACGGTGATCTTGCCGGCAAGCGGGCCGATGCGGTGGATCGCCGACGAGAATACGTCCATGTCGATATCAGGCGCGGCAAACACGATTGCGCCGATCTTGCTCGCAACAGTGTCGCCGTATCGCGCATGGAGCTGACGCAGGCTTTCGAGCGTCAGCATGGTTCCCATGCTGTGCGCAACGATGTGCACGCGGCCGCCGCCTGAGGCCGACACGATGGAAGAGAGCACGCGTTCGAAATCGTCGCGGGACCACATCGCGCTGTCGCGGTCATAGGCGTAGTCGAACAGTCCCGCCCTGGAGGGCCAGGAGAACACCATGGTCCGGCCGTGGAACTTGATCCCATCTGAAAGATGGGCGGCATCGAGCGCCGCCGTCTCGAAGGTCTGCTTGAAGCCGTGCACATAGATCAACACGTCTCCTCCGCCGGCCTGTGCAACGAGATCGCCAACGTCGCCCGGCACCGGCTCGACCCGATCAAGACGCCAATCGTCAAGTCCGACCGAGGCGAGAGAAAGACGGCTCTCGTCCGGCGCCACCAGCTTCGCCCGCGCAACCGTCATTGTGGTCGCGCGTTCCGGCCCGAACCAGGGTTTCGTGCGACCGCCGTTCACGGGCTTGCGCGTGGTGGCGATGAGCAATGTGGGGTCAACGGAGAGGGACGACGCGTCGAAGCGCGCACCGGTCGCGCCCAAGCCTGCGCATCCACCAAGCGCGAGGGCGCTGCCTGCCGACACAAGCCCGCTCAGGAGCGCGCGGCGCGACACGAGAGTCTCACGTTGCAGAAGATGTCGGACGATCACACGGAACCTTCGGGAACGTTGCCCATCGTTTGCCCCGCCCTGGTAGCTCCGTGAATGATGATGGCGGCGAGAAAAGGGCGGTCCGGTTCCGCTTCAATCGGAACCGATAAGTGCTCGCGCTGATGCCGGCTCTGGCTCAGGATTCTTGCCATGACGGCGTGACAGGTCGTGGATCAAGGCTTCATCCTTGCCACAACTTCAGGCCGGTTCTTCTCGAGCCAGGCCAGAGCTTCCGGCCCGTCGACGACACACTCGTAAGTCTGCCAGGTCGGGTCCTCCAGGGACTCCTCTTGAAGTCGCTTCGCCGCATATTCCATGAGGCTATGCAAGCGTTCATATCCTCGCCGGCGCTCAAGCGACTCCGCAATCGCTGCGCTCGTCCATTCCCGCCGGGCCAGATCGATGATGCTCGGAGCGTCGGCCTCGCTGAACCAGGGTGTGGCATCGAACTCGAGACAGACGACGTTATCGGCGGTGTGGCAAGTCGCGTGGATCATTGGATCCTCCGTTTGCAGGCGCGGACGCTTATCAGCCCTTGACCAGATCCCCCAGCAGGTTCGCCGCCACCGTCAGCTTGGCGAGCGTCAGGCCGCTGGCAGAAATTTCCTCGACCGAGCGGCGTACACGCGTCGCTTCGGGGTGAGCCGCGAGCCATGTCTCGACGGCCGGATGGCCGGACTGGCCGTGTGCCAGCATATCCGCGGCCAGCATTCTTTCGGCGCCAGCGATCTGCTCAATGGCGCGATCGATCGCCATACGTTCAAAATAATCGTTTGCCGGCACGCTGCGCGCGGCGGCGATGATACGGTCGAGACGGAAATTTGCCTCGGCGTCGAAGAAGGTCGCGGCGGCGTCGCCAATGGGGCGCGCGGTGCGCTCGGCAACTGTCACGATATCGGGTGCCGAGACCAGAGCGTCGAGATCGGCGAGCTCGCAGGCGAGGCCGGCCGGAACGCCGGCGTCGGCGAGTTCCTGCCGCCGCTTGCCGCGCGCGGCTTGCAAGACCGGCGGCAGGGCGGTGTCGAGCCCGGCGACGATCTGGCGGATAGCCGGGCCGAAGCGCGCGACAACGGCCTCCAGTCCGTCCCTGAAATCGACATTGCGCACGTACCACACCATGCGGGAGAGCAAGAGGTCTTGCACAGAAGCGTAGAGGGACAACTGCACCTGCCCGTCAACGCAGGCGTCGAGAGCATCGATCGCGTCATTGAGCAACTTCAGTCCGTAGCATTCATCGACCGCCACATAGGCCATGACGATAGTCGGGATATCGGCGTCGGTCTCGTCGATCAGGCGCACGACACAGGCCGGGCCCCCGCGGTTGATCACCGCGTTGGCGAGAGTGGTCGCGATGATCTCCCTCCGCAGGCGGTGGAATTCGACCGCGGTAGGGAATTTGTCCCGAATCTCGCGCGGAAAATACTGCGATAGTTCGCGGGCGAGATAGGGATCATCGGGCACGCCGGTGACGAGCAGGTCATCGTAAAGGGTCAATTTGGCGTAGGCGAGCAGCACGGCAAGCTCGGGCCGCGTCAGGAACTGGCCGCGCCGTGTGCGCTCGGCGAGCGCTGCGTCGTCGGGCAAGAACTCCACCGCGCGGCTGAGCAAGCCGCGCTGTTCGAGCGACTGCATCAGGCGGGTGAGGAAGCCGGTATCGGCTACACCCTTGCGCTCGGCCAGCGAGAGCGCCAGCGTCTGCAGACAATTGTTGCGCAGCACCAGCGCGCCGACCTCGTCGGTCATTGCGGCAAGCAGGCTGTTGCGGTCAGTGGGACTGAGGCGTCGCTCGCGCTCGGGGCGCGCCAGCGCGATCTTGATATTGACCTCGACGTCGGACGTGTTCACGCCGGCAGAATTGTCGATGGCGTCGGTGTTGAGCCTGACGCCCTTGTGCGCCGCTTCGATGCGGCCACGCTGGGTGACGCCGAGATTGGCGCCTTCGCCGATCACCCGGGCGCGTACGTCGCCACCCGTGATGCGGATCGGATCGTTGGCGCGGTCCCCGACCTGATCGTCGCTTTCCCCGGAGGAGCGCACATAGGTGCCGATGCCGCCGAACCACAGGAGGTCCGCGCGAGCCTTCAGGATCGCCGTCATCACCTCGAAAGGCGTGGCTTGCGGCTTGTCAAGATCGAGCAGGGTGCGCACTTCCGGAGCGAGCGGGATCGCCTTGAGCTGGCGCGAGAACACGCCGCCGCCCTGCGAGATCAGCGACTTGTTGTAGTCCTGCCAGCTCGATCGCGGCAGATCGAACAGCCGCTTACGTTCGGCGAAGCTGACGGCCGGATCGGGCCAGGGATCGATGAAGATGTCGCGATGATCGAAAGCCGCCACGAGCTTTGTCGCCGGCGAGAGCAGCATGCCATTGCCGAAAACGTCGCCCGACATGTCGCCGACGCCGACCGCAATGAACGGCATAGTCTGAATGTCGGTGCCGAGCTCGCGGAAGTGGCGCTTTACCGCTTCCCAGGCGCCGCGCGCCGTGATCCCCATCTTCTTGTGGTCGTAGCCCTGGCTGCCGCCGGATGCGAAGGCATCGCCGAGCCAATGGTTCTTCTCGACAGAGATCGCGTTGGCGACGTCTGAGAAGGTGGCAGTGCCCTTGTCGGCGGCGACGACAAGGTAGGGGTCGTCGCCGTCGTGGCGCATGGTGGATGCGGGCGGCACGACGATGTCGCCGTCGAGATTGTCGGTGAGTTCGAGCAGCGAGCGAACGAAGGTGCGATAGGATTCGGTTCCCTCCGCGAGCCAGGCGTCGCGATTGGAAGGCGGCGGCAGGCGCTTGGGCACGAAGCCGCCCTTGGCGCCAACCGGCACGATCACGGCGTTCTTGACCTGCTGCGCTTTCACCAGGCCGAGGATCTCGGTGCGGAAATCCTGCGGCCGGTCGGACCAGCGCAAGCCACCCCGCGCAACCTTGCCGAAGCGTAGGTGAATGCCTTCGACACGAGGTGAATAGACGAAGATCTCATAGAGAGGTCGTGGAGCGGGTAGATCGTCGATCCGGCGCGCCTCGAATTTGAAGGAGATCACCGGACGCGGATGTCCATCCTCGCCGATCTGCCACAGATTGGTGCGAACGGTTGCCTGCACCAGATTGGTAAAGCGGCGCAGGATGCGGTCCTCATCGAGCGAGGCGACAAATTTGAGCTGTTCCTCGATCTCGGCAAGTAGGGCCGTCTCGCGAGACGAGCGCTCGGCATCAGTCAAGTCAAGGCGCGGATCGAGGCGGGCTTGGAATAGCGCGACGAGAGCGGCCGTGATCGCGGTGTTCTTGCGCAAAGTCGTCCACATATAATCCTGGGTAAAGGGAGCGCGGATCTGGTGCAGGTAGCGCGACAGCGCCCGGATGGTCGAAACTTCCCGCCAGCCCAGGGCGGTGCGCAGGATCAGGGCATTGTACCCGTCGGATTCGGCGCGATCGGTGACCACCGCCATGATCGAAGCTTCCAGCCGATGGCTGAATTCCGGGGTGATCTCGATGGGCTGGCCGTCACTCGTCTCGATCGTCATGTCGTGCAGCCAGACCGGCTCCAGCCTGTTACCGGGCACGACTTGATAGGTGCGTTCGTTGACCACGCGCAGGCCGTGGTTCTCGATCACCGGCACTCGGTATGACAGCGACAGCGGCGCGGCGTCCGAATAGACCTTCAAGCCGAGGCGCTTGGGATCGTCCTCCTCGAAGCGGTGAACCGAAATCGTTACCGGACGGGCTGGCGTGAGCTTTTCAATGGTGGCGATATCGACGATTGCCTGCTCCGCGCTGAAAGTTTCGGTGTAGCCACCGGCAAAGGCCCGGGCATAACGGTTGGTGAGCATGCGCGCCCGCATGCCGTCGGTCGACGCGGTGAACGCGGCCTTCAGCTTTTCCGCCCAGGTCGCCGCGATGGCGCTGATCCCGGCTTCGAGTGTGGCGCGTTCGATGACGGGTGTTTTGCCTTCATAGCGCCCGACGATGTAGTGGACGCGCGCAAGCGATCCTTCGGGGAAGGACACGTAGGATGCCGATAGCGTCCCCTTATAGGCCTGCGCCAGGAAGGCTCCGACGCGCGTGCGGACGTCGGTGTCGTATTTGTCGCGCGGAATGAAGGTGAGGATGGAGACAAAGCGATCGAACTTGTCGACCCGCGTCAGCGTCCGGACGCGCGGGCGCTCGTAGAGGATCAGGATCTCAATGACGAAGTTGTAGAGCGTCTCGACGTCGATCTGGAACAGGTCGTCACGCGGATAATCTTCGAGAATATGCATCAGAGCCTTGCCGGAATGGCTGTTCGGGTCGAAGCCTGCGCGCTGCAGTACCCGCGAAAATTTGTGGCGCACATAAGGGATCTGCCGTACCGAGCGGGTATAGGCGCCCGAGGTGAAAAGGCCGACGACGCGCAACTCGCCTTCGAGCCGGCCGTCGGGCGAATAGAGCTTGATGCCCACATAATCCATCCGGATACGGCGATGGACGCGGCTGGAGACATTGGCCTTGATGACGAGCAGCAGGGTCGGCTCGTGCATGAACTCGCGGATTTCCGACGTCATAACCACCATTTCCGTGCCGCGGCGCAGGACCTTCACGGCCGGATCGCGCAGGATGCCGAGGCCTTCGCCGGTCGTAATGTCGTCCGACGCGTCGCTGTCGGGCGAGAAGCGATATTCGCGCACGCCGAGGAAGGTGAAATTGTCCGCGCAGAGCCATTGCAGGAGCTGATTGGCTTCGGCGACCTCGTCGATCGGCAGCGGCGGCGGATTGGAAGAGAACGTCTTGATCGCTTCCTCGACGCGGTCGCGCATGGCGCCCCAGTCGACGACGCAGGCGCGAACATCGTTCAACGTCGCGGTGAGGCCGTCGATCAGCTTCTGACGATCGGCATCGGTGTCCAGGCGAGTGATGTGGAAATGAATCAGGCTTTCGCGCGCGCCCTTTGCTCCCTCCGGCAGCGCTTCACCGTAGAAGCGCAGCAGCTTACCCTCATCATCGCGCTCCACGGCGATGATCGGGTGAGCGACGAGGGTAACTTCGATGCCCTGCTCGGTGAGCTCCGCCATGGTGGAATCGAACAGGAAAGGCATGTTGTCGTTAAGAATCTCGAGCACGGAAATCTCGCGCCCGTTCGGCAACGTCGGGTTGACTACGCGGATATCGGCGCTGCCGGCCGTGCGCCGCTGCACGTGCTCCCAGGCTTGTTCCGCAAGGACGGCAAGCGAGGCAGCGTCGCAATTGGCGAGATCCTCTTCATTGGTGTAGCCGAACAAGGGCTCGGCAAAGGCCCGGGGGCTCTTGCCCGCTGGCACGCCGCCCGCTGCATCGCGGATCAGGGTTAACCGGGCCTTGTCGTCGCGCCACGCCATAATGTCCTCCATTTGCCGCGCCGTCAGATCGCAGATGCGATCATCAGCTTGATTCAGGAGTGCATTTCTTCGAGCGCCGCGATCGAGTGCTACGCGAAATCCTCGGTTTCAAAGCTTCGACGGCTTGCAACGATAATACTACGATCCCGGTGCGAAAGGCGCACGCTGTCGTGAGGCGCGCTGAAATCCCTACGGCAGCGAGTGAGGCCGAAGTCGGCGCCGACGGCCGTCGAACCGTTAGCGGGCAGGAGAAATCATATGCAATTTCAATCGCGTAGGAGTTCGCGCAGCCATATACGAACGGCGCGCAGGTCCTCAGGACGAAAGCTGTCAACGTGTGTCACAGCCCCATCATGCGCAAGATGATGCCGCCGTAATTGTAGCCATGACGGTGGCGGCGATGACGAGGCCGTGGGCTCTCGTCTCTGTCGGCGGCTAACGCATTTGTGGCGCCGTTTCGCTCTGGGCCGATGGCATCGAACGCCGCCTTTTGCTCGTCGGCCAGCGAGTTGTAGAAGGTATCGAGCGCTGGACGCACCGTCCCAATGGCCTGGAGCATGGCATCAAGCCGTATGCCAACCGCGGCAAGCCGTGCGGGCGGCGCGCATCTTCCGGCGGACACGATGATTTCAGAATGTCCACTGCCTTGGCCGTGCCATCCTCCAGCGTCGTGAGGCTCGGGCGCTGTGCGTCGGTCGGATTCACGTTACGCTCGATCAGTTCGCTCGGCCAGTCCGTCGCGCCGGGCTCCTCCGCCTTGCAGTTGCCGTTACTCGGAAGATCCTCGCGCCGCGCAGGCTGCTGATCCGCCGCCAGCGCTGTGATCTTGGCTTTCTGCTCGTCGCTCAGGAGACCATAGAATTTGTCGAGCGCAGGCTGCACGATGCTGACGGCGCTGCGCATCGCAGCCACGCGCTGCTCCATGGTAGCGAGGCGGCTCGGCGCGGTCAGTGCCACGTCCCGAGGGCATGAATTGCGAATAGTCTCAGCCGCTCGTTGGGAGGCATTGGCCAGATCGTCGAGCGCGGCGCTCTGCTCGTCGTTGGGCTGGATCGCATCGCGGAACCGCTCGATCGGAAATCCGGCAATATCCTGGCTGTTGCTGCCGCCCATGTCGGCAAGGCTTGTTCCTGCCTCTCTCGCGGCCAGCGTCGATCGAAAAACTCGTCGTTGCGAACGGCGGCTTTGACCTGCCTGCCTTTGAGAATCTCACGACATTCAAGGTCTGGGCTGAACAAGGGCCGCCGAAGGGTACGCTCTATCATTACCCCAATCCATACAACCATCAGAAGCTCTCGATCGCAGGTTCACCGGCACCGCCAAAGATTGCACAGCAAATCTACACGGCAGGCAACCCTAACCAAGATGGCGCTGCGCTTCGCGCAAGGCGAAAAGCTGGAGAACACGCTAGCCTGGGCGGAAAGCGAGTGCGAAGGCTTCATGCAAAGCTGACGCGGGAAGCGTCACGACGGCCGGGATTGTGCGGGACCACCGAGCAAAGCACGTCCCCTAATCATACGTCCCCGATACTATGAGAAGCAGAAGACCCCGCCGGCAAAGCGGGGTCTGTGTTTCAGATCGGACAGTCGCAGCCCCGAGGCGATCCACTGTTCCCCGGCTAATATCCGCGATGATCACCGGCGCCACTCAGGCGCAACAGCGCAAAAGCCGCCGCTCACCGGATCAACCAGTGATGTTGACCAACCGATCCACATCAATCTCTGCTTGCTTCCTCTGGTTTCAGACCCAGCAGCAAATCCCGAGGAGCGGCTGATATGGCACATATGGTCACGCGAATTCCGATTACTCCCGGTGATCTAACCGATCAGAAATGGGGCACTGATGACGCCATCGCGGGCGACGTAAACACGAATATTTTGATCGGGGATGCTGGCGGCAGCATTTTCGATTTTTCGAGGGGCGGCAACGACAGCTTCACGTGGGTTGGGCCCTTCGACAGCGCGGAACCTACCGCGATCGTCGACATCCTGATGCAATGCGGTACGCCGTTGGCGAGCGCGCTTGAGGAGGGCCTCGCGGCCCGCCGAAAGTCCGTTGCCAGATAGGTCTTCGGCCGTAGGTCATTGCCGAGCCTGGACAGACTTGAAAACCAGCGAGGCCCACATCACGCATCGCTCAGTGGGCGCCGCACCGGCTCCACGGAGACGTAGCGCCCCTACTGCTGCACGCCCGCGCGCCTCGCCTTCCGCCAGTCCCAGGGCAGCACCGGCTCATGGCGCCGAACGCTTCGCCTGGCTGGACGTGCACGGCGCGGCCTATCCGACTTCAAGATCGTGGATGATCGGCTTCAGTCCGTCGGGCGTGACTTCGAGGCTCGCCAGCGTGATCGGCAGCTTGAAGCGTCGGCGCCCGGCACTGCCGGGATTCACGTAGAGCAAGCCGTTGACGGTAGCGATCTTCGCTATATGGGAGTGACCGGAAACAATGACATCGATGCCCTCAGCTACAGGATCGACCTGCAGGGTGTTGAGGTCGTGCAGAACGTAGAACAACCGTCCGGCGAGCCGCACGAACTCGGTTTCGGCAAATTCGGTGGCCCAGTCACCTGTGTCCACGTTCCCTCTGATCGCCGTGACGGGGGCAATTCTCCGCAGCGCGGTGATGATCTTGGGATCGCCGATGTCGCCACCGTGAATGATATGGTCGACATGAGTTAGCATGCGAAGAGCCCCCGGCCTAAGCAAGGCGTGCGTATCCGAGATGATGCCGATCGTGAAAGTCATCACAGCATCCGGTCGAAGCACCCAATCGCGCGTTGGACCACAGTGGTCGATCGAGAAATTTCGCGTTTTCCTGAAGTGCCATCGGTACCCCTGGCACAGCCGCCTAAGCCGACTTCCGCCGCTGGCCCGTCGCTAGCTTCTTCGCCGCCGCCTCCTTCGCCGGCTTCTTGCCTTGGATCGGCATCAACATCTCTTTCTGGCCCGCCGCCGCCTTTCGCGGCTTCTTGGCGGACTTTGCCGCCTTCGCCGGCGCAGTCTCCCGACCGACGCTCTGCCGCAGCGCCTCCATCAGATCGACCACGTTTTCGCCTTTAGGCCGCTCCTTCGGGCGGATGGTCTTGCCTGCGCGCTTCTGGTTGATCAGGTCGACCAGCGCAGTCTCATAGTGATCCTCGAATTTGCCGGGGTCGAACGTGCCCGCCTTCTGGTTCACGATGTGCCTGGCGAGGTCGAGCATGTCCTTGGTGACTTTGACATCCTGGATCTCGTCGAAATACTCCTGCTCGCTGCGCACCTCGTAGGGGTAGCGCAGCAGCGTGCCGACGAGCCCCTTGTCCAACGGTTCGAGGGCGATAATGTGCTCCCGGTTGGTCAGGACGACGCGACCGATGGCGACCTTCTCCATCTCACGGATGGTCTCTCGGATCACTGCGAAAGCGTCGTGGCCGACCTTGCCGTCTGGACGCAGATAGTAAGGTCGGATCAGGTATCGCGGGTCGATGTCTGACTTGTCGACGAACTCGTCGATTTCGATGGTGCGCGTCGATTCCAGCGTGATCTCCTCGAGCTCTTCCTTGGTGACCTCGATGTACTGACCTTTGTCGAGTTCGTAGCCCTTGACGATGTCCTCGTTGGGCACCTCGTCACCGGTATCGACGTCGACCTTCACGTACTTGATCCGGTGACCGGTCTGCCGGTTAAGCTGGTTGAACGAGATCTTCTCGGACTCTGAGGTCGCCGGGTAGAGCGCCACCGGACAGGTGACGAGCGACAGACGCAGGAAGCCTTTCCAGTTGGCGCGCGGGGCCATCGTACGCAGAACTCCAGTTGGCGGGCGGCTCGGATTCAAGACGAACGGCAGACCATGGTTCCGACAGGCTCGCCTGCCAACTGGAGCACTTTTTCGGCAAGCGGACTCGACGCGCCGTTCCTGTTATGTTCTATTCCAGTCATGACCGATCGACCCGCCAGTTGGCGCTTTCCGACCATGAAACAGATTCAGAAGCTGGCTACCGCCCCCGTCGTGGGCAAAAGCGCACCTCAGACACCTCCGGTCGGCCCGGCCGACGACCTGCCGGCTGCCTATTGGGCAGCCCTCCTCGAGGACGTGCGCGCCGACGCCGGTCCCGCCGGAAATCCAATCCAGGCGCGCAAATTGTCCGAGATTGGCCGACACGTGCTGCGGGTCTCCTGCAGCCGCTGTGATCGCATCGTCGAGATCCAGAAGGCCGATGTGCTCCGCCTCTACGGTCCGGATGCAGTGTGGCGGGATGTCGCTCAGCGTCTGCTCGACAACACCTGCCAACAGCGGACCGGTCGCTACGAAGAGGACGGCTGCTGGCCTTCGTTCGAATAGTCGCCCCCGCGGCCGCACGCATCACGAACTGGATGCCGGCATGGCACCGAAGCATCACCCGACGCCGCTCAGCGGCGGCGACCGCAAGGCGCTTGCCAAGGAGCTCGGCCGGGCCCGCACGATGACGACAATTCTCGCGGCGCAGTCCGCCGAGGTCCGCGCCAAGGGTGAGGCCCTGATCCGGACGGCGGACAAGCTGCTCTGCGAGCTGGAACGAGCGGATGCGGGCCGACGGCGGTCCGATCGACCCGTCGCCGACCATCGATCAGGGCATCAACGGCGGTTACACCTGGCTCGAGCTCGTGGCGGACCTCGCCACGCGATAACAGTCGACGTCGACCGATATTCAGATTGATCAGGACCTCCGTACACCGAACAGGCACGATACGACTTCGCCCGGCTGCGCCCGTATTCCAGCGGCCGGAGAAAGCCGCGGCGTCGAACCACCCCTTGTCGCAAGCCCCAAGTGAGACTATGGTTCGCCTCATGTGAGGACGGAGACCACGATGCTCGCTTTTGGCAATGTGGCGGATGTGTTGGGCTTGGGTACCAAACAGCGGTTGTCAGACTCGCCTCTCGCACTGATCACTCGGATTGAAGGGGGTCTGCCCGTGGCGGCCCTGGATCGGGTTGCGCGCCTTCTGGCGCCGGACGACGCTCAATTCAAATACCGGCTCGTTCCCAAGGCAACCTATGAGCGTCGCAAAGCTGCGCACAAGCTTTCCGCGGAGGAAGGCGGACGGCTCGCGCGTGTCGCCCGCGTTTGGGCACTGGCGCTAGAGGTCTGGCAAGCGGAAGCTGCCGCCCGCGATTTTCTGTTCCGGCCGCATCCAATGATCGAGGACAAGCGGCCCATCGACGTCGTCATCCAAAGCGAATTCGGGGCCGAGTTGGTCATCGATATTCTCGGCCGTCTGAAATACGGCACGGCCGCGTGACGGCACAGATTCTCGATCGCGGCCTAACGTGTTTTCGCATTGGCGACCCTGCCGGCGCTTATCCCATCTTCGACGCGACAGGCTCGACGATCGCGCCCGGGCGCTGGAACACCATCGGCAGCCCGTTGATTTATGCTAGCGAGCATTATTCCACGGCTCTGCTCGAGAAGCTGGTGCATGGCGGCGGCGCGCTGCCGCCGAACCAACACTTCATCACCATTACCATTCCACGTGGAATGACCTACGAGGTCTTTTCATCCCCCTCACTTCCCGGCTGGGATCAGATGCCGGCAACGGTCAGCAAGCGTTTTGGCGAGACCTGGTGCCTCGAAAAGAGGAGTCTCATCTTGATGGTGCCGAGCGTCGTCGCGCGGGTTGACCACAACATGCTGATCAATCCCGCCCACCCGGAATTTCGTCACATCACCACGACCCTGCACGAGCCGGTGTTTTGGGATCGCCGGCTGTTCGGCGCCTAGACCGCAGTGGCTGTGACAGCCGAACCCGCCGCCGCTGCCCTCGCCGGCGCCCAGGACGTCCTCTAGAACAGCTCGAGATCGAGTGCTCGCGGTGCAAGACCCGCCGGGACGTCGATCTCGCAGCGCTGCGCCATCCGCCGACCACGTTCGTCCACGACCTAGCGAGCCTGCTCCGCTGCAGCAAATGTGCTAAGGCCGGCCGCCGGCCGACCGCCACGCTTCTGCAACTGAACAGCGCCCTCGCCCGACCGCTCCGGAGGCTTGATCGTGTGCAATCTCTACTATGCCGACCTCTGGATTATGCCGACCATTCGCTCAGAACGGGCTCAGGCGGCGGCGATCGCTGCGATGGAGTCGGCATAATCACAGTGCCTCCAGAAATGCGAGAAGCTTGTCGTTCGGTCGAAAACGATCGGGAGTAGCGACTGCTGGAGCTGTCGTGGCCAGTGCGCGTTCCTTGATTCCCATATCAGCGTGTAGGTAGATGTGGGTGGTTTCGACCTGCTCATGGCCGAGCCAAAGTGCTATCACCGAAGTTTCAATTCCTGCCGAAAGCGGACCCGAAACCCTAACTCGTGACAGATCAATCAACATCAAAGCCTCCCTTCGATTGGCAAGAGGGAGGCTATACGCTGTAGCCGTCAATCGGATTATGCCGACTCCATCGCAGCGATCGCCGCCGCCTGAGCCCGTTCTGAGCGAATGGTCGGCATAATCCAGAGGTCGGCATAGTAGAGATTGCACTAAACCGCTCCGCGGTAGGGAGCGCATGGCGGCGGCCTGAAGAGGGAAGCGGCACAGAGTGCCCGGCAGCGGCATTAACGATCCTTCGCTGCGCGCCGCGCCGTCCGACCCGTGGCCTCG
>JAEWFG010000330.1 GCA_023388935.1 Pseudomonadota bacterium | reverse complement strand
GGTCCCACGGTCGGGGCGAAGAGCTGGCCTGCAATCGAACAAAGAGCTGACCAAACACCTTGACACACCAAATCCCCATGTGAGCAATCCAGACCGTCACCGCGGAAAGACTCTGGATTGCTTCGCTGCGCTCGCAATGACGGACGACTTGCTGTCGCGACTATTCAGCCGCATCGAGAATGGGCGCCACCGTGGCTTTGAACTCCTGTACCGGTGCAACGCCTCGAGAGCGGTAGATCAGGCAGGAGCAGCGCAGCAGCGAGGCGAAATTGTTGACTTCGCCATGATGGTCAAGCACCTCGTTGTAGAGCGTGGTCAGGAACTTGCCGAGGCTCATGTTCTCCTTGGCGGCGATCTCCTCCAGCGTGTCCCAGAACGCCATCTCCAGCCTGATCGAGGTGCAGTGCCCGCCGATCCGTAAAGAGCGGGTCTGGGATTCATAGTCGCGTTGGGGCTGGTGCGCGAAGAGATGGCACATGGCGTCCTCCCGTCCTGTTGCCGCTTTTTCACGATGCTACACCGCTGCCCGGTACCTCACAATCAGGACCGTGGCCGGAGATCGGTGCAACCGCCGACGCACGATTTTCTCGAACGTCCAATGTCTTCAATGTGATAGGCATCCCTCTTCCCCAGCCCGCAAGGCAGGTGTTGCCCAACACATGCTTTTGACGCAACACGGCCTAGAATAGCGCTGTCAGCGAATCCAAATCGAAAGCCCAAGATCGAAGGTCATGCCCGTCCGCCAATTGCCAGAGCAAGTCGTCAACCGCATCGCCGCCGGCGAGGTGGTTGAGCGGCCGGCGAGCGTGGTCAAGGAACTCGTCGAGAACGCGATCGATGCCGGCGCGAGCCGGATCGACGTCTTCACCGATGGCGGCGGGCGGCGACGGATCGGCATCACCGACGACGGCGGCGGTATGACGGCGAAAGACCTGTCGCTCGCGGTAGAGCGCCACGCCACCTCCAAGCTCGACGACGAGGACCTGCTCCAGATCCGCACGCTCGGGTTCCGCGGCGAGGCGCTGCCCTCGATCGGCTCGGTCGCGCGGCTGTCGATCACCACGCGGCATGCGAGCGAACCGCATGCCTGGGCGCTCACCGTCGAGGGCGGCGAGAAGTCCGGGATCATGCCGGCGGCGCTTGCGCATGGCACGCGCGTCGAGGTCAACGATCTCTTCTACGCGACGCCGGCACGGCTGAAGTTCCTGAAGACCGACCGCACCGAGGCGGAAGCGATCCGCGAGGTGGTGCGGCGGCTGGCGATGGCGCGGCCCGACGTCGCCTTCACGCTCGCGGGCGAAGAACGCGCGCCGGTGACCTGGGCCGCGGCACTGCCCGGCGCCGCCGGGCGCCTCACGCGGCTCGGCGATATCCTGGGGGCTGAGTTTCGCAACCACGCGATCGAGGTCCATGCCGAGCGCGAGGGCGTCGTCGTCGCCGGCTATGCCGCAGCTCCCGCGCTGACGAAAGCCAACGCGCTCGGGCAATATCTCTTCGTCAACGGCCGGCCGGTGCGCGACAAGCTGATCTTGGGGGCGGTGCGCGCGGCCTATTCCGACTATCTGCCGCGCGATCGTCATCCGGTGCTGGCGCTGTTCGTCACCCTGGATCCGCGCGAGGTCGACGCCAACGTGCATCCGGCCAAGACCGAGGTGCGCTTCCGGAACGCAGGGCTCGTGCGCGCGCTGATCGTGCACGGATTGAAGGAAGGGCTTGCGCGCGAGGGCCGGCGCACGGCGGCCAACAGCGGCGAGAGTGCTTTGTCCTCGTTCCGGCCGGCTTTCACGCCGCGCCCCGCAAGCTGGGACTGGCGGGCCTCGCCAGCCGCCCCAGTCGCACCGCGGCCTTCATTTGAGGGCGCGGCGGCGCCCGCCTTCGCCGAGCGCGCGCAAGCCGCATTCGACGTCGGCGCGCCGAGTGCGGACGTGCGGATCGAGTCGCAACCCGTTGGCGATCTGGTCGACCGCCCGCTCGGCGCGGCGCGCACGCAGCTCCACGAGACCTACATCGTTTCGCAGACCCGCGACGGCCTGATCATCGTCGACCAGCATGCCGCCCATGAGCGCATCGTCTATGAGCGGCTGAAGGCCTCGCTGGCCGCGAACGGCGTGCAGCGGCAGATCCTCTTGATCCCCGAGATCGTCGAGATGGACGAGGCAACAGTCGAACGCCTGCTCGCGCGCGGCGACGAGCTGGCGTCGTTTGGCCTTGCCATCGAATCCTTCGGCCCTGGCGCGGTGGCGGTGCGCGAGACGCCATCGCTGCTCGGCAAGACCAATGCGGGCGGACTGCTCCGCGATCTCGCCGAGCACATGGCCGAATGGGACGAGGCGCTGCCGCTGGAGCGCCGCCTGATGCATGTCGCCGCGACCATGGCCTGCCACGGCTCGGTGCGCGCCGGCCGCCGACTGCGGCCGGAAGAGATGAACGCCCTGCTCCGCGAGATGGAGGAAACGCCGAACTCCGGCCAGTGCAATCACGGCCGGCCGACCTATGTCGAGCTTAAGCTATCGGACGTGGAGAAGCTGTTCGGGCGGAGGTGATCTTCGTAGGGTGGATTAGCCGATGGCGCAATCCACCTCTTCTGCCGCTGAAACAGCCGGTGGCGGATTACGCTACGCTAGGGCCTGTTGGGATTCATCGGGAATTTATCACGGCGGCGGCGAGATGGAGCATGGCAGCGAAGCTTTGATCGGTCTTGTCGGCGCGCATCGCGATGCGCTTGAATTCCTTGAGCTTGCAGAA
>JAEWFG010000312.1 GCA_023388935.1 Pseudomonadota bacterium | reverse complement strand
CTCCTTACCCGATTGGGGCTGAATTTCGCGGCGGTTGGCTAACATAGGGCCGCCTCATTCCACAAGGACGAACGGTCCCGGATAGAGTCTCCGGGTCGCGGCCACAACTGTGACGTTCACCCCGCTCTAATCGCAAATCGCACGTTAAATGATTGAAGATGCGCGATTTCCAGGCAGGATCGGGTTTCCCCTTAAGCATAAAACGCGCTACACTCAGCGCTGTGCCAAAAGGCGCCATTGGCCGGGCAAGATTTCGTGCCTACATCCCACGGACCTGACGCGCGGACCTAAAATGGTGATGTAGACTTGCCGTTCCCGTATGGAACGGTCTACTGGCCGGATTGATTTTCCCGGCGACGACCTTTTAGACGGCCCCTTTTCAAGAGAAGACCAGAAAGCGAATACGACGTGGACATCTACACCATCATCTTCCTGGCGCTGGCGGTCTTTATTTTCCTGCGGCTGCGCAGCGTGCTGGGGCAGCGGACCGGCAACGAGCGTCCGCCGTTCGATCGCACTGCCGCCCGCAACGCGCTTGGGGGTGCCCAGGACAAGAACGTCGTGACCATGCCGGGCAAGGTGATCGACCAGGCCCCGCTGGCGCCGGCGGCCGAGCCGACCCCGCCCTCCGACCGCTGGAAAGGTCTGACCGAGCCGGGCACCGCGCTCGCTCAGGGTCTCGACGCCATCGTCGAGAAGGATTCCACCTTCGACCCGCGCCACTTCATCTCGGGCGCCCGTGGCGCCTATGAGATGATCGTACTAGCCTTTGCCAATGGCGACCGCCGCGCACTGCGCGACCTCCTCTCGTCGGAGGTCTATGAAAGCTTCGACGCCGCGATCAAGGAGCGCGAGAAGAACGAGCAGAAGACCGAGACGCGGTTCGTCTCGATCGACAAGGCCGAGCTCGTCGGCGCCGAGCTGCGCGATCGCACCGCCCAGCTTACGATCCGCTTCGTTTCGCAGATGATCTCGGCCACGCGCGACAAGGCCGGCAACATCGTCGACGGTAGCGCCGACACGGTCGCCGACATCACCGACATCTGGACTTTCGCCCGCGACATCACCTCCCGCGATCCGAACTGGAAGCTGGTTGGCACCGGAAGCGCGAACTAAGGCATTCCTGAAAAACAGCGCGACGGCGCTTTGCGCAGGTGTCGTCGCGCTATCGTCGTTTTCGCTCGGCGCCGAGGCTGCGCGGCGCCACTACCGCAGCCATCATCCGCCGGAATTGCCTGCCGCCCCGCTCCGGGCCTTGCCCTATCCGCAGCTTCCCCTGCCGTTCGAAATCCCGGGCGCGCAATATCTGCCGCTGGCCTGGACAGACGTGAAGGGCTGGAGCGACGACGATCATCTCGCCGCCTACAGGACGTTCCGCGCGAGCTGCCGTTCGATCAACACGCAGACCGGCGCAACTGAGCCAAAAGCCCTGGGCGCCTCGCTGAGCGAACCCTGCCGGGCCGCCAAATCGCTCGAGCTCACCGACGACGCCAAAGCGAAAACTTTCTTCGAGGAGAATTTTGCGCCGCTGCGCATCTCGCGCCTCGGTGAGCCCGACGGGTTTGTCACCGGCTATTACGAGCCGGTGCTGGAGGGATCGCGGACGCAGACCGATGTCTACAACGTCCCGGTCTATCGCCGTCCCTCGAACCTGTTCGTGCACGGCTACAAGCAGGACTCGGTCAGCCTGCCCAACAAGGGCCCGGTCTATCGCAAGATCGGCCGCCGCAAGCTGGTGCCCTATTATGATCGTGGCGAGATCGAGGATGGCAAGATCGCCGGCCGCGGGCTCGAGATCTGCTGGCTGAAGGATCCGACCGATCTGCTGTTCGCGCAGATCCAGGGCTCGGCGCGCATCAAGTTCGATGACGGCACCACGGCCCGGCTGAACTACGACGCCTATAATGGCTATCCCTATACGGCGGTCGGTCGCATCCTGATCGAGCGCGGCATCATTCCAAAGGAAGAGATGTCGATGCAGAAGATCAGGGAGTGGATGGCGCAAAACCCCGACGGCGCCAAGGAGCTGCGCCGCCAGAACCGCTCCTACATCTTCTTCCGCGAGGTCAATCTGTCGGACAAGGACGAGGCGGTCGGCGCGCAAGGCATTCCGCTGACGGCCGGCCGCTCGATCGCAGTCGACAAGTCGCTGCATGTCTACGGCACGCCCTTCTTCATCGAGGGCGAGCTGCCGATCGACTCCGAACGCGCGAAGACGCCGTTCCATCGCCTGATGATCGCGCAGGACACCGGCTCGGCCATCATCGGCCCCGCGCGCGCCGATCTCTATTTCGGCGCCGGCCAGGAGGCCGGCCGGGTCTCGGGGCGGCTGCGCCATGCCATGCATTTCGTCATGCTGGTGCCGAGGGGCCTCGATCCGGCGGCGCGCGGCGCGCGGTTGCCGGTGCCGGACCCTCGGCCATCGGAGAAGATCGCAAAACTGTTTCCGCAGACCGATCCCGCCAAGGAGTCTGCCAAGGATCCGAAGAGCACGGCTGAAGCGGTGAAGCCGGCTGAATCAAGCAAGGCTGGCGCGGCCTCTTCCACCGTGCCACAAGCCAGGGACGCTACCGTTGCGGTGGCAAGCCCGGTGCCGCTGCCGGAGCCGCGTCCCAACATCAAGCCCGACCGCGAACAGCGCAAGCGTGTGAACCGTCGTTCCAACTGGCAATGAAGCGATCGTCCCGTCCGCCCGTGCTTGAGCCTCGTCCCTCGCCGCGTCGCCGCACGCTGAGCGAGGAAGAGCGCGCGCTGTGGGACCTCGTGGCGAAACAGGTCAAGCCGCTCAGGAAGCATCGTTTGGCGAAGGCGCAAGCCGCGCCGAGCGCCGCGCCATCACCCCTCGCGACCGCCATGAGACCTCCTTCGTCGCCAAGGCCTGCCGCGGCGCCGGCGCCGCGCGTGGTCAAACCGGCAGTACCGCCGCTGGCGCCGCTCGGTAAGCGCGAGCGGGCCAAACTGTCGCGCGGCCGCAGCGAGATCGAAGCGCGGCTCGATCTGCACGGCATGACCCAGATGCGCGCCCATCGTGCCTTGACCGGCTTCCTGCACCGCGCCCATCACGACGGCCTGACCTTCGTGCTGGTCATCACCGGCAAGGGCAGGAGCGGCGGTGAGAGCGGCGTGCTCCGCCGCCAGGTGCCGGAATGGCTGAGCCTGCCGGAATTCCGCGCCTTCGTCGTTGGCTTCGAGGAAGCGCATATCGGTCATGGCGGCGAGGGCGCGCTGTATGTGCGGATTCGGCGGGCGAGGTATTAGGGAACTCGATTTGGCCGCGGGCTCCTAAACCTCTCCCGCTTGCGAGGGCTTTGCACAGATGTCGAAAGCTGATGCTTGGGAGCTTGATGGGCTTTTTTTGAGATAAGCCTGCTGCGGTGAGCGGCATTTTGCTCCTTTCGCCCCGCTGTTGTCCCCCGTTTTTCAAACGG
>JAEWFG010000310.1 GCA_023388935.1 Pseudomonadota bacterium | reverse complement strand
CCTGACCAGCGATCCCACGTTTCCGCAATGGGCGCGCGCCAAGGGCATCGACGATTACGGCCCGTTCGGCCCGGTGATCGCGACCAGCCTCGATCCCGCAAAACTCGTTGTGCGAACCATCCTCAACGGTGCACAGCGGCAAAACTATCCCATCGCCGACATGATCTTCAGCGCGCAAGAGCTGGTCAGCCGGATCTCTCACGACATGACCCTGCTCCCCGGCGACCTCATCGCTGTGGGCACCTCGGTCGGCGTCGGCGTAATGAAGGAGCCGGTCAATACAGTGACGGTCGCAATCGATGGCATCGGCGAGCTGACCAACGAGTTTCGGCTGTAGCTGCTCTCCGTCATTCCGGGGCGGCGCAAAGCGCCGAGCCCGGAATCCATTCATCCGCAGCCGCTGCCGCCCGATGGATTCCGGGCTCAGCGCTGCCCCGGAATGACGGCCGGGGCGTGTAAAAGTCCCACGCCAATCCCGGGAAAATCCGGCACCCCTGCAAGGCCATCCACGGACCGGCTGAAGTAGCCGGCTGTGGATCGCGCTACCAGAAATAGCTGGCAGCCCGCCCACTACCTTGATCTCGGTTCCACTCTCCAATAGCAACGCAGAGGCATTGTGCGCCGCGCGAGAAATTCACGATGTGGCTGTTTTTCCTGGTTGCCTGGTTTGTCCTGTTCGCCGCCATCGCGATCTTCGCCCCGCAGGCGTTCGGCTATGACGTCAGCCATCTGCCCGCCCTGTTCGCGGGCCTGCCCATGCCGCAGCGGATCGCGAGCGGCGCGATCCTGGCAGTGGCGCTGGCGCTGATCGGCGCAACGGTCTGGCGGCTCTCACGCCAGGACAGGCGCCTCGACACGCTGCGCGACCGCCTCAAGAAAACCCGGGAAGACGTCGTCGTCGCCCATGCCCTGCAAAACCACCTCGATGCCACTGTCCAGCACCTGATCGAGAGCGCCCCCGGGGAAGCCGTCTCCGCGCTCCACGACAAGCTGAGGGAGACCGAGCAGCGCGCGCTGCTCCAGCAGGGCCGCAACGAATCCACCGACATGCACGACCAGCTCGCCGAAATCCGCCGCCGGCAGCAGGGTCTGCGCGAGATGGTCGGCAAGGTTGCCGAGCAACGCCGGTCGGTCGAGCCGGTCTTCACCGAGATCCGCGACCGCCAGAACCAGCTTGAGCGCTCCCTGCACGACCTTGAGACTGACGATCGCAAGAACAATCTCGCCGACCGGATGAAGGACATCGCGCGCGACGTATCGACCTTGCTGACGCGGGTGAACACGGTCCAGGGCACGTTTGCGACCCTGAACCAGTACAAGGAAGATCTCGCGAAATCCTATGCCGAGCTGGCGCCGCTGCGCTCGTCGGATGCCGGCATCAACGCCCTGATCAGCGAGCTCAGCCTCAGCCATGACCGCCTCGGCAAGTCCATCGACGAACTCGAGACCGGCGGCGAAGCACCGCTCGGCACCCGCGTTGAGACGCTGTCGAAGAACAGGATCGAGATCGAGCAGCGCCTTGCCCGCATCGACGACAGCTTCAACATCCTCAAAGTCATCCGGCTCGATTTCGAGGAGCTCGCCCAGCGCCAGGCCCAGCTCGACCGCTCGATTGCCGAGGTCGAGACCGATTCCGGCGGCAAGAGCCTCGCCGATCGCCAGAACGCGCTGAACGACTTCGTCATCCAGTCGCGCCAGCGCCTCGGCGCGTTGCAGGAGACGCTGGCGACGCTGAACGCCTTCAAGACGGATTTGTCGAAGTCGCAGGCCGACCTCGTCCCGCTGAAGGCCCCCGTGTTCGGCATCGAGGCGTTGATCGCGGAGGTTGGCACCACCCACGACCTCCTCGCCAAGACGGTCGGCGAGATCGAGGCGAACGGGGACGTCACCCTCGCCTCGCGCGTCGACGCGTTGACGAAGAGCAAGCGCGAGGTCGAGGACCGGCTCGCCCGCATCTTCGACAATTTCAATGCGCTCGATACGCTCCGCAAGGACATCGGCGGCATCTTCGCGACAATCCGGAATGGCCTGAACAGGATCGGGTGAGAACCCATCCCACGGGCCGCAAATCGCCGGCATCAGGCAGCTCGAAAATATTCAGACACACATCACGTCTCCCCGCCGGAGATATGCCGCCAACTTGTCCCGCGGCCGCCGCACTCTGGACGCATTCCGCCGCCCTTTTGGGGGCGTGTCTGGGGGGTACGGTATCGCCGTGCTCGGACTAAACCTTCTAGAGGTATGACTGTGAAGAAGATTGCATTTGTCTTTGGCGCTACGCTTGCTCTGGTGACGGCTGCGAACGCCGCGGATTTGCCGCGCCGGCAGCCCGTCTATGTCCAGCAACAGGCTCCTATCGGCAAGATGCCGATTGGCAAGATGCCGATTGGCAAGAGCCCGGTTGGAAAGGCCCCGATCGGCAAGGCGCCCGGCCCGGTTGTCTCACGCTACTGACGCGCAGCACCGCAATCGCTGCATCAGCGTGAACAGCCGACAAGCCGAGGGGGCTCTACGTGACGAACAAGTCTGATCGATCCGCATCCAGCATGCTCGCAGGCGTGGCCGTCGCTGCCATGATCTCATGCACAATGTCCTCGGCTCCGGCCCACGAAGCAAACAAGCGCATGGCTGACGCCAATGCGCTTGTCTCGACCGACACCGCACCACGGCCGGCGCAGCAATCGACGCGGCGCCCCGTCGGTCGCGCGGAGAAAGGTCCCTACTACGTCGACTTCCGCGCCCGGACGGCCGCGAGCTGGGGCCATGCCTTCGTCTGGTATGGCAAGACCAGCGAGCGCGCCGTCGAGGTCGCAGGCCTCACGCCTGCGGGTGACACCTGGGCGTATGTGCTCGGTCACCTCACCTGGGTGCCGTCCGAGACCGGCGCGAGCTACGGCGATCTCGATCCGGAATATCTGACCGCCAGCTATCGCGTCTATCTTAATGAAGCCGACGCCAAGCGCGTGTTCGCCTATATCAAGAAGTTGCAGGCGAGCTCGCCGGTCTGGAACGCCGAGACCAGCAACTGCACCGGCTTCATCGGCGACATCGCGGAGTTCATGGGATTAGAGGTCCCCTACCGCTGGCAGCGCCCGGAGAACTTCGTCAACAGCCTCAAGGAAATGAACGGCGGCCGCGAGGTCGTGCGGCTGTCGGCGCAGTAGCCCGCCAGGCTGCGTGACACCACGCCGTCATTGCGAGCGCAGCGAAGCAATCCAGAATCCTTCCGCGGGCACAGTCTGGATTGCTTCGCGGAGCCTGTCATCGGGCCGCGCGTTGCGCGGACCCGTTGGCTCGTAATGACGATGCTGAAGCAACGAGGCTTAAAAGCCCCCTCGGCGTCGTCCCGGCGAAGTCCGCCCCGATTATCCGCCCCGCGGAATCCCCTCATCCCCCGCATGACGCTCTGCCCGCACCGCACGCCGGCGCAATAGACTTTTGCCGACCCGGACGGCATCCTCCCGCCATCAACCGATAACAGAGCGCCACGCGGGCGGGGAAACAGACAATGTTGCAGACACGATTCACGAAACTCGTTGGCGTCGAACACCCGATCGTCCAGGGTGGAATGCAGTGGGTTGGCCGCGCCGAGCTGGTCGCCGCCGTTGCCAATGCCGGCGCGCTCGGCTTCATCACGGCGCTGACCCAGCCAACGCCGGAGGATCTCAGGAAGGAGATCTCGCGCTGCCGTGACCTCACCGACAAGCCGTTCGGCGTCAACCTCACCATCCTGCCAGCAATCAAGCCGCCGCCCTACGCCGAATACCGCGCCGCCATCATCGAGAGCGGTGTCAAAGTGGTCGAAACCGCCGGCAACAAGCCGCAGGAGCATGTCGACGAGTTCAGGAAGCACGGCGTCAAGGTCGTGCACAAATGCACCAGCGTTCGCCACGCGCTCTCGGCCGAACGCATGGGAGTCGACGCCATCTCGATCGACGGCTTCGAATGCGCCGGCCACCCCGGAGAGGACGACACGCCCGGCCTGATCCTGATCCCGGCCGCCGCCAACAAGATCAAGATCCCGATGATCGCCTCGGGCGGCTTTGCCGATGCTCGCGGCCTCGTCGCGGCGCTGGCGCTGGGTGCCGACGGCATCAACATGGGCACCCGTTTCATGGCGACCAAGGAAAGCCCGATCCACCAGCTCATCAAGGAGAAGATCGTCGCCAATGACGAGCGCGAGACCGAGCTGATCTTCCGCACCATGCGCAACACCTCGCGCGTCGCCAAGAACGCGGTTTCGACCAAGGTGGTCGCCATGGAGAAGGAAGGCGCCAAGTTCGAGGACATCCGCGAGCTCGTCGCGGGCGCCCGCGGCAAGATGGTCTATGCCACCGGCGATTCGGACGAAGGCATCTGGTCGGCCGGCCAGGTGCAAGGCCTGATTCAGGACATCCCGAGCTGCGCCGAGCTCATCTCCCGAATCGTCCGCGAAGCCGAAGCCATCATCCGCGGCCGGCTGGAAGGCATGATCGTTCATCCCCAACGCGAAGCCGCGGAATAATTACTGCAACAAGCGAGAGTAACCTATGAAGGCCTATGTCTACGTTCCTGACGGAGCTAGGATTTCCGACGTCGCTCAACCAAAACCTAAAGGCACGCAGGTGCTGGTGCGCGTCCGCGCCTGTGGCCTGAATCGCGCCGACACCGGCATGCGAAAGGGCCACGCCCATGGCTCGGCCGGCGGCGCCGGCACCGTGCTCGGTATGGAGTGGGCCGGCGAAGTCGCCGAGCTCGGACCGGATGCGAAAGGCGTGAAGGTCGGCGACCGCATCATGGGCTCGGGCGGCGCGGCGTTTGCCGAATACACGCTTGCCGACCACGGCCGGCTGTTCCGCGCGCCCTCGAACATGAATTTCGAGGAGGCCGCCACCCTGCCGGTCGCGCTCGCGACCATGCACAACGCCGTCGTCACCGTCGGCGGCGTGCAGCCCGGGCAAGCCGTGCTGATCCAGGGCGCAAGCTCCGGCGTCGGCCTGATGGCGATGCAGATTGCCAAGCTCAAGCGCGCCAGGCTCGTCATCGGCTCGTCGACCGATCCCTACCGCCGCGGCCGGCTGAAGGAGTACGGCGCGGACCTCGCCGTCGACTCGTCCGATCCCAAATGGGTCGACGAGGTGCTGAAGGCGACCGACGGCGAAGGCGTCGACCTCATCGTCGACCAGGTCTCGGGCAAGGTCGCCAACCAGAACCTCGCCGCCACGAAGATCAAGGGCCGCATCGTCAATGTCGGCCGACTCGGCGGCACCCATGCCGATTTCAATTTCGACCTGCACGCGGCGCGCCGCATCAACTATGTCGGCGTCACCTTCCGCACCCGCACCATCGAGGAAGTCCGCGAGATCTTCGACGAAGTCCGCAAGGACATCTGGGGCGCGGTGGAAGCGCGAAAGCTGCAACTGCCGATCGACAGGGTGTTTGCGTTCGACGACATCGACAAGGCATTCGAGCACATGGAGGCGAACAAGCATCTCGGCAAGATTGTCGTGACGATGTGAGGGGGCGCCGTCATTCCGGGTTCGCCCTTCGGGTGCCCCGGAATGACGATGCCAACATCGCTCCTGCAACTCACTTGCGACTGCGCCTGTGAACTGCGGCTTGATGTTCACGGACGGGCTGCTAAATCCCCGGCCATGACCTCCCAGCACAACAAGACCTCGGTCGCCGCGATTTCGATCTTCGCCAGCGGCGGCATGGCGGCGGCCAAGTTCGTGGTCGGGATCGCGATCGGCTCGCTCGCACTGATCTCCGAAGCCCTGCATTCCTCGATCGACCTGGTCGCGACCGTCATCACCTGGGCGGTGGTGCGGGTGTCCGACAAGCCGGCGGACGAGGAGCACCATTACGGTCACGGCAAGCTGGAGAGCATCTCCGCGCTCGGCGTCACCGCCCTGCTCTACGTGCTCGCCGGCGGCATCCTGGTCGAGGCCTACAGCCGGCTCCGCGAGGGAACCCCGCCGCCGACCGTTTCGGCCGTGCCGTTCGTGGTGCTGGTGATAGACATCGCCGTGAATCTCTGGCGCGCCCGCGCCCTGCACCGGGCAGCTCGGGAAACCAGGAGCCAGGCGCTCGCGGCCGATGCGCTGCATTTCGCCTCCGACGTGATGGGCTCGTTCGCCGTGATCGTCGGCCTGATCCTCGCCGGCCTCGGCTTCTGGTGGGGCGACGCGGCGGCGGCCGCTGCGGTCGCCGTGATGATCGCCCTGCTCGGCCTGCGGATGGCTGGTTCGACCGTGCAGACTCTGGTCGATCGCGCCCCCGAGGGCGCTCAGGCGAAGGCGACGGCCGCGATCCGCAGCGTCCCAGGCGTGATCGACGTCGAACGCCTGCGCGTCCGCATGGTCGGGGCGACCACCTTCATCGACACCATCGCAAATGTGCCTCGCACCTACCCGATCGACCGCGTCGAGGACATCAAGCGCAGCGCCCAAGCCGCCGTCGCCAAGGCATTCGGCGATACCGATCTCAGCTTCACCGCCGTTCCTGTCGCCCGCAACAACGAGACCGTGCGCGACCGCATCATGGTGATCGCGCGCAACTCGGGCCTCGCCATCCACCACGTCACGGTCCACGACCTCGGCGTCAAGCTGATCGTCAGCATCGACCTCGAGGTCGACGCCAACATGCAGCTCGATGCCGCCCATGACGTCGCCAACACGCTGGAGCGTAGCATCCAGGAGGAATTCGGCGAGGACGTCGAGGTCGACGTCCATATCGAGCCTCTGGAACCGGAGCTTCCGTTCGGCGTCGATGCCGCGCCGGAACGGGTGCAGGCCATCGCCGCCGCTCTCACCGGCTATGCCGCCGGCGGCGAGATCCACGACATCCACAATGTCCGCGTCCGCAACACCGACGCCGGCGAAATCGTTAACTTCCACTGCCGCGCGGCGCCGTCGATGAGCGTGATCAAGGTACACGAGCATGTCGACGCGATCGAGCGCGCGTTGCGTCGGGCCTTCCCGAGCGTGAAGCGCGTCATCAGTCACGCGGAGCCAGCGCGCCCGTGACGCAGAATGGGCGGGGAGTCGTCGCACATTCTCGCTTTGGACTCGTCGCGCAGGTGAGTTTGCGGATGCCGGACGCCCAAACTCTCCGTTGGATAAGAATTATTTCGCATTAACGTTTCGTTGACTCTCGACAGCCCGCGAAAACTGGATTCAAATCGCTATGATTCGAAAGCAACGTGGGGCTGCTTTCGAACTGGTCGCAAGCAGGGTTTTCGAGGGGGCAGAAGGCATGGCGCGCGCAGACGCCGCGAACGCATGCGTCCAATCCGATTCAATCAAGGGATTGGCGCAATCGATCGCGAAACCTGCCTATCATCGGCTCCTGATCGCGGAGCCGGCACTGCGCCGTGCCGTGCCGACACTCATCATCGCGTTCCTGATCACGATCTGCCTCGGCGCGTTCGTCCAGGTCGTCGATCAGGCACGCCAGAAGCGACTGGTGATCCGGCACGACATCTCTGCGCTTGCCGATCTGCTCGCCGAGCGCATCGACCGCCTCACCTCCTCACGGCTGGAGCGGCAGAAGAACATCGAGCGGCTGCCGACGCTGCTGCCCGACCTGATTCCATCCTGGGGCGCGGCCGCTGGCCGCCACGTCATCGTCACCTCGGCCGGCATCGACCGCCGCATCCTCGCCCGCATTCCCGTCGACAGCGATTCGGCCGGCAACGACCGCCTGCTCGATGCGATCACGACGGCCCAACTGCTCGCGGCGCCGCCGCGCGACGGCAGCATCTCCGACATGACGCTGCCGAACGGCAACGCCGCGATGGCGACTTCGCGGCAGATCCAATCGATGCCCGGCTTCGTCACCGTGATCCAGGAGCGCAATGAGCCGGTCTGGGGCTCGGACGCCACGCTCTCGGTGACGTTGTCGGCCACCACGGGCTTCGTCGTCCTGATCCTCGGCTTCGCCTTCCACTGGCAGTCGACCCGCGCCCGCGAGGGCGATCTCATCAACGACGCCGTCCGCGGCCGGATCGACACCGCGCTCAACCGCGGCCGCTGCGGGCTGTGGGACTGGGATCTGTCGCGCGGCCGAATCTTCTGGTCGCAGTCGATGTTTTCGATCCTCGGCCTCGATGGCCGCAACGAACTCCTCACGTTCGGCGAGGTCAACGCGCTGGTGAAGTCCGACGACATCAACCTGTTCGACATCGCCGACCAGCTCATCTCCGAGAAGATCGACCACATCGACCAGACCTTCCGCATGCAGCATGTCGACGGCCACTGGATCTGGCTCCGTGTCCGCTGCGAAAAGACGCGCAGCGCGACTGATTCCAGCTTGCACCTGATCGGGATCGCGGTCGACATCACCGAGCAGAAGAGCCTTGCCGAGAAGACCGTCGAAGCCGACCTGCGCCTGCGCGACGCGATCGAGACCATTCCGGAAGCCTTCGTGCTGTGGGACGCGAGCGACCGCCTCGTGCTCTGCAACTCGCACTTCCAGCGCCTGCACAAGCTGCCCGACAGCGCCGTCATCCCCGGCACCTCCTACGAGACCGTGCTCGAGGTCGGCCGTATGCCGGAGGTGCGCACCCGCCACAACGAGACCGCCAGCCAGGGCCCGGGCGCGCGCACCTTCGAGGCGCAGCTCGACGACGGTAGCTGGCTGCACATCAGCGAGCGCCGCACCAAGGATGGCGGCTACGTCTCGGTCGGCACCAACATCACCCGCATCAAGGAGCACGAGCAGAAGCTGGTCGACAACGATCTGCGCCTGCGCGCCAGCGTCATCGACCTGAAGCGCTCGCAGGCCGCGCTGGAGCGCCAGGCGATCGAGCTCGCCGACCTCGCCGAGAAATACCAGCGCGAGAAGACCCGCGCCGAGGAAGCCAACCAGACCAAGTCGAAATTCCTCGCCAATATGAGCCACGAGCTGCGCACGCCGCTCAACGCGATCATCGGCTTCTCCGAGATCATGGGCTCGGGCATGTTCGGCGAGCTCGGGTCGGAAAAGTACCAGGAATACTGCCAGGACATCCTGACCAGCGGTCATTATCTGCTCGAGGTCATCAACGACGTCCTCGACATGTCCAAGATCGAGGCCGGCCGCATGAAGCTCGACATGGAAGAGCTCGATTTGTCGCAGACGCTGGCGGAATCCCTGCGGGTGGTCACCGGCCGGGCGCAGAACAAGGACCTGACGCTCGACGCCGATATCGCAAAATCCATCTCCGTGGTTGCCGACCGCCGCGCCACCAAGCAGATCATCGTCAACCTGCTCTCCAACGCGGTGAAGTTCACGCCCGACGGCGGACGTGTCGTGGTGCGCAGCCGGCAGCTCGACGACAGGGTCGTGCTGATGATCGCCGACACGGGCATCGGAATCGCGCCGCATGCGCTGGCACGGCTCGGCCGTCCGTTCGAGCAGGTCGAGAGCCAGCTCACAAAAACCTATCACGGCTCGGGGCTTGGGCTCGCGATCGCGCGCTCGCTGGCACAGCTCCATGGCGGCTCGATGCGGCTGCGGTCCAAGATCGACGTCGGCACCGTCGTCCGCGTCACGCTGCCGCGCGCTGCCGTCAAGACCGGGTCTGGGATCTCGGCCGCAGCGTAAGCTTAGGATTGCAGCGTCGGCGCCACTTCCCGCGCGACATTGACCAGCGCGGCGATCAGCGGCGTCATCGGATCGCGCTGCGGGATCACCATGCCGATGCTGTAATTGACATCGGGATCGCTGATCGGGATCGAGCGGACCGTGTCGGAAAGGCCGAGCGTCTCGGCGAGCTTGGCCGGCATCACGCTCGCCCAGCGCCCGGTCTTCACATGCGTGAACAGCACGAGCAGCGAGTTCGAGGTCAGCGTCGGTGTTACCTCCGCGCCGACCGAACGTAGCGCGCGGTCGATGATGCGACGGTTCTGCATGTCGGGCGTGAGCAGGCACAGCGGCACCTGCCCAACTTCCTTCCACGTCACCATCTCGCGGTCGCCGAACATTCCGTCCGGCGCGGTGAGCAGGCGATAGCTCTCGTTGTAGAGTGGAATGGTGCGAACCTTACCGATCGGCTCGTTCTCGATATAGGTCAACCCCGCATCGACCTCGAGATTTTCGAGCAGCCCGAGCACCTCGGATGAGGTGGTGGACTGGATGCGAAAGCGCACGTCGGGATGCCTGGCGCGGAACGGCGTCGTCAGCGAGGCGACCATGCCGAGCACGGTCGGGATCGCGGCAATGCGGATCTCGCCGGAGAGCTTGTCCTTCAGCGAGTTGATCTCCTGGCGCATCGCGCGCGCGTCGCCGACGATCCGCCGCGCCCAGTCCAGCGCCCGCTCGCCCTCGGGGGTGAAGCCCTGGAATCGTGACCCGCGCTGGACCAGCATCACGCCCAGGATCTCCTCAAGCTGCTTGAGCCCGGTCGACATGGTCGGCTGGGTGACGCCGCAGACCTCAGCGGCGCGTCCGAAATGCCGCTCCTTCGCCAGCGCCAGCAGCAGTTCAAGCTTGTCGATCAACCGGTCGTCCCCTCGGAATATGTCGTTGCATACAAGCTAGCACGCCCCCAATCTTCCCAACACACAAAAACCGCCCGGCGGCACTGCCTCGATTGCGGTTTCGTATCGACCGATCATCTTCGTCAATCGATCGGAATTCGCGATCGCCGCATGAGACAGCTTTATTGATCTTCGAAGGATTCCAAATACTCATGTGCGCCAGTCACTCCGGTCGAGAATGAAGCATGACAGCGGTTTACGAGGCTTGGGACGAGACGCGCGGCGCCGAGATCATCGCCGAACATGCGAAGCAAGAGGGCGCAACGCTGGTCATTCTGCGCGCCCTTCAGGAAGCATTCGGCTACGTGCCGGAGGCAGCCATTCCCATGGTGGCACAGGTGCTCAATCTGTCGCGCGCCGAAGTCCACGGCGTGTTCACGTTCTACCATGATTTCAGGCACAAGCCGGCCGGCCGCCACGTGCTGAAGCTCTGCCGCGCAGAAGCCTGCCAGGCTGCGGGCGGCGATGCGCTGGCTGCGCGCGCCGAGGCGACGCTCGGCGTGCTGCTCGGCAGCACGACGGCCGATGATCGTGTCACGCTCGAACCCATCTATTGCCTCGGGCTGTGCGCAACCGCACCGTCCGCGATGCTCGATGGCCGCCTCGTCGGCCGGCTCGACGAGAAGCGGCTCGATGCACTTGTTGCGGAGGCGCAGCGATGAGCATGCGTCTATTCGTCTCGCGCGATGCGGGCGCGGTTGCCGTTGGCGCTGACGAGGTTGCGCGGGCGCTGGAACAGGCTGCGGCCAGGCGTGGCGTGGCCATTGAGATCGTCAGGACCGGTTCGCGCGGCATGTACTGGCTGGAGCCGCTGGTCGAGGTTGCGACGCCGCGGGGCCGGATCGCCTTCGGCCCGGTGACCGAGACCGACGTGCCCTCCCTGCTCGACGCGCTCGCCAGCAACACACCGCATCTGCTGCGATTAGGAGCGACCGACGATATCCCCTGGCTGAAGCGCCAGACCCGCCTCACCTTCGCCCACTGCGGCGTGATCGACCCGCGCTCGCTCGACGACTACCGCGCGCATGGCGGCTACAAGGGCCTGGAGCGCGCGCTATCGCTCGGCTTGGATGCGATCCTCGACGAAGTCACCGCATCCGGCCTGCGCGGCCGCGGCGGCGCGGGCTTTCCGACCGGCATCAAGTGGAAGACGGTCGCGCAAGCGAGCGCGAACCGCAAATTCATCGTCTGCAACGCCGACGAAGGCGACAGCGGGACCTTTGCCGACCGCATGATCATGGAAGGCGATCCTTTCCTGGTGATCGAGGGCATGACGATCGCCGGCATCACCGTCGGCGCGACCAAGGGCTACATCTACATTCGCAGCGAATATCCGCACGCCATCGAGGCGATGAATGCCGCTATCACGGCGGCAAAGCGCGGCGGCTATCTCGGCGACAAGATCGGCGGCTCCGCCTACAGCTTCGATCTCGAAGTGCGCGTCGGCGCAGGCGCCTATGTCTGCGGCGAGGAGACCTCGCTGCTGGAGAGCCTCGAAGGCCGCCGCGGCATCGTGCGCGCGAAGCCGCCGCTGCCGGCACATCATGGCCTGTTCGGCAAGCCGACCGTCATCAACAACGTGCTGTCGTTCGCCGCCATTCCCTTCATCCTCGCCGAAGGCGCCAAGGCCTACGCGGATTTCGGCATGGGCCGATCGCGCGGCACGATGCCGATCCAGCTCGCCGGCAACATCCGCCACGGCGGACTGTTCGAGACGGCGTTCGGCGTGACGCTCGGCGAGCTCGTCGACGACATCGGCGGCGGCACGTTGACGGGACGACCGGTCCGTGCGGTGCAGGTCGGCGGTCCGCTCGGCGCCTACTTCCCCCGCGCGCTGTTCGACACGCCGTTCGACTACGAGGCCTTTGCCGCGCGCGACGGTCTGATCGGCCATGGCGGCATCGTCGTGTTCGATGACAGCGTCGACATGCGCAAGCAGGCGCGTTTCGCGATGGAATTCTGCGCCATCGAGTCCTGCGGCAAGTGCACGCCCTGCCGCATCGGCTCGACCCGGGGCGTCGAGACCATCGAGAAGATCATCAAGGGCGAGCGCGTGAGCGAAAACCTCGCGCTCGTCGAGGACCTCTGTAACACCATGAAATTTGGCTCGCTCTGCGCGCTCGGCGGCTTCACGCCCTACCCCGTGCTCAGCGCATTGAAGCATTTCCGGGAAGACTTCGTCCCGGCGCCAACCACGCTTCAGGCCGCGGAATAGGAGAACGAAAATGTCTCTGATCGAAGAAATCGACTTCGGCACGCCGCGCTCCAAATCGGAAACGATGGTGACGCTGACCATCGACGGCAAGCAGGTCTCGGTGCCCGAGGGCACCTCGATCATGCGCGCGGCGATGGACGCCGGCCACCAGATCCCAAAGCTCTGCGCGACCGACATGGTCGACGCCTTCGGCTCCTGCCGCCTCTGCCTGGTCGAGATCGAGGGCCGCACTGGTACGCCGGCCTCCTGCACCACGCCGGTGATGAACGGCCTCGTCGTGCACACCCAGACCGAGCGGCTGAAGAAGCTGCGCAAGGGCGTGATGGAGCTCTACATCTCCGACCATCCGCTCGACTGCCTCACCTGCGGCGCCAATGGCGATTGCGAGCTGCAGGACATGGCCGGCGCCGTCGGCCTGCGCGACGTACGCTACGGCTATGAGGGCGAGAATCACGTCTTCGCCAAGTCCAATGGCGACGTGAATCCCGCCTGGATGCCGAAGGACGAGTCCAACCCCTACTTCACCTACGATCCCTCGAAGTGCATCGTCTGCTCGCGCTGCGTCCGCGCCTGCGAGGAGGTCCAAGGCACCTTTGCGCTGACGATTTCCGGCCGCGGCTTCGACAGCCGCGTCTCGCCCGGTATGAGCGAGAGCTTCCTCGGTTCCGAATGCGTCTCCTGCGGCGCCTGCGTGCAGGCCTGCCCCACTGCGACGCTGACCGAAAAGTCGGTGATCGAGATCGGCCAGCCCGAACACTCTGTCGTGACCACTTGCGCCTATTGCGGGGTCGGCTGCGCGTTCAAGGCCGAGATGCGCGGCGAAGAAGTGGTGCGCATGGTGCCTTACAAGGACGGCAAGGCCAATCGCGGCCATTCCTGCGTCAAGGGTCGCTTCGCCTGGGGCTACACCAACCACAAGGAACGTATCCTCAAGCCGATGATCCGCGAGCGGATCGAGGCCCCCTGGCGCGAGGTATCGTGGGATGAGGCGTTCTCCTTCGCCGCCACGAAGATGCGCGACATCCAGAAGAAATATGGCCGCGACGCCATCGGCGGCATCACCTCGTCCCGCTGCACCAACGAGGAAACCTATCTGGTGCAGAAGCTGATCCGCGCCGGCTTCGGCAACAACAATGTCGACACCTGCGCCCGGGTCTGCCACTCGCCGACCGGCTATGGTCTCGCCACCACCTTCGGCACCTCGGCCGGCACCCAGGATTTCGACTCGGTCGAGGAGACCGATGTCGTCGTGATCATCGGCGCCAACCCGGCCTCGGCGCATCCGGTGTTCGCCTCGCGCCTCAAGAAGCGGCTGCGCCAGGGCGCCAAGCTGATCGTGATCGATCCGCGCCGCACCGAGATGGTGGAATCGCCGCATGTGAAGGGGTTGCACCTGCCGTTGATGCCCGGCACCAACGTCGCTGTCATGACCGCGCTGGCGCATGTCATCGTCACCGAAAGTCTCACCGACGAAGCCTTCGTGCGTGAGCGTTGCGACTGGAGCGAGTTCGAGGAATGGGCCGCCTTCGTTGCCCGGCCGAACAACAGTCCGGAAGCCACCGCCATCCTCACGGGTGTCGATCCCAAGGCGCTGCGCGAGGCGGCGCGGACCTACGCCACCGGCGGCAACGGCGCGATCTACTACGGGCTCGGCGTCACCGAGCACAGCCAGGGCTCCACGACCGTGATCGCGATCGCCAACCTCGCGATGGCGACCGGCAATATCGGCCGTCCCGGTGTCGGCGTGAACCCGCTGCGCGGCCAGAACAACGTGCAGGGCTCCTGCGACATGGGCTCCTTCCCGCACGAGCTCCCCGGCTACCGCCACATCGCGGGCGATGCCGTGCGCGAACAGTTCGAGGCGATGTGGGACGTCAAGCTCAACCCGGAGCCGGGCCTGCGCATTCCCAACATGTTCGACGCCGCGGTCGAAGGCACGTTCAAGGGCATCTACGTGCAGGGCGAGGACATCCTCCAGTCCGACCCGCACACCTCCCACGTCGTGGCGGCACTATCGGCGATGGAATGCGTCATCGTCCACGACCTCTTCCTGAACGAGACCGCGAATTACGCCCACGTCTTCCTGCCCGGTTCGAGCTTCCTCGAGAAGGACGGCACCTTCACCAACGCCGAGCGCCGTATCCAGCGCGTCCGCAAGGTGATGACGCCGAAGAACGGGATGGCCGATTGGGAAGTCACGATCGCCCTCGCCGAGGCGATGGGCTTCGAGATGAAGTACCATCATCCCTCCGAGATCATGGACGAGATCGCCGCGCTGACACCGACCTTTGCCGGCGTCTCCTACGCCAAGCTGGAAGAGGTCGGCTCGGTGCAGTGGCCCTGCAACGAGAAGGCGCCGGAGGGGACGCCGGTGATGCACGTCGACGGCTTCGTCCGCGGCAAGGGCAAGTTCGTCGTCACCGAATACGTCGCAACCGACGAGCGCACCGGCCCGCGCTATCCGCTGCTGCTGACCACGGGCCGCATCCTCAGCCAGTACAATGTCGGTGCGCAGACCCGACGTACCGAGAACGTGGTCTGGCATGCCGAGGATCGCCTGGAAATCCATCCGCACGATGCCGAGCAGCGCGGCGTGCGCGACGGCGACTGGGTGCGGCTGAAGAGCCGTGCGGGCGAGACCACGCTCCGTGCGGAGATCACCGATCGCGTCGCGCCCGGCGTCGTCTACACCACCTTCCACCACCCGGACACGCAGGCCAACGTCATCACCACCGACTATTCGGACTGGGCGACCAACTGTCCCGAATACAAGGTCACGGCGGTGCAGGTGTCGCCCTCGAACGGCCCGTCGGACTGGCAGAAGGCCTATGACGCGCAGGCGCGGCACTCGCGCCGCATCGCGCCGGCAGAGGCTGCGGAGTAGCGGCATGCACGTGCCGGTCCAGGCCATCGACCGCGAGATCTGGCGCGACGGCGCGACCTCCGAGGGTACGCGGCTGATCCCGGAGGAGACGCCGCTGGCCCTGACCTACAACGGCGGCACCTACGCCGTCATGATGGGAACGCCGCAGAACCTGGAGGACTTCGCCGTCGGCTTCAGCCTGAGCGAAGGCATCGTCAGATCGGCCGACGACATCCGGTCGCTCGACGTGATCCGCCTCGACGACGGCATCGAGTTGCGCATATGGCTCGCGTCGGAAGATGCCGCGCGCATCAGCGAGCGCCGTCGCCACATCGCCGGCCCGACCGGCTGCGGCATCTGCGGCATCGAGTCCATTGCCGAAGCCGTACGGCCCGCGGCCGTCGTGCCGCAGGGGCAGACCTTCACGCCCGAACAGATCATGACGGCGATGCGGGCCATCGCCCCCCTGCAATCGATCAACCGCCAAACCCGCGCCGTTCACGCCGCCGCGTTCTGGTCCCCTGCCGATGGCATCGTCGCGCTGCGCGAGGATGTCGGCCGCCACAACGCGCTCGACAAGCTCACCGGCGCCCTGGCGCGCAACCGGACGGATGCGAGCGGCGGCATGGTGCTGCTGACGAGCCGCGTCTCGGTCGAGATGGTGCAGAAGACCGCCGCGATCGGTGCGCCGGTGATGGTCGCAGTCTCCGCGCCCACCGCGCTCGCGGTGCGCACCGCGGAAGCCGCCGGCATCACGCTGATTGCCATTGCCCGCCAGGACGGGTTCGAAGTGTTTTCGCATGGCAGCCGCATTATCCGCCGTCATGCCGAGGAGATTGCCGATGTCGCCTGACCGTCTGATCTACATGGCCAACCAGATCGGCACGTTCTTCAAGAGCCAGGGCCACGACAAGGCCGTGCCGGGCATCGCGGAGCACATCAAGAAGTTCTGGGATCCCAGGATGAAGCGCGCGATCTTCGCCCATCTCGACGCGGGCGGTGCGGGACTGGATGCACCGGTGCTCGAAGCCCTCACGTCGCTGAAGCGGGCTACGTCCCTTCCAGAAGCGCGCTAAACACCCGTCGCACCTCGGTCTGCGTCTCCTTCACTCGCGCCTCCAGCGACGAGAAGTCCGGCGCATCGCCGGCGCGCGCCATCACGCGCTGGAGATCAGTGCCGGCGGTTTCCGGCTTGAAGCGGTCGCTGACACAGAGCCGCAGGATCTGCGTCAGGTCGTGATAGAGCCGCGCGGCAGCGCGGAGGATCTCGGCCTCCGACTGTGGGAGCACGCCGAGCCTGGCGGCATTGTCCAGCACCTGCATCGTGCTGATGTCGAGAATCGCCGGCATGTCATGGGCGTGGACGAGCTGGAGATATTGCGCGATGAAGTCGATATCGACCATGCCGCCGGCGGCATATTTGAGATCCCAATGGTCGCTCTCGCCCTTCTCCTGCGCGATCGCGCGGCGCATGTCGGCGACGTCATTGGCGATGATCGCCTGGTCACGGCGGCGGGTCAGGACCTCGCGGATGATGCCCTCGATCCGCTCGCGGAATTCAGGAGAAGACGACACCACGCGCGCGCGCGTCAAAGCCATGTGCTCCCAGGTCCAGGCCTCGTTGGCCTGGTAGTCCGCGAACGAGGCGAGACTCGACGCCACCGGTCCGGCACGGCCCGAAGGCCGCAGCCGCATGTCGATCTCGTAGAGCACGCCGTAATTGGTACGCGTCGTGAAGGCGCTGATTAGGCGCTGGGTGAAACGCGCGAAGTAATGCGCGCCCTCCAGCGACTTCGCCCCGTCGGAGTCCGGATTCTCGCTGTCGAAATCGTAGAGCAGGATGAGGTCGAGATCGGACGACGCGGTCATTTCGCGGCTGCCGAGCCGACCCATCGCGATGATCGCGGTCTCCTGCCCCTTGATCCGGCCATGCTGGGCGGCAAAGCGGTCGGCGACGAGGCCGTGCACGGTGTGGACGATGCCTTCGGCGACGTCGGCAAACGCCGTGCTCGCCTGCTGCGCCGAGACTGTGCCGGAGAGAATGCGCGTGCCGATCAGGAACAGGCTCTCCTGCCCGAACAGGCGCAGGCGGTCGAGAAACTCCTCGTAGGAGCCTGCGTCCTGCACCGTGGCCGCAAGCCGCGCTGACAACTCATGCTTGTCCGGCATCGCACCGAAGAAGCGCGGATCGATCAGGCCGTCCATGAGTTGCGGCTTCCGGGCCAGCATCTCGCCGAGCCGCGGCGCCGCACCCAGCACCAGCGCAACGAGCGCAACGAGGTCGCGGTTTTGGCCGAGCAGCGTGATCAGCCGCCCGCCACGCTGGAGCGCCTGGAGAAATTGGTCGAACGCCACGACGGCGCGGTCCGGCTCCTCGGCATGCGCGAGGCCGTCGATCAGGGCCGGCACGAACTCGACGAAGGCGCTTCGCGTCTGGTCGTTGCGGAACACGCGGTAGTCGCCGGTGATCCAGTCGCGTACGGTCTGCGCCAGGGCGGCAGGCTTCTTGAAGCCGAGCGTCGTCAGGTGCTGGAACAGGCGCGGATCATCGGGACCCGCACTGTAGTCGAGAGCCGGCAGCTTTGCCGTGCCGGTCGGATCGTCGCCCTCGAACAGTTTTTCGTAGTGCCCCTGCACGATCTCGAGCTGGCGCAACAGGTCGCGCGCAAAGGCTTCGCGATCCGGATAGCCGAAGAACCGGGCGAAACGCGCGACCCCTTCCTTGTCGTCGGGCAGCGCATGGGTCTGCTCGTCGGCAATCATCTGGATACGATGCTCGACCCGGCGCAGGAATTCGTATGCCTTCGTCAACTCGTCACGCGCCGCGGAGGTGATCCAGTTGCTGGAGGCAAGCACGTCGAGTGCGGCGAGCGTCGGCCGCACCCGCAATTCCGGATGGCGGCCGCCGGCGATCAATTGCTGGGTCTGGGCGAAAAACTCGATCTCGCGGATCCCGCCGCGCCCGACCTTCACGTTATGCCCTTCGACCGCGATCTCGCTCTGGCCCCGATAGGTCTGCATCTGCCGCTTCATGTCGTGGACATCGGCAAGCGCGGCAAAATCGAGATGCTTGCGCCAGACGAAGGGAGCGATCTCCGCCAAGAGGGCCTCGCCCGCCCTGGGATCGCCGGCGCAGGCGCGCGCCTTGATCATCGCGGCGCGCTCCCAGGTGCGCCCTTCCCGCTCGTAGTAATGGAGCGCGGCGTCCCGGGAGATCGCGACCTGCGTCGAGGATGGATCGGGGCGCAGCCGCAGATCGACGCGGAAGACGTAACCGTCATAGGTGCGCTGCTGGAGGATGCGTGCCATCCCCTGCGTCACCCGGACGAAGAACGGTTGCGGCTCGATATCCGGCGCCAGCGTCGTGGCCTCGGGATCGAAAAACACGATGAGATCGATGTCGCTGGAATAGTTCAGCTCGCCCGCGCCCATCTTTCCCATGGCGAGCACGATCAGGCCGCAGCCCTCCTCGGGCGCCTCGGGGTTGGGCGGCGAAAGCCTTCCACGTGCAACTTCCTGCCGCAGCAGGTACTGGAGCGCCACCTGCACCGACGAGACGGCGATGTCGGTCAGGGCCGCCGTCACCCGCATCACCGGCCAGACCCCGCCGATGTCGCACAGCGCGATCAGCAGCGCCGCCTCCGCCTTCATGCGGCGGAGTAGTCGCATCACCTCGGCCTCGTCGGCCGCCGCGAGCACGGCGCCCCTCGCCCCGGCGATCAGCGCGGCGAGATGCCCGTCAGGATCGCATTCGAGCAGCCGGATCAGTCGCGGCGCATCGGCGCGCACCAGATCGAACAGGTAGGGCGAGAATTCCGCAATGCCGGCCAGGATGTCCCGCGCGAAGGGATGAATCAGCAGGGCTTCGAGACGAGCCGATTGTGTCGGCTCGAGCTCGGCCAGCCATCTTTCAAAACGGCGTTCGTCGGTTGTGGAAGCGGCAATATGGGGAGCCTCCGCGAAACGCGCGGCCAGGCCCTCGCCATGCTTGTCCGCGTTTCCCGGCGCGGATGGGTTCATGCCACCTTCTGTGGCACATCCTGCATTGGGGGAGCAACCCTGTCGCCGGCGCGCGCCGGGAGCACCAGCGTGGCGACAAGACCGGGATGGGCATCGCCCAGCCGCAGTTCGCCGCCATGCAGCGTCGCAACTGCCGAGGCGAGGCTGAGGCCGAGGCCGGAGCCGGGCAGTGTGCGGCTGGCCTCCAGCCGCACGAATCGCTCGACGACATGCTTGCGGTCGCCCTCGGGGATGCCCGGGCCGCGATCGGTGACGCCGAGCAGCACCCGATCGCCCTCGCGCCTGGCCTCGATCGTGATCTGCCGGGCGTCCATGCTGACCACGGTTCCGCCCGTCTGAGCGACCGGCTTGCCGTATTTGATCGCGTTCTCGACGAGATTGGCGAGCGCCTGGCTGATCAATTCGCGGTTGGCGTGAACCGGGGTGGGTTCGGCCTTGACCTTCAAGGTCATGCCATCGTCTTCGGCGAGCGGCTCGTAGAGCTCTTGGATGCCGTTGGCGACTTCGGCGGCGTCGAAATCATCCATGTTGCCGCGCGCCTGCCCGGACTCCGCGCGCGCGATCATCAGCAGCGCGTTGAAAGTGCGGATCAGGCCGTCGGATTCCTCGATGGTGCCTTCCAGCGCGGCGCGATATTCGGCCTCGCTCCCCGATTTCGCCAGCGCCTCCTCGGCGCGGTTGCGCAGGCGCGTCAGCGGCGTCTTCAGGTCATGGGCGATGTTGTCGGAAACCTCCTTCAAGCCCGCCATCAGGGCCTCGATGCGCTCCAGCATGGCATTGAGGTTTTCGGCGAGCCGATCGAGCTCGTCGCCGCTACGGCCGACCGGCAGGCGTTCGCTGAGGTCGCCGGTCATGATGCGATGAGCGGTGCCGGTCATCGCATCGATGCGCGTCAGCACCCGGCGCGCCACGAAGACGCCGCCGCCGAGGCCCAGCACGACGACGATCAGGATTGACCATTGCGCAGCCTTGGCGACGATTCCGAACAGGCGTCGCCGCTCGTCGAGGTCGCGGCCGATCAGCAGGCGGAAACCGTTTTCGAGTTGAGTGACGCGCACCAGCGCGCGATGGTCGCGGTCGTCCGCGTCTTCGATCCGCCTGTACAC
>JAEWFG010000287.1 GCA_023388935.1 Pseudomonadota bacterium | reverse complement strand
ATACCGCTCCGTCCCCATCGGCATCACGGTCGAGGGCGCCAACATCCTGACCCGCAACCTCATCGTGTTCGGGCAGGGCGCGATCCGGGCGGATCCCTATCTGCTCGATGAGATGAATGCGCTGGCCGATACCGACCGCGAACGCGGGCTGACCGCCTTCGACACGACGTTCTGGAAACATGTCGGCCATAGCTTCCAGACGCTGTCCCGCGCTTTCGGGCGGAGCTGGACATTTGGCGCGTTTGCACCTGCGCCGGACGCAGGCGAGGCCACGCAATTCTACCGCCAGCTCTCGCGTTACTCCGCGGCGTTTGCGCTCTGCGCCGACATGGCGCTGCTCACGCTCGGTGGCGCGCTGAAGCGCAAGGAAATGCTGTCGGCGCGCTTCGGCGATATCCTCTCCGAGCTGTATCTGTTGTCGGCGGCGCTGAAGCGCTGGCAGGACGAGGGGCGACAGAAGGAGGACTTTGCCGCACTGGAATGGTGCATGGCGGCCGGCTTCAGGACTATCGAGAACCGGCTCGCCGAAATCCTCGCCAATCTGCCGAACCGTTTCGTAGCCGGCTTCCTCAAGCTCGTGGTCCAGCCCTTCGGTGCGCGCGTGCTCGGTCCCTCCGACCGCGTCGTGCACCAATGCGCAAGCCTCGTGCTGGAGCCGTCGGCGGCGCGCGACCGTCTCACGCCGGATCTGGCCCATGTCAACGACGACGGCGGCTTTGCCCGGCTGGAGCGTGCATTCATGCTGGTGGCAGGCACCGACGCCATCGTCAAGCGCATGCGCGCCGCACATGTCCGCGACTGGAAGGAGGCGGTCACCAAAGGCGTGATCACGCAGGCCGAGGGCGAGCAGCTGGCCGCGGCCCGCGAAGCCGTCACAAAAGTGATCGAGGTCGACGATTTTGCGCCGGAAGTGCTGTCGCCGATTTACAAGAAAACCGGCGACGTGCATCAGTTCTTCCAGGAACTCGGTGAACAGAGGGCGGCGAGCTGATGGCACGACCGGTATTCATCGTCGACGGCAGCCGGACGCCGTTTCTGAAAGCGCGCTCCGGGCCGGGTCCGTTCACGCCGGTCGATCTCGCCGTGCAGTGCGGACGGCCACTGCTGGCGCGCCAGCCGTTTGCGCCTGACGATTTCGACCAGGTCATCCTCGGCTGCGTCAACGTGATCGCGGACGAGATGAACCCGGCCCGCGTCGCAGCGCTCCGGCTCGGCATGGGCGAGGACATGGTCGCGTTCACCATGCAGATCAATTGCGGCTCCGGCATGCAGTCGATCGACACCGCCTACCGCTATATCCGCGAGGGCCACGCTGACATGATCCTCGCCGGCGGCACCGAGGCGCTTAGCCACGCGCCGCTGGTCTGGCCGAATGCCGGCGTGCGCTGGTTTGCCGGCCTTGCCGCCGCCAAGGGCGTGACCGCGAAGCTCGCAGCCGCTTTCAAGCTGCGCCCACGCTATCTCAAGCCGATCATCGGGCTGGAGCGCGGGCTGACCGATCCCATTACCGACTTGAACATGGGCCAGACCGCCGAGGTCGTCGGCCATCTCTTCGGCATTACCCGCGCACAGTCCGATGCCTATGCCGCGGAGAGCCATCGCCGGCTCGCGCATGCGCAGGCCGAGGGTTTCCTGAAGGGCGAGGTCGAGACCGCCTTTTCCGGGGACGGCAAATTCTTCGACCGTGACGACGGCGTGCGCCCGGACTCCACGCCCGAGACGCTGGCAAAGCTCCGTCCGGTGTTCGAGCGCCCTTGGGGCCAGGTCACCGCCGGCAATTCCTCGCAGATCACCGACGGCGCCTCCTGGGTGATCCTCGCCTCCGATGAGGCGGTGGCAAAGCACAAGCTGACGCCGAAGGCTGTCATCATCGACAGCAACTGGGCCGCGCTCGATCCCAGCATCATGGGGCTCGGTCCCGTGATGTCGGCGACGCCGCTGCTCCAGCGCAACGATCTCACGATCAAGGACGTCGAGACCTGGGAGCTGAACGAGGCTTTCGCCACGCAGGTGCTCGGCTGTCTCGCCGCCTGGAACGACGACAAATTCTGCCGGGAGATCCTCGGCCTCGACGGCGCAGCCGGCGAGATCGACCATGAGAGACTCAACGTCGATGGCGGCGCGATCTCGCTTGGCCATCCCGTCGGCACCTCCGGCAACCGCATCGTGCTGCATCTCGTCAACGCCATGAGGCGGCTCGGCACGCGGCGTGGCGTTGCCACCGAATGCATCGGTGGTGGGCTCGGCGGTGCCATGCTGATCGAGGCGGTGTAACCATGGACTCGAAGATCATGACCGCGCTCGGCGACCGCGTGCTGACGCTCGGGCCTCAGCCTGCCGCCGACAGTCCGTACAAGCATTTCAAGCTGACACGCGATGCTGACGGCGTCGCCTGGCTCCTGTTCGATCGTGCCGATGCCAGCGCCAACACGCTGTCCTCGGATGTGATGGAGGAGTTCGACGCCGTGCTCGCGGCGATCGAGACTGAACGCCCGGCCGGCCTCGTGATCCGCTCGGCAAAACCGTCCGGCTTCATTGCAGGCGCGGACGTCAACGAATTCCGCGGCGCCAGCGATCCCCAGATGGTGGAAACGCGGATCCGCGCCGCGCATGCCGTGGTTGACCATCTGCAAGCGCTGAAGTTGCCGACGGTTGCCGTCATCCATGGCTTCTGCCTCGGCGGCGGGCTCGAAGTCGCACTCGCCTGCCAGTCGCGCATCGCCATCGACGGCGCGCGCTTTGGCTTTCCCGAGGTGATGCTCGGCCTGCATCCGGGCCTCGGCGGCACTGCGCGTTTCACCGCGCTGGTCAATCCGACGCAGTCGATGGCGCTGATGCTGACCGGCCGTACCATCGATGCGCGCCGCGCCAAATCGCTCGGTCTCGTCGACACCGTGACGCAGGAACGGCACGTCCGCAACGCGGTGAGGGACGTGCTGTTCGGCCGCCTGAAGCAGGCCAGGCCTGGCCTGCTCACCCGCGCGGCCAATCTCGGCCCCGTGCGCGGGCTGCTTGCCAAGCGCATGCGCTCGGAGGCTGCGAAGGCTGCGCCCCGCGAGCATTATCCGGCGCCTTACGCGCTGATCGATCTCTGGGAAACCCATGGCGGTAGCAAGGCCGCGATGCTCAGGGCAGAGCAGTCCTCGTTCGCCAAGCTGATGGTAACGCCGACTGCGCAGAATTTGATCCGTGTCTTCTTCCTGCGCGAGCAGATGAAGAAGGCTGCCGGCAGCGGCAACACGATCAAACATGTTCATGTCATCGGCGCCGGGGCCATGGGCGGCGACATCGCCGCATGGTGCGCGGGGCAGGGGCTGCGCGTTTCGCTTGCCGACATGAAGGCGGAGCCGATCGCGGGCGCGGTGAAGCGCGCCGCCGAGCTTTACGGCAAGATCATTCGCAAACCGACCGAGGTGCGCGACGCGCTCGATCGCCTCATCCCTGATCTGGACGGGGAGGGTGTCCGCAACGCCGATCTCATCATCGAGGCGGTACCGGAAAAACACGAGCTGAAGCAGAAGGTCTATGCCGGCCTCGAGCCGCGGATGAAGCCCGGTGCCATCCTCGCGACCAATACGTCGAGCATTCCGCTTCAGGATTTGCGCACGACGCTGGCGCGGCCGGAGCGGCTGGTCGGCCTGCATTTCTTCAACCCGGTGTCGCGGTTGCAATTGATCGAGGTCGTCAGCCACGACGGCAACGATCCCCAGGCGCTGAAGGAGGCGCTCGCTTTCGTCGGTGCGATCGACCGGCTGCCGCTCGCCGTGAAGAGCTCACCCGGTTTCCTCGTCAACCGCGCGCTGACGCCCTACATGCTGGAGGCGATGGTGATGCTGGACGAGAAGACCGACCAGCGCCTGATCGATGCCGCGGCCGAACAGTTCGGCATGCCGATGGGGCCGATCGAGCTTGCCGACCAGGTCGGGCTCGACATCTGCCTCGGCGTCGGCGACATGTTGCGCGCCAAGTTCGGTGATCTCTTGCCGCCGACGCCGGCGTGGCTGCGCGACAAGGTCGCCAAGGGCGAGCTCGGTCGCAAGACCGACAAGGGCTTTTACGTCTGGAAGGACGGCAAGGCCGAGAAGGCGCCGCTTCCCGAGACCGGCCCGCGCGTCACCGATCAAATGATCGATCGCCTGGTGCTGCCGATGTCCAACGTCTGCGTCGCCGCACTTCGCGAAGGCATCGTCGACGATGCCGATGCGGTCGACGGGGCCATGATCTTCGGCACCGGTTATGCGCCGTTCCGCGGCGGTCCGCTGAGCTATGCGCGCACGCGCGGCGTGGAGAATATCGTTTCCACCCTGCGTTCACTGGCCGAGCGGTTCGGCGAACGCTTCGCGCCCGATCCCGGTTGGGACGATTTCAAGTGAGAACCGCATGACCGAAAGTGCCGAGCCGAGCGGCGATCTCTGCATCCGCACGCTGGCAATGCCCGCCGACACCAACGCCAATGGCGACATCTTCGGCGGCTGGCTGCTCAGCCAGATGGACGTCGGCGGCGGCGTGTTCGCATCAAAAATCGCGAAGTCGCGCACCGTGACGGTTGCGATCGAGGCGATGAATTTCCGCAAGGCCGTCTATGTCGGCGATCTCGTTTCGGTCTACGCCAATGTCGTGCGCGTCGGGCGCACGTCGCTCACCGTGCATCTCGAAGCATGGGCGTTGCGACGAAAGGAGCTACTGCCGATCCTCGTCACCGACGGCAATTTCACCTACGTCTCGATCGACGATGACGGACGTCCGCAAGCGATCCAGAGAGACGATCCGCCGATCGCGACGTAAATCGCGCGCGCGGCCGTGCGTCACGCCTGCCGTCATTGTCGTTAAGGATAACGGCGCCAGTAAGTCATCGCGTCGCGGCTTCGCCAAGAACCAGTCATAAAACGGATGAGGTCCCGGCGTACTCAATTGCGTGTCGATTCGGGGTGGAAACCGGTTGATTTGCCCGAGGAACCTTTGGGCAGACATGCCGTTATCTGCCCGCATTGAGGAATCTACGGGCATGCCGGACAGCTACATCATCGAAGTCAATTCGCAGACAGCAGGTATCGTCGTTCGCTCTTCGAAAGGCTACTGCTTCTTCGCGTCGTCCCACCGCTTCAACCGCCTCGAAGGCCAGCTCTTCCGCAACGCCCGCGAAGCCGAACGCGCCGCGAGCAAGCTGGTTAACGGCGATGTGGAGGAAGCGGCGTAGTAGCCCATCTGTCATTCCAGGGCGCGCGTAGCGCGAACCCGGAATCTATTTTGGTGCGGTAAATGCCGATAAATGGATTCCGGGCCCTGGCCTTTCGGAGCGTCCCGGAATGACATTGTTGATCACAGCTTCGTTGCGGCACGCGACAGCAGCTTCCAGTCGTCGCCCTGCTTCTGCCAGTTCATCAGGATGTGAAGATTGGTCGGCACTTTTTTCCCATCGGCCGCCATCTCCTGTTCCGCGACCCAGTGAAAGCGCACGATCGCGGCGGGGCCCACAACCTTGATGGTCGGGTCCTTGTACTCGATCGACAGGAATTTCGATTTGCCATCGGTGGCGTTGGCGATGAAGGTCGCCTTGTCTTCGACCTTGCCGCTGGAATGGCTGTAGCTGAGATCGTCCGAGCACAGCGCGCCGAGCGCCTTGGGATCGGCCGCGATCTGTGCAAGGCGGAAGGCCTCGACCTTCTTCGCAACGGCTTCTTCGTCCGCCGAGGCCGCCAGCGCCGGTGTCGTGAGAGCGAGCGCCGAGACGGCGAGAGTCGAGAGAGCCAGATCGCGTCGGTTGATCGTCATCGTTTCCTCCTTTTTTGATCTTGTACGGAGTGTTGCAGCCGCGCGCGACTTTGTCGAGCGTCGCGTGGTGGTCATGCGTCTGCGTCATTGCGCGGTCGAGGCTGTATTGATACGTCTTCCGCATTGATGCGTCGCGCATTCGGGAAAGTACGGAAATGATCGATTCTATCGGCAGGGCTTTGCTGTTCGACATCGACGGCACGCTTGCCAATACCGACCCGCTGCACCTCGAGGCGTTCAATCAGGTGCTTGGGCCGCGCGGCCATGTCTTCAATCACGCGCGTTTCTCGAAAGAGCTGCAGGGCTTCTCCAATGCCTCGATCGGCGAGCGCTTTCTGGCCGACGAGGCATTCGAGCGGCGCGTCGCAATTCTCGGCGAGAAGGAGGAAGTCTTCCGCGCGCTCGTTGCCGGACAGATCGCGCCGCTGCCGGGCCTGATGGCGCTGCTCGACCTCGCGGATGCGGCCGGCATTCCCATGGTCGCGGTGACCAACGCGCCGCGTCTGAACGCGGAGCTCCTGCTTGCCGGCCTCGGCATCACGCATCGCTTCAAGGCGATCGTGATCGGCGACGAGCTTCCGCACGGCAAGCCGCATCCATTGCCTTACCAGGAAGGGCTGCGCTTCGCCGGCGCCAGCGCGTCTGCCCCGATCGCGTTCGAGGATTCCCGCTCCGGCGTGCAATCGGCGACTGCGGCCGGCATTCCGACCATCGGCATACGGACGAGCCTCAGCGATGCTGATCTGGTCGCCGCCGGTGCCATCGCGTCCGCGAGCGCCTTCGACGAACCGGACCTGCTCGCGCGTCTGGCCGCCGCGATGGCGTGGTGAGAGGTCCATCCGTTAACCGTGATCGACGCGCGCATTGACCGATCGCCCAAACCGCCGCACCATGCATCTTCCCGATTTGAGGCCATCGCCGTGACCGGATTGACCCATCGCCAAGCCGAAATCCTCAACATCGCGCGCGCCTCGGGCCGCGTCATGGTCGAGGAGCTTGCGCGCCGGTTCGAGGTCTCGGCGCAGACCATCCGCAAGGATCTCAACGATCTCTGCGAACGCCGCTCGCTGACCCGCATCCATGGCGGCGCCATCATTGCCTCCGGCGTGGAAAACCTTGCCTATGAGGCGAGGCGCTTCGTCGCCGCCGACGAGAAGAAGGCGATTGGAGCTGCCGCCGCCTCTCTGATCCCGAACGGCTGCTCGCTGTTCATCAACATCGGCACCACGACGGAGGAGGTCGCGAGCGCGCTGACCTCGCATGAGGATCTGCTCGTCATCACCAACAATCTCAATGTCGCGATGCTGCTCTACCGCCATCCCCGCATCGAGGTGGTGGTCGCCGGCGGCACGGTGCGGCGCGCCGACGGCGCCGTGGTCGGTTCGACGGCGACGCAGCTCATCGGCCAGTTCAAGGTCGACTACGCCATCATCGGCGTCTCCGCGATCGACGAGGAGGGCGCGCTGCTCGACTTCGACTATCGCGAGGTGCAGGTCGCGCAGGCCATCATCGCCAATGCCCGCAGCGTCATGCTGGTCGCCGACTCCACGAAGCTTCGGCGCAGCGCTCCGGTGCGCATCGCCCATATCAGCCAGATCCAGACCTTCGTCACCGACCAGGAGCTTCCCGAACGCCTCGCGACGATCTGCCACAGCAAAGGCATCGAGGTGGTCGAGGCAATGCCGAAGGTGGCTGCCGATATCGATGACGCTCAGGCCGAAGCCCAGGATGCTGCGCCTGAAGCCACGTCGGTGGTGAGGCTGCGCTAGCCCTCACGTTTATGCTCCCCCGGAGGGCGGGGCTATCGCATATGACCGCTGAGAGGCCGCCGAACGTGCTCGGCCTGCATGGTTCGAGACGCCCGCTTCCGCGGGCTCCTCACTATGAGGGTTTGATATCTCGTCGCCAAACGCGACCTCATCCTGAGGGCCCGTCGTAGGCGTGCGTCTCGAAGGATGGCTGCGGGCGAGCTTCCCGCCACGTTTTTCTTCGTATGCGATCGACCCATGAGCGAGCCTCGCTCGTCTGGCCCCCTCCAGGAGGGGGCTCCAGGGGGAGAGGGCTCTATCGCCGCCTCCTCCGTCAGCAAGCCGCCCACCAGAGAGTTCCACTTTCACTTACTTTCGCCTCTCTTTCATCTTGCTTTCGTTTTTCGGTGTGATCTAATCAAAAACGAAAGTAACCGCTCGAAGGAACGGGCGGTCGCCGGGGGAAGCGTCTGTTGGAGCGTGTTTTCGACCTCGCCATCATCGGAGGCGGTGTTAACGGCTGCGGCATCGCGCGTGATGCAGTGGGCCGCGGCAACACGGTTTTCCTGTGCGAAATGAACGATCTGGCGAGCGGGACGTCGTCCTGGTCGACCAAGCTCGTGCATGGCGGCCTGCGCTATCTCGAATATTACGAGTTTCGCCTGGTCCGCGAGGCGCTGATTGAGCGTGAGATCCTCTGGGGCATCGCGCCCCACATCATCCGCCCCCTGCGTTTCGTTTTGCCGCATCACGCGGGCCTGCGCCCGGCCTGGCTGCTCCGCCTCGGTCTCTTCCTCTACGATCACATTGGCGGCCGTCACCTGTTGCCGGCGACCCGCTCGGTCGATCTCAAGCGCGACGAGGTCGGGCGCCCGCTGATCCCGAACCGTTACAGCCGCGCGTTCGAATATTCCGACTGCTTCGTCGATGATGCCCGTCTCGTCGTACTCAACGCGCGCGACGCCGCGGACAAGGGCGCCGAGATCCGCACCCGCACGCGAGCGACCGAGATCCGCCAGTCCGACGGCATCTGGACCGTGAGCATGGTCGACACGTTGACCGGCGCGCGGTCGTCGATCCAGGCCCGCGCGCTGGTCAATGCCGGCGGTCCCTGGGTCGAGGACGTGCTCGGCCGCGGCGCCGGCGTGAACGCGAAAGCGAAAGTGCGCCTCGTGCAGGGCTCCCACATTGTGGTGAAGAAGCTCTACGACCACGACCGCGCCTACATGTTCCAGAACGCGGATGGCCGCATCATCTTCGTGATCCCGTACCAGGACGATTTCACGCTGATCGGCACGACGGACCGGGACTATGACGGCGATCCGTCGAAGGTGAAGGCGACGGCCGAAGAGATCCAGTATCTCTGCGCTGCGGCAAGCGAATATCTGGCCAAGCCGGTGACTTCAGAGGACGTGGTCTGGACCTACTCCGGCGTGCGGCCGCTCTACGACGACGGCGCCAGCGACGCCAAGGCCGCGACCCGCGATTACGTGTTCGAGCTCGACATGCCCGGCGGCGTGCCGCTGCTGTCGATCTATGGTGGCAAGATCACGACCTACCGCCGCCTCGCCGAAGAGGCGCTGGAACGGCTTGAGCCCTACCTTCGCAGTGCGAAAGCGCGCGAGGGCTGGACCGGTAAATGGCCGCTGCCCGGTGGCGACATGGGTGTATCCGATGTCGACGGCCTGATCGCAGAGCTCCAGCGCGGCTATCCCTTCCTCAGCCACGAGCATGCCCGGCGCCTTGCGCGCGCGTACGGCACAAGGGCCATCAAGCTGCTCGGCGATGCGAAATCGGCCGGCGATCTGGGCAAGGCTTTCGGCGCGACGCTGACCGAGCGCGAGGTTCGCTACCTCATGGCCAACGAGTGGGCCGTCACGGCCGAGGACATCGTCTGGCGCCGCTCCAAGCTCGGCCTGCGACTATCTGCCGACGAGATCGCGGCACTGAACGACTGGATCGGGACCCACGGTGTGCCGCAAAGTCCCCTGCTGGAAGCAGGAGGACGCTCATGAGCGTGACCCTCGATCACGTGACCCGGACCGTCGACGGGATCCCGCACATCCGCGACGTCTCGCTGACGCTCGAGAGCGGCACGCTCAACGTGCTACTTGGGCCGACGCTGTCGGGCAAGACCTCGATCATGCGGCTGCTGGCCGGCCTCGACAAGCCGACCGCGGGCAAGGTGCTGGTCAATGGCAAGGACGTCACCGGCGCCGACGTGCGCCAGCGCTCGGTGGCGATGGTCTATCAGCAGTTCATCAACTACCCCTCGCTCACGGTCTACGAGAACATCGCTTCGCCCTTGCGCGTGCAGGGCAAGCCGCGCGACGAGATCGAGAAGCGCGTGGCGGAAGCCGCAAGACTGCTCCGGCTCGAACCGTTCCTGAAGCGCACGCCGCTCCAGCTTTCCGGCGGCCAGCAGCAGCGCACCGCGATCGCGCGCGCTCTGGTCAAGGGCGCCGACCTCGTGCTGCTCGACGAGCCGCTCGCCAATCTCGACTACAAGCTCCGCGAGGAGCTGCGCGCCGAGCTGCCGCGCATCTTCGAAGCCTCGGGCGCGATCTTTGTCTATGCCACCACCGAGCCGACCGAGGCGCTCTTGCTCGGCGGCAACACGGTTTGCATGTGGGAGGGGCGGGCGCTCCAGATCGGCGAGACCGCCGATGTTTACCGCCGTCCGCAGACCTTGCGCGTCGCGCAGGTGTTCTCCGATCCGCCGCTCAACCTGGTCGGCATCGAGAAGAAGAACGGGCACGTCGCATATATGGGCGGCACGGTGTCACCGGCCTCGGGCCTCTATGCCGGTCTTGCCGACGGCGCCTATCGCGTCGGCTTTCGCGCGCATCAGCTCGGGCTCGCCAATGGCGAGGCCGACCGCCACGCCTTCCACGCCACGGTGACGGTGACCGAGATCACCGGTTCGGAGAGCTTCGTGCATCTCACCCGCGCCGGATCGAACTGGGTTGCGGTGCTGCACGGTGTGCACGAGTTCGAGCCCGGCCAGACCATCGACGCCGTGCTCGATCCGAATGATGTGTTTGTGTTCGACGCGGCCGACCGTCTGGTCTCCGCGCCTGGTCCCATAGCGTTTTCAAGCGAAGTGCCTAGCGGTTCGCGTGAAGAAAACGCGTCAGAGAAAAACAGCTGAGGGGGATGCGCCATGGCCCGCATTGACCTCGTCGATCTCGCACACTCCTACGGCGGCAACGACGCCCCGCCGGACAGTTTCGCGCTGAAGCCGGTGACGATGACCTGGCGGCAGGGCGGCGCCTATGCGCTGCTCGGGCCGTCTGGCTGCGGCAAGACCACGTTGCTCAACGTCATCTCCGGCATCGTCACGCCGTCGCGGGGGAAAATCCTGTTCGACGGCCAGGACATCACACCGCTGTCAACCCAGAAGCGCAACATCGCCCAGGTGTTCCAGTTTCCGGTGATCTACGACACCATGACGGTGGGGCAGAATCTGGCGTTTCCGCTGAAGAACCGCGGCGTACCGAAGGCCGAGATCGACAAGCGCGTCGCCGAGATCGGCCGCCTGCTCGATCTCGAACCCTATCTGAACCGCAAGGCGACGCGGCTCACGGCCGACGCCAAGCAGAAGATTTCGCTCGGCCGCGGCCTGGTCCGCTCCGACGTTGCCGCCGTGCTGTTCGACGAGCCGCTCACCGTGATCGATCCCGAGCTGAAATGGCAGCTCCGCTCCAAGCTGAAGGCACTGCATCGCGAGCTCGACCTCACGATGATCTATGTGACCCACGACCAGACCGAGGCGCTCACCTTCGCCGACACCGTGGTCGTCATGCATGACGGCCGCGTGGTGCAGAGCGGCACGCCGGCCGAACTGTTCGACAAGCCGGCGCATACTTTCGTCGGCTATTTCATCGGCTCCCCCGGCATGAACATCCTGCCGGCCGAGGTGAGGGGGCGCGAGGCGCGGATCGACGGTCACGTCATGGCACTCAGTCGCAGCTACGACAATCTGCCCGCAGGCGCCAAGATCGAGATCGGCGTGCGCCCCGAATTCGTGGAGGTCGTCGCGTCCGCACCCAGCTTGCTCGCGGCAAAGATCGAACGGATCGACGATCTCGGCCGCATCCGCTTTGCGCGTGCGCGCCTCGGCGACGCAAAACTCGCGGCGCGCGCACCGGCGGGCTTCACATCATCCGACGGCAGCGCCGGGCTGAAATTCGATCCGTCGCACATCCACGTCTATGCCGACAGCCTTCTGGTGGAGGGAGCTGCCTGATGGACAAGACCGTCAACCAAAAGGCCTGGTTCCTGGTGCTGCCGGTGTTCCTGGTCGTCGCCTTCTCCGCGGTGTTGCCGCTGATGACGGTGGTGAACTATTCGATGCAGGATACCTTCGGCAACAACCAGTTCTTCTGGAATGGCGTCGGCTGGTTCAAGGAGCTGCTCGATCCGTCGACCGATCTCGGCGGCCGCTTCCTCGCCTCGCTCGGGCGCAACCTGTTTTTCTCGCTGGTGATCCTCGCGATCGAGGTGCCGCTCGGCATCGTCGTCGCGCTCTCGATGCCGCGCCAGGGCTGGACCGTCGCGGCCTGCCTCGTCATCCTCGCACTGCCGCTGCTGATCCCGTGGAATGTGGTCGGCACCATCTGGCAGATTTTCGGCCGACCCGACATCGGCCTGCTCGGCTATACGCTCAATGCGATGGGCATCGACTACAACTACGTGTCCAACGCCGTCGACGCCTGGATCACCGTCATCGTGATGGACGTCTGGCACTGGACCAGCCTCGTTGCGCTGCTCTGCTATGCCGGCCTGAAGTCGATCCCCGAGGCCTATTACCAGGCGGCGCAGATCGACGGTGCCTCGCGCTGGGCCGTGTTCAAGGCGATCCAATTGCCGAAGATGAACCGCGTGCTGCTGATCGCGGTGCTGCTGCGCTTCATGGACTCGTTCATGATCTACACCGAGCCGTTCGTCGTCACCGGCGGCGGCCCCGGCAACTCGACCACCTTCGTGTCGATCGAGCTCGTCAAGATCGCGCTCGGCCAGTTCGACCTCGGCAAGGCGGCCGCGCTCTCGCTCGTCTACAACCTGATCATCCTGATCGTCTGCTGGATCTTCTACACCGTCATGACCAATGCCGGTGTCGAGCGTAAGGCGCAGGCGGAAGAGAAGCCAGCGACGGAGCGCAAGCCCGCAGGTGCGCTCCAGCCGGCGCCCGTGCTCAAGCCGAAGGAAGGAGTGGCCTGATGCATTCGATCCCCGGCCGCCGCCTCATCATGGCGCTGTTCCTGATTTTCCTGTTGTTGCCGATCTACTGGCTCGTCAACATGAGCTTCAAGACCAACAGCGAGATCGTCTCGACGATGACGCTGTGGCCGCATACGCCGACGCTCCAGCACTACCAGCGCATCTTCACCGACGAGAGCTGGTATTCCGGCTATATCAACTCGCTGGAATACGTCGTCCTCAACACCATCATCTCGATCTCGGTGGCGCTGCCCGCGGCCTACGCGTTCTCGCGCTACCGCTTCCTCGGCGACAAGCACCTGTTCTTCTGGCTGTTGTCGAACCGCATGGCGCCGGCGGCGGTCTACGCGCTGCCGTTCTTCAACCTCTATTCGGCGATCGGCCTGTTCGATACGCCCTGGGCGGTCGCGCTCGCGCACTGCATTTTCAACGTTCCGCTGGCGGTGTGGATCCTCGAAGGCTTCGTCTCCGGCGTACCGCGCGAGATCGACGAAACCGCCTTCCTCGACGGCTATTCCTTCCCGCGCTTCTTCATCAAGATCCTGGTGCCGCTGATCGCGAGCGGCATCGGCGTCGCCGCCTTCTTCTGCTTCATGTTCTCCTGGGTCGAGCTGCTGCTTGCGCGCACGCTGACCTCGGTGCACGCCAAGCCGATCGCCGCGATCATGACGCGAACAGTGTCGGCGGCCGGCATGGACTGGGGCCTGCTGGCTGCTGCCGGCGTGCTCACCATCATTCCGGGCGCACTCGTGATCTGGTTCGTCCGCAACTACATTGCGCGCGGTTTCGCGCTCGGCCGGGTCTAGGGAGGCGCGCATGATCCCGAAAAGTGGAAACCGGTTTTCGGACCAGATCATGCGCAAGGAGTAAGAGCATGGAGTCCATTGCATGGATGGCCTGGACGCTCCCGACAGCGATCTTCTTCGTTGCGCTTGCCTGCACGCTTCTGGTGATGACCTGGCTTGCCGCGGTCTATCCCGAAGCCGAGCGCGTCGGTGTGCTGCGCATTCCGACCACGCGCGGCGACCGCCTGTTCATCTCGCTGATTTCAGCGGCCGTCATCCATCTCCTGTGGATCGGTCTCGTCGGCACCGACGCGATCGCCACGCTGCCGATCGGCGAGGACGGCTTCGAGATTTCGAGCCTGTGGCTCGCAAGTGGGATTTCGCTGGCCACGGCCGTGCTCATTTTTCGCACGGTCTGAAGCTTGCGAAGGGACGGCCAGATCCGGGGCCAACCCGGGCCTGTATAAAATTTGTCGCTGCAATGGAGGAAACAACATGCGACAGTTTAGGAGAAGGAAAAGTCCATTGACCAAGACCAGCTTTTTGACCATGTCCAGCGCCGCCGCCATCGTCGCGGTGTCGTTCGCCGTCTCGGCGCCGGTCCGCGCCGCCGACGACGCCGTCATCCAGAAGTGGATCGCGGAATTCCAGCCCTCGACCTTGTCGAAGGACGATCAGAAGAAGGAATTGGAGTGGTTCGCGAAGGCCGCCGAACCCTTCAAGGGCAGGGAGATCAACGTCGTCTCCGAAACCATTACGACCCACGAATACGAGTCGCAGACGCTCGCCAAGGCGTTCTCCGAGCTCACCGGCATCAAGCTCAAGCACGACATCATCCAGGAAGGTGACGTCGTCGAGAAGCTGCAGACCCAGATGCAGTCCGGCAAGAACGTTTACGACGGCTGGATCAACGACTCCGACCTGATCGGAACGCACTTCCGCTACGGTCAGACCATCGTTTTGTCCGACTACATGACCGGCGAAGGCAAGGACGTCACCGATCCCATGCTCGACGTCAACGACTTCATCGGCAAGTCGTTCACGACCGCGCCGGACGGCAAGCTCTATCAGTTGCCCGACCAGCAGTTCGCGAACCTCTACTGGTTCCGTTACGACTGGTTCACCAACCCCGACTACAAGGCCAAGTTCAAGGCCAAGTACGGCTACGAGCTCGGCGTGCCCGTGAACTGGTCGGCCTATGAAGACATCGCCGAGTTCTTCACCAACGACGTCAAGGAGATCAACGGCGTCAAGGTCTACGGCCATATGGACTATGGCAAGAAGGACCCCTCGCTCGGATGGCGTTTCACCGACGCCTGGCTGTCGATGGCCGGCAACGGTGACAAGGGCATTCCGAACGGTCTGCCGGTCGACGAGTGGGGCATCCGCATGGAAGGCTGCCGCCCGGTCGGTTCGTCGATCGAGCGTGGTGGCGACACCAACGGTCCCGCCGCGGTCTACTCGATCACCAAGTACCTGGAGTGGATGAAGAAGTATGCTCCGCCGCAGGCGCAGGGCATGACCTTCTCCGAAGCCGGTCCCGTGCCCGCTCAGGGCAACATCGCCCAGCAGATCTTCTGGTATACCGCCTTCACCGCCGACATGGTGAAGCCGGGCATCGCCGTGATGAACGCGGACGGTACGCCGAAGTGGCGTATGGCTCCGTCGCCGCACGGCGCCTACTGGAAGGAAGGCATGAAGCTCGGCTACCAGGACGCCGGCTCCGTGACGCTGTTGAAGTCGACCCCGGCGGATCGCCGCAAGGCGGCCTGGCTCTATCTCCAGTTCATCATCTCCAAGACGGTGTCGCTGAAGAAGAGCCATGTCGGTCTCACCTTCATCCGTGAATCCGACATCTGGGACAAGTCGTTCACCGAGCGTGCGCCGAAGCTCGGCGGCCTGATCGAGTTCTACCGCTCGCCCGCGCGCGTGCAGTGGACCCCGACCGGCAACAACGTGCCGGACTATCCGAAGCTCGCGCAGCTCTGGTGGCAGAATATCGGCGATGCGTCGTCCGGTGCGAAGACGCCGCAGCAGGCGATGGATGCGCTTGCCGCGGCCCAGGACTCCGTCATGGAGCGTCTGGAGAAGTCGGGCGTGCAGGGCGCCTGCGGTCCGAAGCTGCACAAGAAGGAATCGGCCGAGTACTGGTACGCGAAGGCCGAGAAGGACCACACCATCGCGCCCCAGCGCAAGCTCGCCAACGAGAAGCCGAAGGGCGAAACGATCGACTACGACACACTGATCAAGTCGTGGCCGGCAACCCCGCCCAAGCGCGCGGAAGCCAAGTAAGCGGCGCGCATAGCGTCACTAAACACGAAAGGCCGGGAGCGATCCCGGCCTTTTTCTGTTGCGAGTTAGGCTGGCTCCACACACACAGTGTCATCGCCCGCGAAGGCGGGCGATCCAGTATTCCAGAGGCGGTTGTGATCGAACCGATAAGCCGCGGCGTACTGGATGCCCCGCTTTCGCGGGGCATGACAACCGTCGTGCGGTTGGTCCCTTACTCCGCCGGCTCAGCCGCCAGCGTCGGGTAATCCGTGTATCCCTTCGCTCCGCCGCCGTAGAACGTGGTCTTGTCCCAATCGTTCAGCACCGCGCCCTTCTTCAGCCGCTCGACGAGGTCGGGGTTGGAGATGAACGGCTTGCCGAAGGCGATGAGGTCGGCCGCGCCCGCGTCCAGCACCTTGGTCGCGAGATCGAAGTCGTAGCCGTTGTTGGCGATGTAGGTGCCGGAGAAGCGCTTGCGCAAGCTTGCATAGTCGAACGGCGCGAAGTCGCGCGGGCCGCCGGTGGCGCCTTCGACGACGTGGAGATAGACCAGCTTGAGCGCGCTGAGACCGTCGACGATGTAGTCGAACAGCGCCTGCGGGTTGGAGTCGGAGACGTCGTTGGCCGGCGTCACCGGCGAGATGCGGATGCCGGTGCGGTCGGCGCCCGCCTCGGCGACAACCGCCTTCGAGACTTCGAGCATCAGCCGCGCGCGGTTCTCGATTCCGCCGCCATAGGCGTCCGTGCGCTTGTTGGCGCCGTCCTTGGCGAACTGGTCGAGCAGGTAGCCGTTGGCGCCGTGAATCTCGACGCCGTCGAAGCCGGCCTCCAGCGCATTGCGCGTCGCGCGCCTGAAGTCGTCGATGATCCCTGGAATTTCGGAGAGCTCGAGCGCGCGAGGCTCGGAGACGTCGGCAAAGGTGCCATTCACAAAGGTCTTGCCCTTGGCGCGGATCGCACTCGGCGCCACCGGGGCTGCGCCATTGGCCTGGAGCGCGACATGCGAGATGCGGCCGACATGCCAGAGCTGAATGTAGATTTTTCCGCCGCGATCATGCACGCGATCGGTGACCTTGCGCCAGCCGGCGACTTGGTCCTTGGAATAGATGCCGGGCGTATCCTGGTAGCCCTGCCCCTGCTGCGAGACCTGGCTCGCTTCGGTGACGAGGAGACCCGCGGAAGCGCGTTGGCCGTAATAGTCGGTGGCGAGCGGGCTCGGCACGAACGTGCCCGGCGCGGCGCGGTTGCGCGTCAGGGGCGCCATCACCAGGCGGTTGGCCAGCGTGATCGGGCCGAGTTTATAGGTCTCAAACAATTTCGTCGGACGGCTCATTGGAGTGCTTCCAGGCGGTGAGAGATCAGGCACACTTGTGCATCGCGGCAATCAACGCAAGGGAGGAGCCATACGGAAAGTGCAGGCGAGCTACGCGGCAAGGCCCGCGTAGCATAATTCACGTGCAGTTTCGGCTGCGGCAGTAGAATCCAGCTGCCGCAGCCGTGCGATCTGACAAGTCAATTCACGCCGAGGAAGTCGCGCTTGCCGATCTCGACGCCGTTGTGGCGCAAGATGCCGTGAGCGGTCGTGGCGTGGAAATAGAAGTTCGGCAGCGAGAATGCGCTCAGGAACTGCTGGCCCTTCATGGTGAGGGATTTGTCGGGACCGGCCGGGAAGGTGACGTCCTTGGTATCGGCACCCTCGAACTGCTCGGGCTTGAACGACTTCACGTAGTCGATGGTCTTCGCCAGCCGCTGCTTCAATTCCGCAAAGGTGGTTTCGGTGTCGGGATTCGAGGGGATCTCGCTATGCGTCAGCCGCGCGCAGCCCTTGGTGGCGAAATCGCTGACGAGCTGGACCTGCTTCGACAGCGGCAGCATGTCCGGGAACAGTCGGGAGCCGAGCAGGACGCTCGGATCGACCTTTTTGGCCGCGCAATGCGCCTCGGCTTTCGTGAGCAGGCCGGTCAGGCTGTTCAACATTTGCAAGTACGCGGGGACGACGGCGTCGTAGAAGGACATGTGATGCTCGCTTCAATGGTGGAAAATCTCAGGAGAAAACCTGAGCTCCAGACATGGGAGCGGCAGGGCAAAATACAATCGCCGGAAAGGCCCACGCAGGCCAAAAATTCTACCGCCACCCACTCCGCTGTCATCGCCCGGCTTTGACCGGGCGATCCAGTATTCCGAGACAGCGGTGATCGAACGGATAGGCCGCGGCGTACTGGGTGCCCCGCAAGTGCGCACAAGGCGGGGCATGACTACGAGTAGAGTGTCTAACGCACCGTCGCCTGGGGCTGTGCCTGTGCTGTGCCGCCGCGCATGCGGGCGAGCAGTTCGGCGGTGGGCCAGGAATCGGCGGGCAGGCCGTATTTGATCTGCATCGCCTTCACGGCGGCACGGCTCTGTTGTCCCAGCACGCCATCGACCTTGCCGACGTTGAAGCCCGCACGGACCAGCAGTTGCTGCAATTCCTTCAGTTCATTGAAGGGCAGTTGCGCGACCGGTTGGGACGGCTTGCGCATCGGGGCCGCGCCCGCAATGCGGGACGCGAGATAGCCAGCCGTGGTCGAATAGATCAGCGAGTTGTTCCACTCGGTGTAGGCCGCGAAATTCGGGTAGGCCATGAACGCCGGTCCGTTGCGTCCCATCGGCAGCAGTACCGAAGCGGCGAGATTGTCGTTCGGCAGCGGACGGCCGTCGGGATAGGTGACGCCGAGCTGCCCCCATTTCGAGCGCGTCTGCTGCACCGTGAGATCGGTCTGATCCCACGGCAGGTTTTGCGGCACCTTGATCTCCTCCAGCCACGGCTCGCCGCGCCGCCACTTCAAGCCGTTGGCGATGTAGTTCGCAGTCGAGCCGATCACGTCGGGCGCGCTGCGCAAGAGATCGCGCCGCCCGTCGCCGTCATAATCGACGGCGTAGTTGACGTAATGCACGGGCAGGAACTGCGTCTGCCCGAGCTCGCCGGCCCAGGAGCCGATCATCTCGTCGGGCGTGAGATCGCCGCGGTCGATGATCTTCAACGCGGCGATGGTCTCGTTCACGAACATCTCCGAGCGCCGGCAGTCATAGGCGAGTGAGACCAGCGATCTGAGCGTCGGCAAATTGCCCATGTTGGCGCCGAAATCGCTCTCGAGGCCCCAGAACGCCGCGATCACCGCGGGCGGCACGCCATATTCCTTTTCGGCCCGTGCGAACGCCGCGGCGTATTTCTTGATGTGCTGCTGGCCGTTCTGCATGCGGTAGGGCGCGGCCATGCGGCCGGCGAATTCGGTGAAGAGCTGGCCGAACACGCGCTGGCCGCGGTCGCGATTGACGATGCCCTGGTCGTAGACGAGGTAGGGCGAAGCCTCCGCGATCGTCTGCTGCGACACGCCGGCCGCAACCGCTTGGCTCTTCACGTCGGCCAGGAAGCGATCGAAGCTCGCGCCATTGTGGCACGAGGCCGCGCGCGGCGAGGGCGTGGTCGCCCTGGGCGCTACGGGCTTCGCGGGTGGTGGAAGGAACTGGGCGGAGGCGGAAGCGGAGAGTGCGAGAAGAGTGACGGCCGCGATCGCAAATCGGGTCTGGAGCATGAGGTGTCCGAGGGGGAGGATAGGCTTGGATTCCTGACGGAGTTTAATGGAATGATCGAGCTCAAGCCAGTGCCGCGGCTCCGCGACGCACCCGGAAACCTTGCGCCCGAGCCGGGGTCATCCCCACTTCAAGAGCGCCGGTCTGAAACGCCTCCAGCGCCCGCGGCCGGCCCGGGAGACGGTCATGAACTATCTGCGCACCGCAATGCTTCTCGCAGGCCTCACCGCCCTGTTCATGGGCGTCGGCTATCTGATCGGAGGCGCCTCCGGTGCCATGATCGCGCTCGTCGTTGCCGCCGCGACCAATCTCTTCACCTACTGGAACTCCGACCGCATGGTGCTCTCGATGTACGGCGCCCATCAGGTCGACCGCAGCAGCGCGCCGGAGCTGGTCGGTCTCGTCGCCGAACTTGCGGGCCGCGCCGGCCTGCCGATGCCGCGCGTGTTCCTGATGGACGAGGCGCAGCCCAACGCGTTCGCGACCGGTCGCAACCCCGAGAACGCCGCGGTCGCCGTCACCGTTGGGTTGATGCACCAGCTCAGCCGCGAGGAGCTCGCCGGCGTGATCGCGCACGAGCTCGCGCATATCAGGAATCACGACACGCTGCTGATGACGATCACCGCGACCATCGCCGGCGCGATCTCCATGCTGGCGCAGTTCGGCATGTTCTTCGGCGGCCACCGCAGCAACAACAGCGGTCCGGGCATCGTCGGCTCGATCCTGATGATGATCCTCGCGCCGCTCGGCGCCATGCTGGTGCAGATGGCGATCAGCCGAACGCGCGAATATGCCGCGGATAATCTTGGCGCACGCATCGTCGGCCAGCCGATGTGGCTGGCGTCCGCGCTGGTGAAGATCGAAGGTGCCGCGCATCAGGTGCCGAACTATGAGGCGGAACGAAATCCCGCCACCGCCCACATGTTCATCATCAACCCGCTGTCGGGCTATGGCGTGGACAACCTCTTCGCCACGCATCCGTCGACGCAGAATCGCATCGCAGCACTTCAGCAACTGGCATCCGAACTCGGTGCGCGTGCGCCGTCTGTCGGTGCCAACGAAAACTATCCGCCGCGAGGTCCGTGGGGCAGCTCGTCCTCGCGCGGGCCTTCGCGTGGCCCTTCACGTGGCCCCTGGGGCTGATGGAACCGGCCGGAATTGCCTGCGCTTTGTGACCTGGCGCACAGAGGGCCGCCCCGGCCGGTGTTAACACCTCAGCGAGATCAATCCATCGAAAGGGGATGCGTGGCCGGCCGCCGCCGGTCACGGTCGAAAATGACCAAAGCTGCCGTACCATTGCTGATCGTCCTGGGCGTGCTCGTCGGCCTGTCCACGCACACGGTCGTCAATTGCGGGGATGAGGACGATCCCGACATCTGCTCGGCCGTGATCGGTTTCTCGCCGTTGCGCGGCTCGCTGATCGCGTTCGCGTATGAGGGGCGCGGGCGGATCGCGTTGCGCCATGGCGACTGGCGGCGGGCGATCGCCGATTTCGACGAGGCCATCCACCTCAATCCCAACCGGGCCTCGCTCTACCGCGACCGTGCGCTCGCACGCCGGCAGAACGGCGACCTCGAGCTCGCCATCAAGGATTATGACCAGGCGATCGCGCACGATCCCAGGCTCGCGGCGCCCTATCAGCAGCGAGGCCTCGCGCTCGCCGCCACGGGCGACCTCGATCGCGCCATCCTGAGCTACAACACGGCGATCCGCCTCGACCCGTCGGATGCGCAGGCCCGTCTCGATCGCGGCCTGGCATTCCTCGCCCGCGGCCAGACCGGCGATGCGCGGGAGGATTTCGAAGCCGCGCTGGAGCTGCCAGCCGGCAAGAATGGCCGGACCCATGAGGCAGCGCGTGCGAAACTCGCCGAACTCATGAGCGACGAGCCCCCCGAGTTCTCCGCGCCGCGGCGGTGAGAGCCCCCGCGGGTTACTTCGCCTTCTTGGCTTTGGCCTTCTTCGCCTTGGCAGCCTTCTTCGCCGGCTTTTCCTTCGACTTTTTCTCCGGCTTCGCCGCGACGGGCGTGCTGGCGGCGATGCGCATCGAGCGCGCGTAGCTGTCGGCGACGTTGTCGGCGGACATCTGCAGGCGCTTGGCGGCAGCGGTGGCCTGCTCCATGGTGGCCTTGGCCATCACCTTGAAGCGGTCGCTGGTCTCCTTGCCCTTAGCCTTGGCCGCAAGGGCGTTGAAGCGATCCCGCCGCTCCTTGGCGCGGGTCATCAGGCCCGTATGCAGCTGTCTGGCCAGTTGCCGGATCACGACATCCAGGTCGGCGTCCGCCATGTTCTTCTATCCTCTTCGAAACAGTATCGATGCGGGCGGGACTATGCAGATCGGGCCCCGCCTTGGCAATTCCCGACGGTGCGTCATCCGCATCTTCCGGTTTACAAAACAAAAAAGCCGCGCATCTCGCGCGGCTCTTGGTATGGTCAGGCGCCAGGCGCGCTGTTTCCGCCTCACTTCAGCGAGGCAACCGGGCCGCTTGTCGGGTCGGGGTCGAAGCCGAACACGCCGACCAGATATTTGTAATAGTCCGGCATCTTCTCCTTGAGCGCTTCGCGCGATTTCGGATCGTGGAAATCGCTCTTTCCGGCCAGGAAGATGCTCGCGGTCACGGCAAAGAATTCCATGTGATTCTTCATCGCATAGGATTCCTTGGGCAACAGGTCCTTGGACTTGGCATAGGCGTAATAGCTGAGCACGCCCTTGTTGGCGTAGCCGTCCGGCAGCAGCCGCGCGTGATAGGCGTGCAGCAGCTCGTGCAGCAGCACGGCCTCCTTTTCGTAACGCATCATGTCCGGCCGCAGCATGATCACGCCGAGCCCCGAATCGACCGCGAGGTCGACGGCATTGGGATTGGTCCAGCGCTGCTTGTCATGGTCCCACACCGTCAGCGTCCGCGGCACGCGACGCTCGACATTCGGGGTGACGCGGCCGTAGCACGCGGTCGCGGCGCCTTCGTCGAGGCAGGCCAGCTCGCTTGCGACGATCGGGACGGTACGGAAGAAGCGCAGCACGCGCGGCGAGAGGCCCGCAGCTTCGACGACATCGATCTGGCTCTTCAGATTGTCGGTGAGCTTGTCGACATCCTTGCGGTCTGAACTCTCCGACAGGTCGAACATGTAGCCGCGGTAGCTCTGGAAGCCCGGCGGCAATTGCTGCGCTACGTCGGCGGACGCCGTGTCGAGCGATCCGGCATTGGATGGATTGGCGAAGAGCGCGCCAACGATGGTCGCGGTCAGCAGCAACGCAATGCGCATGCTGAACCCCCTGATGTCACTTGACGCGGCACAATAGGCCACCGGTGTTTGCGAAAAGTGAGCGGGGGCGAGACTAAGGCGCCGATGTTGAGGCGTGCTTAATCCTTGGTTGCAGGCCGTGGGGGGCGGGTTAGTGCCGGGTTAACCAAGAGGGCGTGACTGCGAAAACGCCGGTAGGTTGGCGCGGCCTTACTTTGCGTCGGCGGCCTTCTCAGTAGTCAGAACGGCCGGGATAATATTGCCGATTGCAGGCCCTGCGGCCGCGGTCAAAGGCGGCGGCGTCGCCACGGGCGAGCCCGCTGACATATTGCAGGCAACGCACGTAGTTCTCGTTGCCGAGCCAGTCGAGGCCGAGGCTGCCGGCGGCAGCGGGTGTGAGCCGGGCGGAGCCGGCGAGCGTCAAGATTGCGACGAGAGCGGCGCAGACGGAAAGCGTGATCGTTTTCATGGTCCGTATCCCTCTGCTGCTGCCCGATGCAGCCGGTGTGGCTGCAACCATGCCGGAACTCGCACGGAACGACTGTGCCAGCCGTCACACAGGGCGCTCGCAACGACGGAGATCGTTGCCGCAAGCTGCGTCCACACCTTTGCGCGAGGGGTGGATCGACTGCCTGCGAAAGCGTAACATCGCCTTGGGCACCAAGCTCCATATCAACAGCCGGAAGGAGGATCCCATGTATGCGGCCATCCGTCAGGCCAAGGCGAAAAGCGGGAGCGCGGAAGAGCTGGCGCGCCGCATCAAGGACGGCGCTGTTCCGATCATCAGCGACGTCGACGGTTTTCGCGCTTATTACGTGGTCTATGCCGGCGACGACACCGTCACCGCGATCTCGATCTTCGACAAGTTCGAGCAGGCAGAGGAGGCGAACAAGCGCGCCATCGCCTGGATCGAGAAGGACCTCGGCTCGCTGCTCGCCGGACATGCGAGTGCGGCTGCGGGGCCGGTGATCGTGCATACGCTGGCGTAAAGCGCTGGCCATCGCCATTTGTTCAGCTGTCATTGCCCGCGAAGGCGGGCAATCCAGTACTCCGAGACGGTAGCGATTGAACCGATGGGCCGCGGCGTACTGGATGCCCCTTCGGTTCACGATGCAAGTGCAACACCTGCTAAGGTGTTGTTGCGATGGGACGATGTTATGGCCAGCTCAGCCTTGAAGAGCGCGTTGAGATATACCGCCTGCA
>JAEWFG010000270.1 GCA_023388935.1 Pseudomonadota bacterium | reverse complement strand
AATGGAGCTATGACAACGACATCTCCAACGACAAGCGCTTCAAGGTCCCGCATCGCGACAAGGTCGTCGCGCTGAAGGACATCCGCGCCGAGGTCGAGCTCGGCTACGACGTCAAGCTGGCGCTTGGCGAAGCCGAGCGCTGCCTGAACTGCGACGTGCAGACGGTGTTCTCGACCTCGCTCTGCATCGAGTGCGATGCCTGCGCCGACATCTGTCCGATGGACTGCATCACCTTCACCAACAACGGGGAGGAAAGCGATCTGCGCCGGCGCCTGAAGGCGCCTTCGCCGCATCCGGACCAGGACCTCTACGTCTCCAGCGATCTCAAGACCGGTCGCGTGATGGTCAAGGACGAGGACGTCTGCCTGCATTGCGGGTTGTGCGCCGAGCGTTGTCCCACCGGCGCCTGGGACATGCAGAAATATTTCATCGAGATGACTCACGCAGGTTCGACATGCCCGACAAAACGCCGATCAGCAGCGTAAACGACTTCGTCGTCCGCTTCGCCAACGTCAACGGCTCGGGCTCGGCCAGCGCCAACGAGATGTTCGCGCGCGCGATCCTGCGCCATGGCGTTCCGGTGAGCCCACGCAACATCTTCCCATCCAACATCCAGGGCCTGCCGACCTGGTACGAGGTGCGGGTGACCGAGGACGGCCATCTCGGCGCCCGTGGCGGCGTCGACTTGATGGTGGCGATGAATCCGCAGACCTGGGACAAGGACGTCGCCAGCATCGAGCCCGGCGGCTATCTGTTTTACGATTCCACCAAGCCGATACCGTCGACCAAATTCCGCGGCGATATCACCGTGATCGGCGTTCCGCTCACCGCGATCACCAACTCGACCTACACCGATCCGCGCCAGCGCCAGCTGTTCAAGAACATCATCTATCTAGGCAGCCTCTCAGCGTTGCTCGACATGGACCCGAAGCTGATCGAGCAGCTGATCGGCGAGCAGTACAAGGGCAAGGAGAAGCTGCTGTCCTCCAACGTCCATGCGCTGCATCTCGGCCGCGACTGGGCGCTACAGAACCTGAAATGCCCGATCGGGCTGCGGGTGAAGAAATCCGACAAGGTCGGCGACCGCATCTTCATCGAGGGCAACAGCGCGGCTGCGCTCGGTGCCGTCTATGGCGGCGCGACGGTGTGCGCCTGGTACCCGATCACGCCGTCCTCGTCGGTCGCGGAGGCTTTCACCGCGCACTGCAAGAAGTATCGGCACGACCCTGAAACGGGCAAGGCGAAATACGCGATCGTGCAGGGCGAGGACGAGCTCGCTTCAATCGGTATCGTCATTGGCGCGTCCTGGAACGGCGCCCGCGCGTTCACCGCGACCTCCGGCCCCGGCATCTCGCTGATGACGGAATTCATCGGCCTGTCCTACTTTGCCGAGATCCCGGCCGTGATCATGAACATCCAGCGCGCCGGTCCCTCCACGGGCATGCCGACGCGCACGCAGCAATGCGACATCATCGCCTGCGCCTATGCTTCGCACGGCGATACCAAGCATGTGCTGCTGTTCCCGGAAGATCCGGCCGAAGCGTTCGAGTTCGCGGCGGCCGCCTTCGATCTCGCTGAGCGGCTGCAGACCACGATCTTCCTGATGCTCGACCTCGACATCGGCATGAACCATAGGCTTTGCCGTCCCCTGAAGTGGGACGACGCGAAGCAGTATGACCGCGGCAAGGTCATGACCGCGGAGATGCTGGAGGAGGGCCGCGACTTCGGCCGCTATCTCGACGTCGACGGTGACGGCATCCCCTACCGCACCTATCCCGGCACCCACCCGACCAAGGGTTCCTACTTCACCCGCGGCACCTCGCGCGACCGCTATGCGCGTTATTCCGAGGAAGGTTCGGTCTACGCCGACAACATGCAGCGGCTGGTGCGCAAATTCGAGACCGCGCAGGATCTGGTGCCGCGGCCGCTCCAGGCCAATGCGGAACGGCCGACCAAATATGGCGTGATCTATTTCGGCTCGACCTCGCCGGCGATGGACGAGGCGATCGGGCTGTTGGAAGCGCGCGGGCATCAGCTCGATCGTCTGCGCATCCGTGCCTTCCCGTTCCACTCGAGCGTGGCGAGCTTCCTCGCCGAGCACGATTTCGTCTACGTGGTCGAACAGAATCGCGACGCCCAGCTTCGCCAGCTCATCGTCAACGAGAACGGCATCGACCCGGTGCGCCTCGTGCCGATCGTGCACTATGACGGCACCCCGATCACCGCCCGTTTCATCGCAAAAGCCATTGGCGACCACCAGGATCACCTCAAGGTGACGCCGCTCCGCAAGGCCGTGTCATGACCTATATTGCAAAGCCGAAATTTCATCATCCCGGGCTGAAGAAGAACGAGCTCGGCTACACCCACCGCGACTATGAGGGCAAGATCTCGACGCTGTGCGCCGGCTGCGGCCACGACTCGATCACCGCCTCCATCATCGAGGCCTGCTACGAGCTCTCGATCGAGCCGCATCGGGTGGCAAAAATCTCCGGCATCGGCTGCTCGTCGAAGACACCTGACTACTTCCTCGGCAACTCGCACGGCTTCAACTCCGTGCACGGCCGCATGCCATCGGTGTTGACCGGGGCCAACCTCGCCAACCGCGACCTGATCTATCTCGGGGTCTCCGGCGACGGCGACTCCGCTTCAATTGGCTTCGGCCAGTTCGCGCATTCGATCCGGCGTGGCGTCAACATGACCTATATCGTCGAGAACAACGGCGTCTACGGCCTGACCAAGGGCCAGTTCTCGGCAACCGCCGACCGGGGCTCGAAGTCCAAGAAGGGCGTCACCAACACCGACAATGCGATCGACCTCGTCGCGATCGCGCTGCAGTTGGGCGCCACCTTCGTCGCGCGCTCGTTCTCCGGCGACAAGACCCAGCTCGTTCCGCTGATCGCAGCTGCGATCCGCCACAAGGGCGCATCCTTCATCGACGTCATCAGCCCCTGCATCGCCTTCAACAACCATGCGGGCTCGACCAAGAGCTTCGACTATGTCCGCGAGCACAATGACGCCGTGAACCGGCTCGACGTGCTGGTCGGCCGCGATCCGATCGCCGTCGACTACGCGCCGGGCACGGTGCAGCTCGTTGAGCAGCATGACGGCAGCAAGATCGCGCTGCGCAAGATCGACGCCGACTACGATCCGCATGACCGGCTCGGCGCTCAGACCTTTCTCCAGAAGCACGCCGCCAAGGGCCAGATCGTCACCGGCCTGCTCTATGTCGACCCCGACGCGGAAGATTTGCACGAGCATCTCAACACGGTCGAGACGCCGCTCAACACGCTGGAAGCGGATTCGCTGTGCCCGGGCTCGGCGGTGCTGGACAAGATCAACGCCAGCTTGCGTTGATCTCGACCACGATCGTCATTGCGAACGCAGCGAAGCAATCCGGAGTCTCTCCGCGGAAAGATGCTGGATTGCTCACATGGGGATTTGGTGTGTCAAGGTGTTTGGTCAGCTCTTTGTTCGATTGCAGGCCAGCTCTTCGCCCCGACCGTGGGACCTATCGGATGGCGCGCGCAGGTCGGGTCAAGACCGG
>JAEWFG010000224.1 GCA_023388935.1 Pseudomonadota bacterium | reverse complement strand
GCTTGGGGTTCTTCATCTCGGCCTCCGAGAGGCGCGCGACCACGACGTGGCGCTCGGGAATGGCTTCGCCTTCGGCGGCCGCCGACGCCTGCCAAGCGGCCGTTTTCTCCTCGGCCTCCTGCTGCGTCCGGCGCTCCTCCTCCAGTTCCCGCCGGACCGCCGTCTTCGCGGCGGCGACGCGGCGCTCCGCCATGCGGCCTCCAAGGTAGTCCGCGTTCATCGCCGCCGACATGCTCCCGGACAGGATGGCGGTGCAGGCCGGCAGCGCGGCCCAGCCGAAGGTGAACCGCTCGAGATCGCGGCAGAGCTCCTGCTCGGCATGCCAGGCGCTCGCTTCAAAGGCGTGGAGCAGCGCCTTGCCAACCCTTTGGTGCTCCTCGAAGTGGTCAGAATTGTGCGGCGTCGGCAGCGACAGCAGCCGGACACAATCGGCCAGACTCCGCAAGTTCGGCTCGTCCTGAACGACGGCACGACGATCGAGCTCAGCGGCGAGCGCCAATCCGGTGTCAAGCGTCCGCTCGAAGGCCCAGGCGGCGCTGTGCGGCAGCTGCGGGCACAGCTCATGGATCTCGGCAATCAGGCGTTCCGCGACGTGCTGGCTCCCGTTGGTGCTTAGCATGGCATAGCGCAGGAGGCGCGGCAGGCCCTTCAGGCGCTCGTCACAGTCGGCCGAGTCGGCTGCCGCCCCCGTCGAGACGGCGTCTTCGACGACAGCCTGCAGATCTCGCGTCTTCTCGTCCGAGCTCATGCGTGGTCCGCTTGCACGCAGCATCGGACAAGGGTGTTCGGGCTCAGCGGTTCGTGGAGGAAATCCAGTTGAACGAGATTGGCGCAGGCAAGGGCCATCACCGCCGCCGCCGGATCGCTTTCACCGGCGATGCACTTGAGCAACCGACCGAGCGGCATCGGTCCTTCGTCGAGCAGAACCTGCAGGATCTGCATGCGCAGCGCGATCGGAACAGTCACGTCGTTGTGAGACCAGATCAGGTTCGCATTGGAGCGGCGCGGCTCGCGCCGGATGTCTTCGGCCGTCAGAACAAACGAGTCGACCTTGAGCTCGCCCAGCGCGATCCGCACGAGACGTTCGTCGTCGATATCGCGCACGGCTCGTGCCGGGACGACGTCGAGGACGTAGCGGCCGTCATCATCCCGGAGAATGACGGCGTCGATCATGACCTGCATGAATCCGACGCGGGCCCAGGCGACGTACTCGATGGACAGCACCTGCGGATGGAGCGACGCCAGGATCAGCGCGTCGCGCAGCGCCGGGTATCGCACCGGGATCGCGGTCGTAGTCTTGGCCGAGACGAAGAAAACGGGGAGGCCCTCGGCCTCTTTTGAAACGCGCATGCCCTCCCCCTCACTCATAAGCCAGGACAGGACGCAACGCATTCGCCCGCGTTCGCTGCTCGTCGATATCGTTCATGGCCTGCCCCTTTAGATCTCGATGATCAGGTTCGGATCGAAGCTCCGGTTGTCCCAGACGTGCCGCTGCGGCGGCCAGGGTCCGTAGCCCTTCGCGTTCGAAACCACGCGCGTTGCACCGATCACGGTGTCCTCGGACTCGTGCGTATGGCCGTGGATCCATAGATCGGCGGGCCTCAAGGGGCCGCGCCCGTCATACTCTGCCGGCCGCATGAGGGCCGTCAGGTCGCTGCGGTCGGCCGCGGTGAGGATATCGTCCGACGTCGAGGGATCGGACGGCGCCAGAGCAGCGCCGGGATGCGGGGCGTGATGGGAGATCACGACCAGCTTTCCCGGACGTGGTTTGCGCATCTCCAATTCGAGGAACGCGCGGGCCTGCAGATGCCGGGCCAACGCGTGGCTCGGCCGGAAGCGCTCGACATAGCGGCCGATCCTGATCTTGCGAAAGTCATTCATCCACTCGGCCGCGACCACCATGGCGCGATGCGGGTCGCCGAACAGATCGAAGTCGGTCCAGGTGGTGGCGCCGGCGAAGGTGACATCGCCGATCCGGATGGTGTCGTGCTGCAGCAGATGGATGTTCGTGCCAGCTGCTGCCGCTCTGGCCTTCTCGATCGTCCGGTCGACATCGGTGCCGTAGAATTCGTGGTTGCCGGCAACGTAAATCACCGGCTGATCGGGCACGCGTTCGCGCAGCCACCTCACCCCGCGCTCGGCGCGCGGGATCAGATCGCCCGCGATCACCAGAACGTCGAACCACGGCCGCGCGTCGCCCATCGGCAGGTCCCAGCCGCGCGTCAATTCCACATGCAGATCCGACAATACCCACAAGCGCACATCAGTCCCCGTCATTGTTCTCGTCATCGAGAGGCTCGGCCCGAAGCAGTGTTGTTACGAGCTCCTCCGGCAGCTCATCGATGGCAAGCGCGAAGACGACGTCCGCCGAGCCGCAGCTCGGACATTCATGGCGGTGCGGCTCGTAAACGCACTCGCCCTTGCGGCCGCAAGCAGTGCAAAGGAATCGGGCCATCGCTAACGCTCCATCCCTTCCGCAGGCGGCGATATCTCGATCAACATGTCGCTGTCGCAATCGTAGCTCGCAAAGCAGCGTCGGCCCGGCCATGCCACGGGCAAATGAGGCTTTCTGCAACCTAAGGATGTTTCTCGAACTCCAGGCTAGGCCCAGGTCGGAATGCCCACCGTGTTCGAGAAAGCGTCGATGTGATCCCTGCCTCATGCTCGCTGCGACCGTCGTTCCCAGCCGTAAAGTCTAGAGGAGCGGAGCACGAACGGGCCGAGGAAGCTGCTAGCCTCCTCGATTAGAAGCGAAGTAGAGTTGACCTCGATGAAGCTGTCGGTGTCGCGGATGACGCACCAGTCACGGGCAAACCATTCCTCGGTGATGGGGATTTCGAACCCTGGCCGGATCTCGACCAATCTCGGCTCCTCGACGTGCGCCATGCAGCGCGTCGTCAACCAGCCGTTGCCGTAGAGCTGCCCGGCCTCTCCGCAGACGTCGCAAGGGCAGGCAGCGCGAGCTTCCGCAAGATGGTGGAACAGACCCGGATACGCCCGCACGAGCGCGACCCGCCAATCTCCGTCCAAACACGCCATTACAGCTCCCAACCACAGTCGCCACGACCGGGAACAGATCATAAACATATATCAATGTCAACGTTCATACAGATAACAAGTTACATATATTGATGTCTCGCAATATACATATGTGCCGCGCTACCTGTGGCCATTTGACCGAAGCCCGCCTAAAGTCGCCCCTCTTCGAGAGATTCGCGCGGCCGTGCGATTCCCTTTCCCCTTCACCAACGCCGGAGTGCTCATGGCTGACGCAGGAAAATCCGCTAAGGGAAGCAAGGCGCCGGCCGGGCAGCAAAGACGGAATTTTTTCGCGACCATGTCCGCCGAACTCATCAAGTCTATCAAGCGGGCCGCGCTCGAGGATGACACAACGGCCTCTGAGATCCTTGAGGAGGCCGCAAGAGACTGGCTCGAACGGCGCAAGCACAAGGCACCGAAGCGCGAGCCCGGATAGCTCATGTCGAAGTCTATCGCCGACATGATGCCGTCAGAGCAAGCGGCCGATCCGTGTGAGGGTCCAAGCCGCCGCGAGATTTTCCCATCGATTGGCGCTGGTTCCTTGTGATGCAGGATCCATGCTGATGCACGCGGACAATGGAGGCGTCGATCATCTGGACAGCGCATCATGGGCAGAGTGCGTCTATGATGCGGCCCGAGACACCAGCCCGCTGGCAGCGGGCGAACCGGTTGTAGCAAGTGGTGTATGGGCCAAAATGCCGCCGGCAGATCACGCCAGGGTAGATGCCATTGAGGACACGTCGGTCGTTCGCCCGAGGAACGCCACGCGGCTTGTTCGGCAGCATCGGCCTTATGGCAGTCCATTCGTAGTCGGCGAGTTCGTAGCGAATGATTCGAGCCCCAGTTTGGGAGTTTGAATCACGGGGGTCTGGCCGAGCGCAATACTCTGCGAGCTGCCGCGCACCTTGAGTTGCACGAAGCTGTCGCCACCGACGCCCTGCATCGCAGCTAGTTGAGCTGAGCGCCGATAAGGCCTTTCGGTCGACCTCGTACGGCATGGGCGTGCCTCTATTCGTCTACAAGCAGGACCGCGGTAGCCTCGTGCGCTACTGGACGGCGCAAGGCATCGACAATCTCCGCAAATACGGGGGCCTGAAGAATATGAAGAGCATCGACGGTCTACCAACCAGCTTTGCTCCAGATAGTATGGTGCCGCCACACTGACGTACCGGGACCGCGTCCATGTCGACGAATCAAGCTTCCGGTGAGAGCGCGCGATTGGTACTACTTGATCGCGGTGCGCTCATGTCCGATTTCGGTGTTCGGCAGACTAGCGATGCGCTCAACGTCATGTTGCGTTCGACCAGCTAAGGCCCGCAAGCATGAAACTTGCCGAGCCTTGTCCGATGCAAAAGCCCTAGCCTGATCGGCTAGGGCGTTGACCAATTGGGCGATGGCATGCTGCGGGTCCAAAGTCCCGAGGGTCGCAACGCCCTCCATCGCCACGTTCCTCTCCCATGGCTATGGGAGAGTTATAAGACCTCCACAGGGGAAGCCATAACAGGGATGCTATCCATGCAGCCCTAGTCCCCGAGAATAGGGGTGATGGCCGGAAGTAACTAGACAGCAAGGCTGCCCCTTCAGTCTTCGCCGGGGCAATGCGAATCGAGTGTGGTTGGCAATGGCATCGCCGCAACGAGAGGACGTCAATGCGTCAGCCCCTCCAACCTCTTTGGCTCTAATGCTCGGATCGGATCGGCGCAGAAAATCGAGGGGGGAGGTGCCCTGTCTTGACCCAGACCTTGCACCCGTCCCTGCCTGCAGTTGCGCTCAGATGTCCATCCGCCGGGAGCCTGATCCAGGATTCTCGCTCAAGCTGGTCTCCACCTTCGTTAAAGCCCCCTTCGAGCACGAAAAATTCTCCGCCGCCTTTCAGATCTAGTTCGACCGAGGCACCAGGAGCCCAACGCTCCAGCCTCACGTTCTCGCTGTCGTCCGCGAACAATCCCATCGTCTCCACACCCGCGTGGTCTGGCAGCGCCGCGAACGTTAGTTTTGACGTATCGATGCGAACGTGTTTTCGATCGGTCGGATCGAATTGCCAGAGTTTTACGAAGATTTTGCAACCGGTCTCGGATCCGGGCGTGTGGGACGATGTTGGGGGATTGCGGATGTATGAGCCAACGGGAAAGTCTCCATGTTCGTCCTGGAACACGCCATCCAGCACTAGAAACTCCTCGCCTCCGCCATGGATGTGGGCAGAGAAACGGCTTCTTGGAGCGTAGCGTACGACCGAAGTGGCGCGGGCGACTTCGTCTCCGATCCGATCAAGCATCCGTCGATCGACGCCGACGATTGGCGATGCGATCCAGGGGATCTGAGCGCTATGAACCACGACACGCTGGGCAAAATCGGAATTGATGTCGGTCATGATGCGGCTTCCTCGACTGATGATAGTTCGACGGATCGAGCGGCATAACAATGTCTAAGCGTGCGGGGCTTGAAGTTGAAAGCGCGGTCAAACAACCGGTGACGCAAGCGAGAAACAAATGATCGGCTTCCATTTTGTTGATCTACCTGCTGTTAGGCTCGCGCTGGCCGATGGTATTCTTGGCGCGGCACAGCAGCGTGCAGGCGGTGGTCCACCCTGCTTTGGCTTTCGGAGTCCAGTCGGGTCCCACTCCCTGTTCGAGCATCCACAAAAAGCGGTGCCGCCCGAGTTGAAACGCCTAGTCACGCCATATCCCACGTGGCGACGGACCGTACGGACGATTGTTTCCAAATTATCGAGGCCTTTCACATTCAGTGCAAGGGCCTGGATCAGCTTCAGGTATCGCCGAGCTAGTGATCAGGTTCCTCGGCCTGAGGTTCGCCGCATCGCCCGACGGACTCGCGCGCGAGATCACGCCTCAGAGTTGGGTTGTGCTGCCTAGCGCCAACCCGAGAGCCAGATTGTCGGCGGTACATCAAAGCGTCACAAAACGGCGCTCTTATAATTCACTGTCGAGTTGTCCCAGGTTCTGGAGAATCAACTCTGTCGCAACCGGTTGGAAGCCCAGCGGCCGGCGCAGGTTGTCGCCCCCCCTCTGCGGGACATCTCGCTGATGGCGGTGCGTTGCGCTCGGATGTCCGGCAACTTGTAAAACGATTACGAAAGGTAATCGCGCTCTTGCTGCTGGTACCCACTTTCGCCGCCGCCGGACCTGGTGAAAAATCCGAGAACGCCGAAGTTACCCAGGTACGCGAGGAGATCTGGGGAATTCCGTCAACCATCCCGATGCTGGCCTACACGATCCGCCCTGTCGGGGATGGACCATTTCCGCTTCTGGTGATGAATCATGGCGTTTCCCTCGAGCCGAGAGAACGAAGCTACTTTCCGGTGATCGAGTTCCGCGATGCGGCACTTTGGTTCGCGAAGCACGGCTATGTGGTGGTCGCGCCTGTGCGCCCTGGATACGGTTCTTCCGCTATCGAAATTCCCGAGCGCGCCCTATTCGGACTCTTCTTTTCGGGCGTTGGCAACTGTTCAGACGCCAATTTCCGAGATGCCGGGCTCGCGATTGCATCGCTCGACATGTGGGTTATCGACTATATGTCGACCCAACCATTCATCAAGCGCGATGACGTTGTCGTCGTCGGTCAATCGGGTGGCGGCTGGGGCGCGATCGCGCTTGCCAGTCAGAATCCGAGCTCCGTGCGGGCGATGATCGGCTTTGAGTCCGGCCGCGGCGGTCATCTCAACGGCAAACCCAACAATAATTGCGCACCAGATCGTCTGGTCGAAGCGGCGGCTCAGTTCGGGCGAAGCGCGCGGATACCGATGCTATGGATTTACACGCATAACGACAGCTATTTCGGGCCCGAGCTTTCTATGCGATTGGCCTCGGCATTTCGGGCTGCTGGAGGCAATGTCGAATATCATTTGTTACCGGATTTCGGAGAGGACGGCCATTTTATGATTGATTCCGCTGATGCTGTTCCAATTTGGGCGCCCTTGGTCAGCGATTTTCTAAGGAGACATCAATGAGCAATTCCTTAGTCTGCGGGCGATCAATCACGGCGATCTTGATTGCTCTATATACTTCGATCACGGCGGCGCCTGTCGGCGGCCAACAAGTCATACCGTTTGGAGATGTACCTGCAACTCCCGATTTCACCGAGCAGGAGATCGCGGCACGCGGGCAGCAGCACGCTCGCAACCTCACATACTCGGACTGGAGCAAATTATGCTTCAAAGGCGTGCAGGGCCCGGATACGAAAATGGTTTGTCGCACGACTATCAACGGGAAATGGGACACAGGCCAGGTCGTGCTCAAAGTAGATCTGATCGAACGAGAAGATGCGCCGGCTGCCAGGCTCCAGATTTTCGTTCTTTCGGGATACTTCTTGCAGCCCGGCATCAAGTTGACCGTCGACAAGGAAACCTCAGTGCCCATTCCCTACACAATTTGCCTTGCCAATGGATGCGTGGCTGGAACTGTCGCCGACCCGAGTTTCGTGCGTGCAATGGAGACCGGTCGAATGCTTTCCCTCGATGCAGTGAATACCAACGTCATGACCGTTGTTGCTTCGCTGCCGCTCGACAACTTCGCCAAAGCTCACCAGGGGGCTCCTGCGCAAGTTTTCGAGCAGAAGCTAGAAGGAAAATGGGAGCAACCCGCCGACGAGAAGAAATAGCAAATATAAGCTAGGAGCCCGCTCGCTCTCTTGGTTTTACGGCGGGCGGGTGTTGCACCGGTTCTCTTCACCGTAGCCGTCCATATATTTGAGTCCGATACGGAGCCGAAACGCTCCCATCTGGGTGCTCGTGTGCACTGCATTTATCGAGTGACAGCTGACCGGTCTCCCGGTCTTCTTCTGTCGGACGGTCGCACGATCGATCGCATAGCCATTCGGAGCGACATCTTCGACCCTCAAGGCGACGACGTCGCAACCACGCAACTTGCTGTCAATCGCAAGGTTGAAAAGGGCACGATCGCGGGTCGATCAGGAGAGCCGGGTTCGGATCGACCAGACTTGGTTTGGCCGCAGCGGAGGTTTGGCTCCGATCAGCTTGCCTTTGTTCCAGGGTGTGCGACGAGATTTAGTGGAGAAGCTGTCTTCGTCAGGCATGATCGTACTCCTCGGGTTGTGAGGGCACCGAGCATGACGCCCAGATCGTGTCTGCTTTCAGAGGCTTGCGGCCATTGAGGACCGTCGGGCCGCTTTAGGTCAGCAGCGAATGATCCCGTGCGGACAACAGGCTCTCGCTCAACTGTTGGGACGTGAGGCCACCTCTGACCCTTACAGTGTGATAATTTGCGCTGGCGATCCCGTGTCTTCAGCCCCGGACGTTGCAACATGTCCGATTATCATCAGCCGGCATGGACCGAAGAAAGCCGCTTCCGTGGTGCCCTTGACGATCTCATTATCATCCCACTTGTCTTTGTCACGCTCGCCGCCAACAAAATCCTGCGTTTCATTCTCACTATCTTGATGCGGTTGCTCGACTACGCCTTCCCTTTAGCAATGCAGATTGTCCGGCTTCCGCTCTTTGTGGCCAAGGTGCTTGGCAATGTCATCGTTACTATCATGAACGGCGCGTTGCACTTCTTTCCTCTTTCCGAGACGAAACGTCGACAGTGGAGGATGTCGATCCGCCGGAACTGGTCGTGGCTCCGGCTGAAGATTAGCTATCGGGTGTTCGAACAAGCCGTGCATATTGCCTTTGAAGGCGGCATGGCATGGGTGTTCAGGCGATGCCGGCATCTTACGCCGAACACCGCATTACTCGTAATCCTGGGCGCGGTACTTTGGCTCCCAGTCTCTTTCGGGATCGCAATGACAATACACGCGCTATTGCTTGCCAAGGTCGCGTCATGGCCAGCTTGGACGCAACTCTTGCATCCGCTGGCAACGGTCATCGCCAAGAGCAAGCTTTTGGTGCTACCGGTGTATCCGGCGGCTTGGCCGCAGGCCAAAAAACATCCGTTCGTTCAACTCGCATTAAAGGGCTATGAATCCATCCAGTCCCTGCATGTGATCAAAAAGGTTGGTTTCCGCTATCGGCAGGCAGAGACCGCCAGCATCGCGGCGGTTGAGAGGCTCGAGCGCACCGCCGGCCTCACATCGGCGATGAGGTGGCTGCGGAATGCGCATGTCGCGGAACACCTTGGCGTCGAAAAGCCCACTCAGAAATTGCGTTCGTTCTTCTCGAGTTGGTCAATCAAGTTCTCAGCCGAATACTACGAAGCGAATGAAAGGCAAGCCTCACAAAAAACGGCAGAAAGCGACGAACGCCGAGATGATCACTAATTTCAAAACCGCCAACGTGCTCGGTCTCATTGTGCCGCTTTCGCTGCTCGGCCGCGCCGACGATGCGATCGAATAACGACGCACTGCTACAGGGCATGAGTCTGCTGTTGACCATCGCGTCATTTCGATGCTGCGCAGCAACCGTATCACTCCAGGGGCCAAACGGACATCAACCAGCAGACTATCCCCCACTGATTATGAGTCGGTTGAAACTGGCCGTGCAAGCTGCCGTCAAGTCTGAAATGGTCATCAAGCATAGTCTCGACCTGATCAGAAAGCAGCTCGCCCTGGGCCACGCTCAATTCCTCGCCGCCCGCAGGTCGCGCTCGCGCAGGATTGCCTCCACGGGTGTGCCATCGGCAAGCCGGTCTCGGCGGCCTCGTCCACATCCTGATCGCCGTTGGTCTCGGCTTGGATCGTGCCTTGCGCGGGAAGTTGGCTCAAGAGGTTAGCGTTGAATACCCGGCATCCGGCATCGAAGAGCAGGCGTAGCCCTCCTCCTCCGCCGCATCCGTAAACGACTACGCCGTGTACTCATCTGTGGATGTCCCGCGAGATGCAAGCGATTTTCGAGGCAGATCGGCAGGTAGTCGGATGCTGCCCTTTGTCCGGCCTCTGATGGAGCGATGGAGCTGCGGCAGCATTCCTATTCGGTCACCTCATCGGTCCGGCAGAGACAGTCATCAGTCCAGACACGAGACAATGCTCCCCATTTGAACGAACAGCTCAATGCTCACGGACACCTGCCTTTCTCATCCCTTCGACGAATATTTCCGCGATTTCGTCGCGGAATT
>JAEWFG010000190.1 GCA_023388935.1 Pseudomonadota bacterium | reverse complement strand
AACCCGCGACGCACTCTGGGACAAGATCGGTGAGGTGCTCGATGCCTTCTCAGCCGAGGAATGCGCAAACTACTTTCGGCACGCGGGATATGCGTCAACTTAAGTGACGAATGCTCTAGTTGGGTCGCTGTCGTGGTAGAGCCTGACATTTGAGAAACCCATTCGACCGATTTCAGGACATCCAGGCACGGCCAACTCATTGCGCGATCACGCGCTGCACCACGCTGGTGCCGACGCCGACCGTTCGGCCGATCTTGAGGATGCCCATACCTTCCGCCCTGAGCTCACGAATGCGCGCCTCAACCGATGCATTGACTGGACGTCGGCCTAACTTTGTGCCTTTCGCCCTGGCACGCGCAAGCCCGGCATTCACTCGCTCACGAATCATGCCGCGCTCGAATTCGGCGAAAACACCAAGCATCTGAAACATCGCGCGACCCGAAGGGGTGCTGGTATCGAGGGCCTGCTGATGCAGGTAGAGATCGCACTTCAGTGCGTGCAGCTCGGTCAGAAAGCCGACAAGATCTTGCAGGCTGCGACCGAGGCGATCGACAGACCAGGTCGCGATCATGTTGACCTTGCGAGCTGTGGCGTCTTTCAGCAGCTGATCGAATCCGGGGCGTTTGTCGCGGCCCTTAGCACCGCTGATACCGGCATCCTCGTAGACACTGACCACTTCCCAGCTGGACCGTTCGGCGACGACCTCCAGCTCCCGGCGCTGGTTCTCAGTGGTCTGACTATCCGTGGAAACACGAAGATAGATGCCGACGCGCTTCCTGATGCCGCTCCTAGTTGCTCCCGTCCATCGCGCTCCGAGGTTTTGAAAAATCGAGATCTTCTAAGCGACGATGCGAAGAGGTTTCCGGTATAGGTCAGACAACCGAAGAAACAACTCTGAGCTGGCCAAGCTGTCCTTCGTCATGGCCGCCGAAGCACTGACAGCGGATGAGCAAGAAAATCAGATTGGAGACGGTGACTGTATTGGCGCGAACTCCGTGAATGCTCCCGGTATCCGCGGCGCAATCGAGGTCGATCGAGCTATTCGCGAGCCGGAGTGGAGCGTCCGCCGGGGGAAAGCACCCCACCCCTCGAGCGCGGCGAACTGCGGGGAGTTAGCGGAAGGGTCGAGAGGCCGCCAAACTAGCCGTGGTGAGGACCGTAGATTGCTCGCGGCGCAGACAGAATATGCGAGTAATTACAGCACGGTTGACAGGACACCCCTTCCGCCAGGTTATTCCCCAAGAATCTGGTTTGGCCTCGTGCCCACAAGTCAACCCACAATCGAGACGTAGCTACCCCAGCCTGGGGCCATTGAACTTCCCCCCAGTTGCGCTCTTATGCTCAATAGGGATAGGTCTTGGGGACATCATGCGTAGATGGGGTATTTTGGCGTTGTGCGCCGCGGTGGGCGGCTGCGTCAGCACAGGTGAAACGGTCCAGTTTCGAACTTCTAATCCGCAGCAACAGACCTTGATGCGTGACGGTCAGCCGGCTCTTGTCTCGCGCCAGAAGAACTCGCTGGTCTTGGTCCGCCCGGCTGCTCGCCAACTCCAAGCGAACGGTCGCCCGGTTTTCATCGTCGGTATCAACAATCTCGGAAAGCAGCCGATCGATTTTAGGGTCGGTCAGGTCGAGGCCGTGCAGCACGTCGCCGGATCCGACTTCGAAATGAAGGTCGTCACCTACGAGATGTTGGTCCAGGAGGAAAAGAACCGGCAGGTTGCAGCAGTACTTCTTACCGGTGTTGCCGCTGGGGCAAACGCTTACGGCGCTTCCCAGGCCGGGTATGGCCATTACACAACGCCCAGCGGCAGGACCGGCACGTTCTACAGCCCGACTGCGGCTGTGATCGCACAGAACAATGCAGCCATTCAGAATGAGGCAATGATCTCGGCAACGGTTGAGGCCGGGCAGCGCAACATGGCGGTGCTCGAACGATCCGTGATCAAGGACAATACCTTGATGCCTGGTGAGTGGTATGGCGGCCAGCTTCATATTGCTCCGCCAACCGACCAGGGGGGCGGGCAGAAAAGCTATACGATCGTCGTCACCGTCGGCACTGATCGGCACGTCATCGATATCGACCAAGGATCCCCGACGCGGACTTAAAAGATGCGGCTACCGTTATTTATAGCTGCTTTACGGCCTCGTTGTCAGTGGCGACGAGCGCAACAGCAGATCGCGCGTAGTGTCAGGACGCGATCTCGACGTACAATATAGCGGTCGATATCTCAACGGCACGGCGCCGTTACGCAAATTGCGTGTCGAGCAGCCAAGACCATAGAACTGAGCGAAGCCACCAACCCCGCAAGGCGTCCGGCCCTCCATGATCTCGGGCTGCGATCCCGCGCAAGCGTCGGCCCAATGGGAAAAGCCGCAGGATGGTTCCAGCCCCCACTGCGGCCATCCCGGACAAATTAGAAATTAGTGCTCAAATCGCGCCGGTATTTTCACACTAGAACACCCCGTTCCGAAAATTGATCCGTAAAACTACGTAGTTCTGATGGTTCTGTGCATTGCCGCTCAAGGGTGAACATGCCCACCCGAGCCCGGTTCTTCCCACGATCTGTCAGGCGGGCGTCAGCGAGTTCCCTTAGGCTGGTCAACGGGCTCGGCCGCTTTCAGCCGCCGAACAATCCGCAATCCGGACACTGGCGACATCTCCCAGGGCGTCGCTGGTTGCGAGGCCCGGTTGGATTCGCCTCCATTCCCGGGCCTCGTTTGCTGTGCGCAAAAGAAAACGCGGCGCCCCCTTGAAGAGCGCCGCGCGAAATTCTTGCTAGATGCGCTGGCTCCGCGCGAGGCGCGAATGGTGCGGCGCTCAGTTCGAACGCCGCTTCACTTCGCGCACGGCGCCGCGCGCTGCGCTGGTCGTGAGGGCCGCATAGGCCTGGAGCGCAGTCGAGACGTTGCGCTTGCGGTTGGTCGCCTGCCACGCGGCATCGCCCTTGGCCTCTTCCGCCGCGCGGCGCTTCGCAAGCTCATCGTCCGAGACCTCGAGGCTGATGCTGCGGTTCGGAATGTCGATCGCGATGCGGTCGCCGGTACGCACGAGACCGATGTTGCCGCCTTCGGCCGCTTCCGGCGAAAGGTGTCCGATCGACAGGCCGGACGAGCCGCCCGAGAAACGTCCGTCGGTGACGAGCGCACAGGCTTTACCGAGACCCATCGATTTCAGATAGCTCGTCGGATACAGCATCTCCTGCATGCCGGGCCCGCCGCGCGGACCTTCGTAAATGATGACCACGATTTCACCGGCTACGACCTTGCCGCCGAGGATGCCTTCGACGGCAGCGTCCTGGCTTTCGAATACGCGCGCGGGACCTGAGAATTTCAGGATCGAGGCGTCGACGCCGGCGGTCTTCACGATGCAGCCGTCCTGCGCGAGGTTGCCGTAGAGCACCGCGAGGCCACCGTCCTTGCTGAAGGCGTGCTCGATATCGCGCACAACGCCCTTTTCGCGGTCGGCATCGAGCTCATCGTAGCGGCGCTCCTGGCTGAACGCGACTTGCGTCGGGATGCCGCCGGGCGAGGCGCGATAGAAGGTGCGCACCGCCTCGCTCTTGGAGCGCTTGATGTCCCAGCGCTCCAGCGCGTCGTTCATGGTCGGCGCATGCACGGTCGAGACCGACGTGTCGATCAGCCCGGCACGATCGAGTTCGCCCAGAATGCCCATGATGCCGCCGGCGCGGTGCACGTCCTCGACATGCACGTCGGCGACGGACGGAGCGACCTTGCACAGCACAGGCACGCGGCGCGACAGGCGGTCGATATCCTGCATGGTGAATGCGACCTGCCCTTCATGGGCAGCGGCAAGCAGATGCAGCACGGTGTTGGTCGAGCCGCCCATCGCGATGTCGAGCGTCATCGCGTTCTCGAACGCCTTGAAGTTCGCGATGTTACGCGGCAGCACAGACGCATCGTCCTGCTCGTAATAACGACGGACGATGTCGACGATGGTGTGGCCGGCCTCGACGAACAGGCGCTTGCGGTCGGCGTGGGTTGCGACCACGGTGCCGTTGCCGGGCAGCGCGAGGCCAAGCGCCTCGGTCAGGCAGTTCATCGAGTTGGCGGTGAACATGCCCGAGCAGGAGCCGCAGGTCGGGCACGCCGAGCGCTCGATCACCTTGACGTCCTCGTCGCTGACCTTGGAGTCGGCGGCAGCGACCATGGCGTCGATGAGGTCGACGGCCTTGGTCTTGCCCTGGAGCTTGACCTTGCCGGCCTCCATCGGGCCGCCCGACACGAACACGGCGGGGATGTTGAGGCGCAGCGCGGCCATCAGCATGCCGGGCGTGATCTTGTCGCAGTTGGAGATGCAGACGAGGCCGTCGGCACAATGGGCGTTGGCCATGTACTCGACGCTGTCGGCGATCAACTCGCGCGACGGCAGGCTGTAGAGCATGCCGTCATGGCCCATCGCGATGCCGTCGTCGACCGCGATGGTGTTGAATTCCTTGGCGACGCCTCCGGCCTGCTCGATCTCGCGGGCAACGAGCTGACCGAGGTCCTTCAGGTGCACGTGGCCGGGAACGAACTGGGTGAAGGAGTTGACGACAGCAATGATCGGCTTGCCGAAATCGCCGTCCTTCATGCCCGTCGCGCGCCAGAGGCCGCGGGCGCCCGCCATGTTACGGCCGTGAGTGGTGGTGCGGGAGCGATAGGCTGGCATGGCGATTTCCGTCCTCGGTTTGCATTGACCGGGCGGGGAAATATGGAAGCCGCCTCAGGCCTTTCCGGCCGGATAGCGCACGGGGTGATCAGGTGCAACGGGAACTTGCCCTGAAACCGCCCGGATTGGCCCGGTGCAGGCCTCCCCTGCTCCGGGCGCGTGGGCTCTCGTTCTCCGGGCGCAGCGCAGCGTGTAGCGGTGCGCTGCAGAACCGGGGCCCAACAGCCGGTGGAGGTGTGGGCCCCGGCTCTGCGGCGCGGCACTACGCGCCGCACCGCGTCCGGGACACGAGAGCTCAGCGCCACTGCAAGGTCGGATCGAGCCGGTCGCGCAGCCAGTTGCCGATCACGGAGACCGCCAGCGTGGTCACGACGACCGTGACCGCCGGCGCCAGCATGATCCAGCGCGCGGGTCAGATATTCGCGGCCATAGCCGACCATGTTGCCGAGGCTGGTCATCGGCGGCTGCACGCCGAGCCCGAGAAAGGACAGGCCTGATTCCATCAGGATCACTTCGGGGGAGAACCAGCGTGATCGCCGGACTTCAGGATGGTGCGACGGGTGAGCTTGCAATGCAGACGAACACATCAGCGCGCGAAGACAAGCACGTTCGTGTCCGTAGTGATCCGGAATAGATTCCTAACCATACTTCGCGTACGTTGTGCACATCGATCGGCGGCCACTTCGACGGGCATCACCCTCTGATCGCGCTACATGGGGTTGGGGGACCACTTGGGGCGAGGGATTGAAGGCTGAGGCAAGGTGACGAGGTCCGGACTCCTAGGCACTCCGGACCTCGCACTTTCTACATCGAACGCATTTCGCGCCGCCGGCCATTGGGCCGCGCGGCGCGAAATCGTTTTGAGGCGCTCTGTCAGCCGTCTCGTCCGATCAGTTCGGCACATTCCGCTCGAGGTCCTCAAGCCATGCCGCCGCGCTCGAATCCGACGGCGCGCGCCAGTCGCCGCGCGGCGACAGCGAACCACCGGCCGAAACCTTCGGTCCGTTCGGCATCGCGGAGCGCTTGAACTGGCTGAAGGCGAAGAAGCGGCGCAAGAACACCTCCAGCCAGCGGCGGATCTCCGGGAGATCATAGGCCCTGCGCCGGTCGCTCGGGAATGCCGGCGGCCATTCGCCCTTGGCAACGTCCTTCCAGGCATGCAGCGCCATGAAGGCGATCTTGGACGGCCGCATGCCGAACCGCAGTGTGTAGAACAGGTTGAAATCCTGGAGTTCGTACGGTCCGACTGACGCTTCCGTGCTCTGCGGCTTCTCGCCGGGCTTGACCGGTACCAGCTCGGGCGAGATTTCGGCCGACAGGATCGACGCAAGCGTCCGGTTCACGTCGTCGCTGAACTGCTTTGAGGCGATCACCCAGCGGATCAGATGCTGGATCAGGGTCTTCGGCACCCCGGCATTGACGTTGTAGTGCGCCATCTGGTCGCCGACGCCATAGGTGCACCAGCCGAGCGCGAGTTCGGAGAGATCGCCGGTGCCGATAACGATGCCGCCGTGATGGTTGGCGAGCCGGAACAGATAGTCCGTGCGCAGGCCCGCCTGCACGTTCTCGAAGGTGACGTCGTAGACCTTCTCGCCCTTGCCGAAGGGATGGCCGATGTCCTTCAGCATCTGCGTCGCCGTGGTGCGGATGTCGAGTTCCTGCCAATTCGTCTGCAACGCCTTCATCAGCGCCAGCGCATTGGTCTTGCTCTCGCTGCCGGTGGCAAAGCCCGGCATGGTATAGGCAAGGATGTTTTCGCGCGGCAAGCCGAGCAGGTCGACCGCCTTGGCCGCAACGATCAAGGCGTGGGTGGAATCGAGGCCACCAGATACGCCGATCACGACGCGCTTGGTGCCGGTCGCGCGCATGCGCTGCACCAGACCGGCGACCTGGATGTTGTAGGCCTCGTAGCAATCCTGCTCGAGCAGGCTTTCGTCGCTCGGCACGAACGGAAATCGCTCGACCTTGCGCAGGAAACCGATATCGGCGGTCGGCGGCTTCAGAGCGAACGTCACCGTGCGGAAAAACGCCTCGCGCTGCCGGCGGTTGTCGTCGAACGTCCCCATCAGCGCACGCTCCTGCCTGAGGAGGTCGAGATCCACGTCGGCCAGCGTGATCTGTCCGCCCTGGCGGAACCGCTCGCCCTCGACCAACAGAATGCCGTTCTCGTGGATCGAGGTCTGGCCGTCCCAGGCGAGATCGGTGGTCGATTCCCCTGCCCCGGCGGCCGCATAGACGTAAGCCGCAAGGCAGCGCGCCGACGTGGATTGGCACAGCAGCGCGCGCGAGCGCGCCCGGCCGATCGTGATCGGGCTGCCCGATAGATTGATCAGCACGCTCGCGCCCGCCAGCGCCAGCTCCGAGGCCGGCGTCACCGGGATCCACATGTCCTCGCAGATTTCGACGCCGATGGTCAGACCGGGAACGTCTTCGGCCGCGAACAGGAGGTCGACGCCGAATGGAGCGCGCAGCGCGCCGAACGCGATCGTCTCTCCGACGATACCGGCGCCGGAAGCGAAATGCCGCCCCTCGTAGAATTCGCGATAGGTCGGCAGATAAGTCTTCGGGACGACGCCGAGAACGTTGCCGCGATGGATGACGACGGCGCAGTTGTAGATGCGATGACCGAAGCGCAACGGCGCGCCGACGATCAGGACAGTCATCAGTGCCGAGGAGGCCTCGACGATCGCGGCCAGCCCGCGCTCGACTGCGTCGAGCAGCGGGTCCTGCTTCACCAGATCCTCGATCGCATAACCGGAGAGGCACAGCTCGGGAAACACGACAACCGCCACCGACTGTTCGTGGCAGGCATGCGCCGCCGCCGAGATCGCCTTCGCGTTGGCCGAGGGATCGGCGACATGGGAGGTGGTGACGCAGGCCGCCACGCGCGCAAATCCGTGGGCGTAGATCGAGTGGAAAGTCATCGAGCGCAGTACCCTTAATCTCTATCTCTTCGCGATCTCTATCTCTTCGCGGCTGGCCGCAGCCATGAGCTCCAGACTATATGTAGCCCATCGACCTGGCCCCGTGCAGGCCATCCGCCATCATGCATAACGGATTTGCGCTTCCGCCTGACTGTCCTTTGGCGCCTCAGGCGCTGCGGGCCAGCACGCCGGTCAGATCCTCGCGCAGCCACTCGGCAATCCTAGGCCAGGCATACGCGTGGGTCCGCGCCCCCATGAACAAACCGAGATGGTTGCTCGGCTCGGAAGCCGCCGCAACGAAGGCTTGCGGCGTACCGAGCAGACCGGCGGTCGCGAGCGCCTGCGTCGCCGGCACGACGTCGTCGTCGAGCCCGGTCAGCAGGAAAACCGGCGCCTTGACGTCCTTCAGATGAACCTCGCGGCCGAGCGCCATGAAGTTGCCGCTGGCAATCCGGTTCTCCCGGAAGATCCAGTTGACGATCTCCAGATAATAGGTCCCGGGCAGATTGAGCGTCTCGGTATTCCAGTGGTCGAAGCGCGCGAGCAACGCCGCGCCTTCGTCGTCCGAAAGATCCTTCTGCAACACTGCCGCGATGTCATCGCGGCTGGGCGCCCTCGACCAGAACCGCAGCATCTCGTCGCCGCTGACATTGCCGCCGCCGCGTGCGACGAGCTGGTCGTACACCATTTCGGGCGCGTTGCGGGCGAGCCGTGACAGCGCCGAGTCGATCGAAAGGTCGACGGGAGCGCCGGCCAGGACCAGTCGCCGCACCTTGGCCGGAAAGCGCGCTGCATAGAGCAGCGACAGCCAGCCGCCCTGGCAGAGGCCGACGAGATCAACCGGAGCACCGATCTCGTCGACGGCGACATTGAGATCGCCGAGATAGCTGTCGATCGAGAGATAGCGCATGTCCGGCGTGGCCGAACGCCAGTCGGTGAGATAGACCCGGTCGATGCCGCCGTTTTGCAGGGACTGCACCACGCTGTGACCGGGCGCGAAGTCGGCGATCAGGGCCCGATGCAGCGCATGCGGCGCACAGACCAGCGCCGGCTGGCCGGATCGCCTCAGCGTACAATCGCGCAGGCGCATGGTCGCAAGCTCCAACGCGACAGTGCTTGGCGTCGTCCATGGCAGGCCGCAGTCGTCCTGCTCCACCGGGCCGCGCTCCAACCACCAGAAACAAGCGTCCATGGCGAGCCGCGCCGCCGCAAACGGCCACAGCAGCGGGTCATCCGGAACATGATCCGGCCCGCCTAGCGGTTTGCCGGTCTTCTCTACCATTTCTATCTCACGATCCTCACAGGAACGCTTCGAGACTGACGATCGAAATGCCAAGCTCCCGAAAACGCCGATGGGCCGCGGCCACGGAGCCGTCGAGGTCGATGCCGCGGCAGGCGTCCTCGATGACGGCGACTGTGAAGCCTGCCTTGCGGGCGTCCTCCGCCGAGAATCGGACACAGAAGTCCAGGGCCAGACCTGCGACGAAGACTGTCTTCAGCTCGCGTTCGCGCAAATAACCGAGCAGGCCTGTCGGCGTCCGGTGGTCATTCTCGAACAGCGCCGAATAGGAATCGATTCCGCGGCGGAAGCCTTTGCGCACCAGCATGTTCGCTCGGGTAACGTCGAGATGCCGATGAAATTCGGCGCCCGCTGTGCCCTGCACGCAATGTGTCGGCCAGAGCACCTGGGTGCCGTAGTCGAGCTCGATGGTCTGGAACGGTTGTTTGCCCACATGGTTCGGCGCGAAGGAGACGTGGTCGAGCGGATGCCAGTCCTGGGTAAGCACCACATTGGTGAATTTTCGGGCGATGCGGTTGATGGCGGGGACAACCTTCTCGCCGCCGGGAACGGGCAGCGCTCCGCCGGTGCAAAAATCGTTCTGCACGTCGACCACCAGAAGCACGTCGCGGTCGGAAATCTTCATCTCAAGACCTACTCCATCCACCCGGCGCAACGGGGTCCGAGCGCTCTCTCCAATGTCGATCTTCCCGCGTGGCTTCGCAACCACCGAACGTTTGTCGCGACTTGTTCGATTGGGCGGCTGATTGTTCCCGAAATGAAACGGTTTGGCTTCCTTCGTGTTGACTAGCTGCACCCAAGGACGGATTCTCGGGCGTCCGCAACATGCGGATCGCGTCGACGCAGTGGAGGAGAAGGGTTCCCGCAGCCGGCAAGGCCGCGGCAGCCAAATGGTCATGACGATCGGCAAGACAGGGCAGATTCTTCTCGCCGACATCGGCGGCACCAATGCGCGCTTCGCGCTGACCCAGGGCGAACTGAGCATCGGCGACCAGATTGGCGCAATCGACTATGTGAAGGTCGCCAACTTTCCGACAGTCCGGGAAGCCATCGCCGATGTCCTTGCGCGACGGTCCGGCGGCGAGCAGCCCAGGAGGGCTGTGCTGGCCGTCGCGGGACCCGTGACCAACAACCGCTGCGTCATGACCAATAGCCCCTGGGTGATCGACGGTAACGAGTTGCAACCGGCGCTCGGTTTCGACAGCGTGCATGTCCTCAACGATTTCGAAGTGGTGGCCTGGTCCCTGCCCGCCTTGCAGCCTGCCGACCTGATCCCGCTTGGCGGACAGGATGGCCTCCCCGGAGAGCCGCTGCTGGTGATCGGGCCCGGGACCGGCTTTGGCGTTTCCTGCCTGGTCGAACGACATGGCGCCCGGCTGGCCGTCGTCACCGAGGCCGGCCACGCCACCCTGCCGGCGGAGAACGAGCGCGAGGAGCGCGTGATCGCGTGCCTGCGGCGGCGCCTCGGCCATGTCTCCATCGAACGCGGCGCGCTTTCGGGCTCCGGTCTCCAAAGTCTTTACGAGGCACTGGCGGAGGTCGACGGGGCTCAGGTGCCGCACCGCGATGCGGCCGCCATCACGAAGGCCGCCCTGGAGGGCAGTTGCGCGCTCAGCCGCGCGACACTGGACATGTTCTGCGCCATCCTCGGCTCCGTCGCGGGTAATCTCGCCGTGACCTTCGGCGCCCGCGGGGGTGTGTATATCGCCGGCGGTATCGTGCCGCGCTTTCCGGATTTCCTTGCGGCGTCCGCTTTCCGGGCGCGCTTCGAAGCCAAGGGACGCTTCCAGGACTATCTCCGCAACATCCCGACCAAGCTAGTCACCAAGCCTGACGCGAGCTTCGTCGGCCTGAAGATGTTTGCCGACCACAATCCGGATTGAGGCGCGCCCACCCTCCCCGCGCTCCGCTTCCGGCAATTCACAGCTGATTGCAGCGAATGTGCGATTCCATGCAGGATCGCACTTGCCCGTCTGTTTCCGATGATAAACAATTCACCTATGTGTGGCGTAGTTGCGGGGGCGTGACGTGCGTGAGCAGGAAATAGGTTTCGATTATCAGCGCTATCACCGCCTGCTGACCGAGGCGGACGACGATGACAAGCGGTTAGCCCTGATCGAGCTCTTGATCGAGGAAAAGGCGCGGGACAGGCTCGCCGCGCAGCGCGCTTCGGACCGCGCTGCCATGACGGCCCATACCATTGCCTCGGTGTTGAAGAACGGCCGCAGCTGAGGCTTGCGAGAGCGTCTGCCGCTCAAGCAAACGCGCGGCCGATTATGAATTCGTTAACGATGCCTCGCAATCTCACGTCAAACTTTTTGCTCTAGGAGTTCCCTCACCTGATGCAATTCAGGATCAATAACAGGGGGAATGAACATGAGCATGATTTCGCTTGCCGCAATGCCGGCTGCCGCCGAAGCGCGTTTCGCCGATTCTTCGTTCAAGACCATCTTGCTATTCTGCTGCGTGGGCCTGATCGCTTCGTTCGGCCTGATGGCGCGCGGCATCGACCTCAGCGCCGGCCTGATGTGAGACCATCACGAATTCCTTCGCCAAATGGCCGCCCTCAACGGGCGGCCATTTTCGTTGGCGACCTCAGTACGGCGCCTTATCGCGATGTTCTGGCCGTCGGGTCCGCCGCAGGATTCACGGTTTCGTGGCCGGCGGCGTCAGTTCCAGCGCGCGCAATCCGATTCAACTTGATCAATCCAGCCCGCGCTCGTGGCTCAGACGTACCATCTCCTGGATGAACACCTCCTTCTGCTTGTCGTCGAGGCTCGAATAGAGCGGCTCAGCAGCGTCGGCGACATTGCGCTGGTCAGCGGCACGGTCAATCAGGAACTGCGACTCGTTGCGCATCTGCTCGATAATGTCGTCGGGAGGATCGCGCTTGGCGCGGGCGATTCGTAGGGTGAGCCGCTCTGCACCATTGTGCCCGAGATAGTGCATGGCGCTCGAGAAGCCGAACCAGTGCTTTTCCTGATCTGGCGTGAGGTTCAATTCGGTCTTGATCCGCTCGATATAGGAATCGCTGTTGGCGACGATCTGGTCGGCGGTCAGTTGCGGCGCGCCGGCCTGGGTGAGGACCGTGACATCCTTATTGTCCTTGTTGTCCTGCGGCGCGTTCGTGGCTTCCTTGCTCGCCTTGGCGCTCTTGGTCGCCTTGGCGCTCTTGGCATCCTTGTCCTTGCCGGCACCCTGCTGCTTGGAATCCTTGCTCGCATCCTTGGCAGCCGGCGGCTGATTGCCATTATTATTGTTGTTGCCGACGCCGAGCGCGCCGGTGAAGACACCGACCACACCGCCAATCGCGCCGCCCAGCACGCCACCGACGGGCCCGGCCGCCTTGTTGCCGGCCGCGGCCCCATCCTGAACACCTTTGACCAAACCTTGAGCGTTCGCGACCGCGGCTGCGCCGAGCAGCAGCACGACCACGGACCCCAGCGCGAACCATCGTCGCAGGGGAAGCCGCGCGGGCGGCGCCGGATTGATCATTCTGGTCTCCATCGTCGATCCGATTGTCCTGTCGGGGTGGGAGCCACCCGCCGGTTGCAACTTTATCGTTTTCGCCGCTTCGAGGTCCAGACGCGGCCAATTGCTGTCCACGCCCGAAAAGTGTGTCAGGCGGAAGGCTTATTCGAAACTGCGGCGTAATTGCGCACGGGTCGTTCCAGGCCAGCCTGCTCGAAGTGTGCGTCGCAAAACGAGCGATCGCGGTTCACGGTCGCCGCGCGATACCGAAGGTACTGCCGCGTTCCCGAACACAACGTTAGTTCTAGACGCCGGGCCGTTCGGCTTTCTCGACAGACGCGATCAATCATGATCTGATCGCGCTACCAATTTGCCGCGCCTCGCGTAATTTGTCCTCGAAGCTGACGGCACCAATAAGAAACTTCCCGGAAAAAACGCCAACAAGAAAATCAAAAACAAAACTCAGGAATGCCAGAGGAAACACCAGAACAATAAAACACCCAAGCGAGGAAACGAGATGTCACGCAAGACACTGACGCGACGTCAATTTGTGGCTGCCACTGCAATGTCCTCCGCGGCGCTGATCACGGCGCCCTATGTCCGAGGCGCTTACGCCGCCGGCAAACTTTCGATCGGCTTCTGGGACCACTGGGTACCCGGCGCCAATAGTGCCTCCACCGAACTCGTCAACCAGTGGGCTGCGAAAGAGAAGGTCGAGGTTTCCATCGACTACATCACCAGCAACAACAAGAAGATCGAGCTGACCGCGGCGGCCGAAGCTCAGGCCAAATCCGGTCACGACATCCTTCAGATGCCGAGCTGGTGGCCGCACGCCTATTCGGAGAATCTCGAGCCGCTGAACGACGTCATGGAGCCGCTCATCAAGCAGAACGGCGAGGTCAACGGCACCGTCAAATATCTCGGCCAGTCCGGCGGCAAATGGCTCGCGGTGCCCGCGACACCCGGCAGCCAGATCAAGGGTCCCTGCTCGCGCATCGACCTGATGAAGAAATATGCGAACATCGATGTCCAGGAGATGTATCCGGCAGGCAGTCCGCCCAAGGCTGACAATTGGACCCTGGACACGTTCCTGAAGGCGGCGGAGGCCTGCCAGAAGGGCGGCTTCCCCTTCGGCATCGGCCTCGGTGAGACCACCGACAGCGTCGATACAGCAGGTGCGATCTTCCAGTCGTTCGGCGCCGAGCTCGTCAACAGCAAGGGCGATATCACGGTGAAGACCGATCAGGTTCGCCAGGCTCTCGAATACTACAAGAAGCTGATCGCGTTCCTCCCCGCAGACGCACCGTCCTGGGATGACGCCTCGAACAACAAATGGCTGATCTCCGGCCGCGGCGCGCTGATCATGAATCCGCCGAGCGCCTGGGCGGTTGCCAAACGCGATGCACCTCAGGTCGCCGAACAGTGCTGGACGCACGGTTGTCCCGCCGGTCCGAAGGGACGTTTCGCACCCTTCCTGCCGTATTTCTGGGGCGTCTGGAGCTTCGGCAAGAACAAGGAGGCGGCCAAGAGCCTGCTCCTCCATTTGTCCTCGCCATCGTCGATCGAGAAGTTCGTCGCGGTGAGCGGCGGCTATGATCTGCCGGCCTACGCGAACCTAACCACGTTGAAGACATGGGCGGAGGAAGGACCGCCCAAGGGAACGCTCTATCACTATCCCAATCCCTACAACCATCAGACGCTGTCGATTGCAGCATCGCCGGCGCCGCCCAAGATCGCGCAGCAGATCTACTTCCAGGCAACGCTGACCAAGATGGCGCTGCGCTTTGCCCGGGGCGAGACGATGGAGCAGACCCTCGCCTGGGCTGAGGGCGAGTGCGAAGGCTTCATGCGGAGCTAGGCCGGGGTGTGCCAGGGCGGTTCACGCCACGCGCGTGAGCCGCCCTGCTTCCCCCGACTAGATCCGCAAGACGCGGAGCCGACCCGTAAGGCCGGCTTCACGGTTGGACAGTCCGCAACGAAGCTGACTTGAGGAAGCCGCCATGGCCGATGTCGTCGTTCAGCAAGGTCGCGTCGCCCGCACGACTGGCACGCGCAAACGGGTGGGCCTGCGCAATGCACTGGGGCGCAAATCGACGGTGGCGTTCTTCCTGACGTTGCCGCTGATCCTGCTGATTGCGCTGCTCGTGCTCTATCCCGCCTTCTATTCGGTCTACCTGGCGATGCTGAACAAGGCGATGACGAAATTCGTCGGCCTCAGCAATTTCACCTTCCTGTTCAAGCGCGAAACGTTCTGGATGGTGGTGAAGCAGTCCTGCATCTTTGCGATTACCGCCGTGGTTTTCAAGGCGCTGATCGGCTTCATCGTCGCGCATTTCGTCCACAATATTCCGGGCAAGAAGCAACGCAAATGGCGGGGCATGCTGCTGGTGCCCTGGGTGATCCCGCCGGCAATGAGCACGCTCGCCTGGTTGTGGCTGTTCGATCCCTCTTACAGCGCCTTCAACTACACGCTGTCATTCTTCGGCGTCGGTCCGATCCCCTGGCTCGGCGACACCTTCTGGGCGCGCTTCTCCGTCATCCTCGTCAACGTCTGGTACGGCGCGCCGTTCTTCCTGATCATGTATCTCGCCGCGCTGAAATCCGTGCCCGACCAGCTCTACGAGGCCGCGGCGATCGACGGCGCCAACTGGTGGCAGCGGATCTGGTATGTGACGCTGCCGATGATGCGCAACATCATCGCCATCACGACGCTGTTCTCGCTGATCGTGACCTTCGCCAATTTCGACATCGTGCGCATCCTGACCTCAGGCGGCCCGCTGGATACGACGCATCTGTTCGCCACCTGGGCGTTCCAGGTCGGCATCCAGAGCAGCGATATTCCGCTCGGGGCCTGCGTCTCGCTGTTCATGGTGCCGATCCTCGCCGTCGCAGCGATCTTCATCCTGCGCGACGTCACCAAACGTGGGAACGAAGCCTGATGAGCACACTCGCAATCGACAAGGCCGGCCCTTCCCGCAAGGTCAAATATGGCAGCATGAGCCGGGACCGCGCCTGGGCGCTGCGCTGGTCTTACTTCTTCCTCGTGCTGTTTGCGATCTTCTTCCTGACTCCGCCGGTCTACATGCTGATCACCTCGCTCAAGAGCAGCGCGGAAATATCGGCGGCGACCAATCCGTGGTGGGTGTTCCACCCGACCATGTCGAACTATGTCGAGCTCCTGACCTCGAACCAGTTTTTGCGCTTCTTCTGGAATTCGTCGATCGTGGCGATCGTGGTCGTCATCATCACGATGCTGATCAGCATCCCGGCGGCCTTCGCGCTGGCACGCATGAAGTTCTGGGGCTCGGCGACGCTCGCGACCGGTGTTTTCCTCACCTATCTGATCCCGGACAGTCTCCTGTTCATTCCGCTGTTCAAGATGCTCGCGGTGATCCAGGACCTGACGGGGATCACGCTCCTCAATCGATGGTATGTGCTGCTGTTCATCTATCCGACGCTGACAGTGCCGTTCTGCACCTGGATCATGATCGGCTATTTCGCTTCGATCCCGAAGGAGCTCGATGAAGCCGCCCTCATCGACGGCGCCTCATGGCTCCAGACCCTGACGCGGATCTTCATTCCTGTCGCGCTGCCTGGGCTGATCGCCGCGACCATCTTCGCCTTCACGGTGTCCTGGGCGCAGTTCCTCTATCCCCTGGTGTTCACGACCTCGGTCGACCAGCTCGTGCTGCCGGTCGGCATCACCACGACGCTGATCAAGGGCGACGTCTTCAACTGGGGGCAGATCATGACCGGCGCGCTGCTCGGCGCGGCGCCGCCGCTGATCATCTACGCCTTCCTGATGGACTACTACATTGCCGGCCTGACTGCCGGCGCGACAAAGGGTTGATAACTCATGGCTGACGTTTCCTTGCGCAAGGTGATCAAACGTTACGACGATGTGGAAGCCGTGCGCGGCATCGATTTGGACATCGCCGACCATGAATTCATCGTGCTGGTCGGGCCATCAGGCTGCGGCAAGTCGACGACGCTGCGCATGATTGCGGGCCTCGAAGACATCAGCGACGGCGACATCATGATCGGTGGTGACGTCGTCAACGACGTGCCGCCGAAGGATCGCGACATCGCGATGGTGTTCCAGAACTACGCGCTCTACCCGCACATGACGGTGGCGGAGAACATGTCGTTCGGGCTGCGCCTGAAGCACTATCCCAAAGCCGAGATCAAGGCGCGGGTGACAGAGGCCGCCCGCCTGCTCGACATCACCGACCTGATCGACCGCAAGCCGAAGCAGCTCTCCGGCGGCCAGCGTCAGCGCGTGGCAATGGGACGCGCCATCGTGCGCAATCCCAAGGTCTTCCTGTTCGACGAGCCACTGTCCAATCTCGACGCCAAGCTGCGCGTGCAGATGCGCATCGAGATCAAGAAGGTGCACCAGAAGGTTCGCACGACAACGGTCTATGTCACCCATGACCAGGTCGAGGCGATGACGCTGGCCGACCGCGTCGTGGTGATGAACAAGGGGCGGATCGAGCAGATCGGCACGCCGAACGAACTCTACCACAAGCCGGCAACGCGCTTCGTCGCCGGCTTCATCGGCTCACCCGCGATGAACTTCATCCCGTGTCGGCTCGAGGATGCTGGCGGCACGCTCCAGATCCGCCTGACCGACCGCATCGCCTTTGCGCTGCCCCCGGCCCGCGCCGCCCGCTACAACGCATTGCCGCGCACCGACAAGCTGCTGCTCGGTATCCGGCCTGAACATCTCGCCGAATCGCATGCGCATCTGGGGCCGGGCGTCGAGACCTTCGACACCGTGCTCGACGTCACCGAACCGATGGGGATGGAGACCCTGGTTTATTTCGGGCTCGACGGCACGCCCGTCTGTGGCCGCGTCGATCCCAATGCCGGCGCCAAGGACGGGGCTCCCATGCGTTTGGCGATGGACCTCAACAACATGCACCTGCTAAACGAAGAGACCGGCGTCGTGTTGTGACGCCGGTCCAAGAAGCGCTGGCAGGCAGGGAGCGATGGCGACCAACAAGAAGAAGATTTTCGTTACACAAACTTTGTCGCAAGGGGCACGCGCCCTCCTCACCCAGCGGGACGATATCGAGCTCGTCGAGTTTCCGAACCTGATCTCCGCCAAGGATTTTGAGGCCTTGCTGAAGAGCCATGCGCCGGTCCACGGCGTGGCGCTCGGCGCCACTGCCTTCGGCGAAACCGAGCTCGAGGCGTCCAGGGACATGAAGGTGGTAACCCGCATCGGTGTCGGCTACGACGCCGTCGATGTGCCTGCCCTCTCCCGCCGCAAGGTGCCGCTGATGGTCGCGGGCAGCGCGAACTCGCCGTCAGTGGCCGAGCAGGCTGTGTTCATGATGCTGACGCTGGCCAAGCGCGCGCAGGAGATGCACGCCTGCGTCAAGGACGGCAAATGGGCCGACCGGCTGAGCATGCTGCCGTTCGATCTCTACGGCAAAACCGTGCTGATCATCGGCTTCGGCCGCATCGGCACCCGCACCGCCAAGCGCTGCCTGGCGATGGAAATGAACGTGCAGGTCTACGATCCCTATAAACCTGCAGCCGAGATCAAGGCCGCGGGCTGCGAGCCGGTCGCCGATCTCGACGCCGCGCTGCCTCAGGCGGATTTCGTCACCATCCACTGCCCGAAGACGCCGGAAACGGTCGGCCTGTTCAACGCGGCGCGGATCGGCCTGATGAAGCCGAAATCCTATCTCATCAACACCGCGCGCGGCGGCATCGTCAACGAGAAGGCGCTGCACGAGGCGCTGGTCTCCGGCAAGCTCGCCGGGGCCGGCATCGACGTGTTCGAGGTAGAGCCGCCGCCGGTCAGCAATGCGCTGTTCGCGCTGCCGAACGTCATCATGGCCCCCCATGTCGCCGGCGTCACGGTCGAGGCGGTGAGCCGCATGAGCGAGCAGACCGCGCGCAACATCCTGAGTGTGCTGGACGGTGATCCGATCCGGCAGAACATCATCAACCAGGACGTGCTGGGCTAAGATACCCGAGGGCGGACGGCCAATCCGTCCGCCTTCGGAAGGCCAGAATGCGTCCCATTTTGGTGCAGATCGGGCCCCAACTCAGCCTTAATCAAACCCGCGTAATAACTCCGGCCGCGGCGGCAGTGGGACAGACTAGCCGGCCGCGTCGAGCTGGAGGATGGACCCTTGTCAGAAATCGACCCGACAGACCATGCGCTGGCGACCATCGCCAGCATCCTGGAGAACCCCGAGCCGGTTCTTGTCGTCCGCGAATCCGAGACCGAGACTGCCGTCGTCGAAGAGTATCTGGTCGCCGAAGAGCATCTGGCCGATAACGAGCATATGGCCGATGACGAGCATCCGGTGGTCGAAGAACAGCCGCTGGTGCCGGAGCACACCGATGCCGACGGCTACACCAAGGTCGGTCCCGGGCCCATGGTGGCGATCCGCCTGAAATGGACGGTCCATCGCGGCGACGACGGCCAGTACTACGTCCACGAGACCATCGGCGAACAGTCGGCGCCCGTGATCAGCGGCCCGATGACAAGCGAGGCCGCGGTGCATTTCGTCGACGCACACGAGGACGAGGCACATCGGCGCTTCGAGCAGCTGCGCAGCGAGATCGCAGGCCGCAGCTCGCTCGCCGATTACGAGCGCAAGGGCGAAACCTAATCACTTCCGCCCGAGATAATCCTTCTTCACGAGCTCGACGCCTGCGTGCCGCAAGAGGTCGTAGGCCGTCGTGACGTGAAAAAAGAACTGCGGGACACTAAAGGTCAGCAGCAGCGTTCGCCCGGTGAAGGGCAGCTCGGTCCCGTTCTTCAGCCTGAAAGCGACATTCCGCTCCGCTGCCGTGTCGATCTCGGCACGCGGCAGGCTCTCGATGAATTCGATTGACGTCCCGATGCGTCCCTGAAGCCCGGCCGTGTCGTGCTCCAGCACCGGCAGTGCCACCGGCTCGCGTTGTGCCAGCAGCGCCGGGGCGACCACAGCGTGGCGGCAGGCCTCGCCGACCTGCTGCGCCAGGTCGTACATGTTCGGCGCCATGCGCATGCCGAGCAGGACCGCCGGATCGAACTTGCGGGCCTCGGCGTAGGCGACGCCCTTGTCGAGCAGTGCGGACAGGTTGCGCAGATACGGCACGAAGAGGCCGACCGAGGCGTCGTACATCGAGATCGTCACTTCAAAATTCCTCTCAATTCCGTCTCGCCAGCAACTGGCATCTGGTCTAAATCCACCTCTCAAGAGCTGCACAATGACAGCTCGGGCAGGGGTGAAAAAGAGATGATCGTTCGAATCGTCGCGGCTTTGGCCGTGGTGTTGCTGGCAAACCTTTCGGCTTACGCGCAGCAGGCGGCGCCCTCGCGCCTCGATGAGATCGTCAAGCGCGGCACCCTGCGCGTCGGCATGACCGGCGACTACAAGCCCTTCACCTATCTGGACAAGGCCACGCAACAATTCAGCGGCTTCGACGTCGACATGGCGGAGGCGCTCGGCAAGGCGCTTGGCGTCAAGGTCGCGTTCGTACCGACGGCCTGGCCCAAGCTGATGAAGGACTTCGAAGCCGACCAGTTCGACATCGCCATGGGCGGCGTCTCGGTCACGCTCGACCGGCAGAAGAAGGGCTTCTTCTCCGTGCCGATCATGCGTGAGGGCAAGACGCCGATCGCGCGCTGCGCCGACGTCGGCAAGTACCAGAGCATTGCCGACATCGACAAGAAGGGCACCCGCGTGATCGTCAACCCCGGCGGCACCAACGAGCGCTTCGCGCGCGCCAACATCAGGAATGCTGACATCAACGTCTTCCCGGACAACACCGTGATCTTCGACGAGATCGCCAAGGGCAATGCCGACCTGATGATGACGGACGCCTCTGAGACACGCTACCAGCAGAAGCAGCATTCAGGCGTGCTCTGCGCGGTGCATCCCGAAAAGCCGTTCGACTTCTCCGAGAAGGCCTACTGGCTCCAGCGCGACGTGGCGCTGAAGGCCTTCGTCGACCAGTGGCTGCACATTTCGATGGAAGACGGCAGCTACAGGAAGATCTACGCCGCCTGGTTCGAATAGCCCGCGTTCTCCTGTCGCTGCTTCGACCAAATCGTGGACTCGTCCCAGGTGCATTGAACCCGAACCTTCCGGAGCACGACTCATACGGGTGACAGTGATCCAGATCACGTTTCTGGATCGAACCGGGGCGTAAGCGTGTCGCGGGACCCACCTGTTCAGGAGATGGAAATGAGGAAGCTGTTGGCGTCCGCCGCGTTCCTTTTAGCAAGCACGGCTGCGCAGGCGCAGTACAGCTTCGAATATGGCGGTCACACCATCCGAATCGATCCCGACCGCGGCACGGTGTCGATCCCCGGCGTCTATGACAACACCGGCCAGGGCAGGTCCAAGAAGGCCAAGAAGAACGAAACGCAACCGCCGCCGCAGGCCAAGGTCGATCCGCAAACACCGGCAGCGCCGGCCCTGGCCAACACTCCGGTCGCAGCGCCGCCCGCGGTCGGGCAGGCCCCCGCGCCTGTCCCCGCAGCCGCAGCGCCACCTCCCGCTCCACCGCCTCCGCCGGCATCACCTCCGACCACGACCGCGAACAATGCACCGGCCGAGACAGCGGTGTTGCCGCCGCCCACGCCGCCTCCGGCGCCTGCTCCGCTCGAGCCACAGGCTGCTCCCGCTGTGACGCTGCCGCCGGCCCCGACCGTGGCTGCTGCACCTCCGGCGCCGCCTCCGTCGCCTGCGCCCGCCCCCGTTCAAGCCGCCGCCGTCGCCCCGCCGGCATCTGCAGCCGCGCCGGCGCGCGATCTCAGTTCGCCGCTCGGCATCTGGCTGACCGAGGAGAAGGAAGGCAAGGTCCGCATCGAGCAATGCGGCAATAACCTCTGCGGCTATTCAGTCGATGCCAAGTCGAACCAGAATGGCGAGCAGCTGCTGATCAACATGAAGCCCGCCAGGGACCAGAAATGGTCCGGCCGCATCTTCGATCCCAACACCGGCTCGACCTACGAATCGACGATTGCGCTGAAGGGCACCGATCGTCTTCGCGTGCAGGGCTGCGCTTTCGGCGGCATGTTCTGCGGTGGCCAGACCTGGACGCG
>JAEWFG010000098.1 GCA_023388935.1 Pseudomonadota bacterium | reverse complement strand
CCAGTGCACTCATCGCTTCGGGCTCGGGGCCCATTTCGCGGCTAACCTTGCGCGCCTCGACGGGCGCTGTCGCATACGCCCAGTCGTCGACCGGGATCGACACGAAGGTCGGCCCGCACGGCGGCTGCATCGCGGTGTAATAGGCCCGCGCGATCGCGGCCGGCACGTCCTCGGGCCGCGCCGGTTCGACGCTGTATTTGACGTAAGGCCGGGGAAACTCGGAAGCACGCTCGGCGTAGAGGAATGCCTGCAGCGGCAGGATCGAGCGCGCCTGCTGGCCCGCGGTGATCACCAGCGGCGTCCGGTTGCGATGCGCGGTGTAGATGTTGCCGAGCGCGTTACCGACGCCGGCCGCCGAGTGCAGATTGACGAAGCCCGCATTGCGCGTCGCCTGGGCGTAACCATCGGCCATGCCAACGGCGGAGGCCTCCTGGAGCGCCAGCACGTAGTCGATGTCATCGGGCCAGTCGCTCAGGAACGGCAGCTCGGTCGAGCCGGGATTGCCGAAGACTTTGTTGATGCCGAACGATCGCAGCAGGTCGAGCGTCGCCTGCTTGACGGTGACGGACTTGCTGCCGGTCTTGCCGTTCTTTGACATGGTTTCCGTCCCCTTCTTAGTTCCTCATCCTGAGGAGCGCGGAACGCGCGTCTCGAAGGATGAAGGCCCCGCCGGTGGCCTTGCCCTTCGAGACGCGCGCGGATGGCGCGCTCCTCAGGGTGAGGGTCTAAGTTCCTCCATCGCCGCTGCATTCGCAATGGCGATGAGGAGGCAGCGGTGGCTCACCATACCGCCGTGCCCTTCATCGTCGGCTGCCCTTCCGCGTTCGCGGTCCACAACTCCATGCCCGCCTCGGACTCATTGGCGTTGATGGAGAACTCCGTGCCCTCGAACAGCGGCTGCAAGCCGCGATAGGTGAACTTCTTCGGGGCTTTGCCGCTGCGCAGTTTTGCGGCCATCTCGATGATGAACGCCGCCTGTAACGGTCCGTGGAAGATCAGGCCCGGATAGCCCTCGACCTTGGTGACGTAGTCGCGGTCGTAGTGGATGCGGTGGCCGTTGAACGTCAGCGCCGAATAGCGGAACAGTAGGACGGGATCCGACACGTGGGTCTCGCGATGCTGGGCCTTCGGCGGCGGGGGCGGGGCCTTCGCTGTCGCGGGCGCGCTGCTCGTCATCTCGCGATAGACGATGTCCTGCCGCTCGCGGATGGCTGTGCCACGCGGCGAGGAAATGCTGTGCTCGACCGAAACGAAGCACAGCGTACCGGTCGAACCGGTCTTCACCTGCACGTCGGCAATGCGCGAAGTCCGCGTTGACTCGTCGCCGACGCGAAGCGGCTGCATAAACTCGATCTCGCCGCCGGCCCACATCCGGCGCGGCAGCGGCACCGGCGGGAGGAAGCCGCCGCGGGTCGGATGGCCGTCGGGGCCGAGCATCGACATCGGAAACACCGGCTGTGCCAGGCACCAGTGCACCGTGAACGGCGCGGCATCGCCCGTTTTGGGTTCGCCGACGTCCTGGAACAGCGTCGCGCGCAGGCCTTTGACGAGCTGCGTGGTGACGATGTCGGTCGCCTCTTGGCTGCGGCCGATCCATTGCCGCAAATGATCGATGTCGAGCTTCTCGGTCATGACGCCTCCTCGCTCTGTTACTTCCTGGATTGGGGACGTTCGCCGATGCCGGGCACGGCACCATAGCTGCGCGTCTCGCCGACGATGATCGGCGCCGGCGCGGGATAGCTGACACGTCCCTGCGGCGTGTCGACCTCGATGCGGCGCAGATGCGGATGGTTGGTGAGGTCGGCCATGGTGTTGACCTCGGCAAACGCGATGTCGGCATCGGACAGGCGCCTGAGCAGCTCGTCGCGCGTCATCTTGCCGAAGGCGTCCGCAACCGTCTTGTCGGTGAAGTCGCGGTTGCGCACGCGCTCGACCATATTGGCGACGCGCGGATCCGCCGGTAGATCAGGTTTGTCCAGCACGTTCACGCACAGTGTCTTCCACTCGCGCTCGCTCTGGATCGAGATCAGAATGTCCTTGCCGTCCTTCGAGGTGAACACGCCATAGGGCGCGATCGAGGGATGGCGGAGACCCATGCGCTTCGGCGGATTGCCGGCTTCGGAATTGAGCAGCGGCACGGTACACCAGTCGGCCATCACGTCGAACATGGAGATGCGGATGTCGGCGCCCTTGCCGGTGCGCCCGCGCGCGATCAGCGCTTCCAGGATCGCCGCATGCGCGGTCGCGCCCGTTGCGACGTCGACGATGGACATGCCGACGCGCGAGGCGCCGTCGGGATTGCCGGTGATTGAGGCGAGCCCGCTCTCGGCCTGGATCAAGAGGTCATAGGCCTTGCGATGCGCGTAAGGACCCTCGTCGCCATAGCCGGTAATCGTGCAGGAGATCAGCTTTGGATAATCTTTCAGGAGCCGCTCGCGTGAAAAGCCGAGCTTGTCCATCGACCCCGGTTTGAGGTTCTGGATCAGCACGTCGGCGCTAGCGATCAGCTTTTCCAGTTCGGCACAGCCTTCTTTCGTTGCGAGATCGACCACGGCGGATTGCTTGCCGCGGTTGAGCCAGACGAAATAGCTGCTCTGGCCCTTGGCCGCCGCGTCATAGCCGCGGGCGAAATCGCCTTCGGGCCGCTCGATCTTGATGACTTCTGCGCCGGCATCCGCCAGGCGCGACGAGCAGAACGGTGCTGCGACGGCCTGCTCGACCGCGATCACCCTGATCCCGTCAAGTGCTCCCATGGCGCGACCTCAGTACGAGCGCGGCATGCCGAGCACATGCTCGGCGACGAAGGACAGCACGAGATTGGTCGAGATCGGCGCCACTTGGTAGAGCCGCGTCTCGCGGAACTTGCGCTCGACGTCGTATTCCTCGGCGAAGCCGAAGCCGCCATGGGTCTGGATGCAGGCATTCGCCGCCTCCCAGGACGCGTCCGCCGCCAGCATCTTGGCCATGTTGGCTTCCGCGCCGCAATCGAGCCCGGCTTCATATTTGCGCGTCGCCTCCTTCACCATCAATTCGGCCGCGCGCATCGAAGCGTAAGCCTTGGCGATCGGGAACTGGATGCCCTGGTTCTGACCGATCGGCCGGCCGAACACTGCGCGCTCCTTGGCGTAGTTCGTGGCCTTCGCGATGAACCACTTTGCATCGCCGACGCATTCGGCCGCGATCAAAATGCGTTCGGCATTCATGCCGGAAAGGATGTAGCGAAAGCCCTTGCCTTCCTCACCGATCAGGTTTTCCGCGGGCACCTTCATGTCCGTAAAGAACACTTCGGTGGTGGCGTGGTTCATCAAGGTGCGGATCGGGCGGATCTCCAGCCCCTTGCCCTTCGCCTCGCGCATGTCGACGATGAACACGGAGAGGCCGTCGGTGCGCTTCTTGACCTGCTCCTTCGGCGTGGTGCGCGCGAGCAGGACCATCAAGTCGGAGTGTTCGGCGCGGCTGGTCCAGATCTTCTGGCCGTTGACGATGTAGCTGTCGTTGCCTTCCTTCCGCGCAAAGGTCTTCAGCGAGGAGGTATCGGTGCCGCTGGTCGGCTCGGTGACGCCGAAGGCTTGCAGCCGCAATTCGCCGCTCGCGATCTTCGGCAGATATTTGGCCTTCTGCTCGTCATTGCCGTGCCGCAGCACCGTGCCCATCGTGTACATCTGGGC
>JAEWFG010000062.1 GCA_023388935.1 Pseudomonadota bacterium | reverse complement strand
CCCTCATCCGGCGCTTCGCGCCACCTTCTCCCACAAGGGGAGAAGGGACAGTTTGTTTGTGGCTACTCTTGACTTCACTTCATCGGGCACTTGTCGTGAAAACGATCCTGGTCGTTCTCGACGATGGTGGCGACCGTCTTCAACGAGAGCTGGCCTTCGGCGTCTTTCACCACGTCCTGCAGATAGAAGCTCTGCACCGGGATGTGGTTGTTGCCGAACTTGAAGGCGCCGCGCAGGGACTTGAAGTTGGCCTTCTCCATCTCGGCCTTCATCGCGTCCTTCTTGCTGGTGTCGCCCTTCACCGCGACAACCGCACTGTTGATGAGCTGGGCCGCATCATAGGCCTGGGCGCCGTAATAGGTCGGGCGCAGGCCGGTGTACTTCTTACGGTAGTCGGCGACGAAACGCTTGTTCTGCTCGTTGGGCAGGTCGTTGACCCATTCCTGCGCGCCTGGAACCCCGAGCGCGTTCTCCTTCTGCAGCGGCAGCGAGAGCTCGTCGACGGTGAAGGCTGTGTAGAGCGGCATCGTGCTCTTCAGGCCGGCCTGCGCATATTGATTGAGGAACTGCACGCCGGCCGCGCCGGGATAGAACACGAAGATCGACTCCGCGCCGGAAGCGCGCGCCTTGGAGAGTTCGGCGGAGAAGTCGAGCTGGCTCGGCCAGACCGTGTATTCCTCGCCCTTGATCTCGCCCTTGAAGGTGCTCTTCAGACCCGCGAGCATGTCCTTGCCGGCGGCGTAGTTCGGCCCGATCAGGAAGACGCTCTTGACACCCTTCTGGTTCATGTAGAGACCCATGGCGGCGGGCGTCTGGTCGTTCTGCCAGGAGGTCGAGAACACGTAAGGCGAGCAGAGTTCGCCAGCGACCTGCGACGGGCCGGCATTGGCCGAGATCATAAAGGTCTGCGAGTCCACCGCGGTCTTGAGCGAGGCCAGGAACACGTTCGACCAGATGTAGCCGACGATGAAGTCGACCTTGTCGGACTGCACCAGCTTCTCGGTCTTCTGCTTGCCGACGTCCGGCTTCTGGCCGTCGTCCTCGTAGATCACTTCGACCGGCTTGCCGTCCATCTTGCGCCCCAGATGGTCGAGCGCGAGCTCGAACGAATTACGCATGTCGTTGCCGATCACGGCGGTCGGGCCGCTGAAGGTCGAAACGAAACCGATCTTGATGGTGTCGCCGGCGAATGCCGGGCTCGCCAGCGCGAGCGCTGCTGCGCCCGCCAGCCAGAATGCCGTCCTCATAACCACTCCCTTCCTTCTATTATTGATCCCGGAAACGGGGTGATCGCCGCCCCGGGTCTGTCTCTCTATAGAGCGCAAAATCTGTCGAGCCGCCAATGGCTCAGCGCCTGCTCCTGCACCATATTTCGCCCCAATCGGCGATGGCAAGAAATATAATGCTACTCACTTTGGCGGAGGCTGCGGCGCTTTTTCGCGGGAGATCGATACACGCGGCCTCTTCGGCGATTGATATTGATGACGGCTATTGGACCGCGACGCCCGATCCGCACTTAAATGAGGGAGTGCAGCAGCGAGATTCGAGGGCGTATCATGACCACGACACCGCATCGCGTCGTCATCGTCGGAGCCGGATTCGGCGGGCTGGAAACGGCGTACCGGCTCGCGGGCGCACCTGCTACGATCACGCTGATCGACCGCCGCAACCATCATCTGTTTCAGCCGCTGCTCTACCAGGTCGCGACCGCGTCGCTGGCCACCAGCGAGATCGCCTGGCCGGTCCGCCACCTCATGCGCGACCGGCCCGAAGTGACGACGCTGTTTGCGACGGTCAGCGGCGTCGATGCCATCAGGCGCTGCGTGCTGATCGATGACGGCAGCGAGGTGCCATACGACACGCTCGTGCTCGCGACCGGCGCGCGTCACGCCTATTTCGGCCACGACGAATGGGAACAGTTCGCGCCAGGCCTGAAAACGCTCGAAGACGCGACCACGCTGCGCCGGCACATCCTGGTAGCGTTCGAACGCGCTGAGCGCGAGACTGATCCGGCAAGGCGCGCGGCACGGCTGACCTTCGTCATCGTCGGCGCCGGCCCCACCGGCGTCGAGCTCGCCGGCACCATCGCGGAGCTTGCGCATCACACCCTGCCCGGCGATTTCCGCAACATCGATACGACCAAGGCGCGCGTGGTGCTGATCGAGGCCGGCCCGCGCGTGCTCGCGGGCTTCCCCGACGACCTCTCGGCTTATGCGCAGGCCTCGCTGGAGAAGATCGGCGTCGAGGTCGTGCTCGGGCAGGCCGTGACGGAGATCGACCGCGACGGCGTCGTGTTCGGCGGGCAGCGATTGAATGCGAAGACCAAAATCTGGGCCGCCGGTGTGCGCGCCTCGCCCGCCGCCGAATGGCTGGGCGCGCCGGCCGATCGCGCCGGACGCGTGCAGGTCGAGGCCGACCTGACGATTCCCGGTCATCCCGAGATCTTTGCGATCGGCGATACCGTGAACATCAACGCCTGGGACGGCAAGCCGGTGCCCGGCATCGCGCCCGCCGCCAAGCAGCAGGGGCGCCATGTCGCCGAGACCGTCAAGGCGCGGCTGCGCGGTGAGCCGACGGGCCCGTTCCGCTACAAGCACTCTGGCAGCCTCGCTCAGATCGGCAAGCGGCTCGCGGTGATCGATTTCGGCCGCATCAAGCTGCGCGGCACGATCGCGTGGTGGATCTGGGGCATCGCCCACATCTACTTCCTGATCGGCCTGCGCCACCGCCTCAGCGTCGCCCTGAGCTGGCTTTGGATCTACTCCCGCGACCAGCGCGCCGCGCGGCTGATCACGCAGGGCAGCAGCAAGGTGGTGGGATAGAGACACTCTCTTGTCGTCCGGGACGCGGCGCGGCATGCCGGGCGATGCGAAGCATCGTCCCGTATGACGCGACGCAGAGCCGGGACCCATGGTGAGTGGGCCCCGGCTCTGCATCGCACCGCTTCGCGCTGCACTGCGTCCGGGGCACGAGAGCTTCCGAGTGAATAGAACTTATTCGTTGCAGCCGATCCATTCCGCCGACGCATCATCGTTCAACCGCATCACTGCATCGGCGCGCCGGGTCAGCACGGCACGCTGGTTGATGTAGCCCTTGTCGGTGATCTCGCCATCATCGACTGAGGGCGGTTCGGCGAGCAGAAGCGCGCGCGTGGCGTGACCGGAGGAGTTGGCGCTCTGCTGCTTCAGCTTCGCCAGGCACTCCGCGATTGCGGACCTGACCTTGTCATGTAGCAGCACATCGTTCACGCCCGCGGCCTCGGGCAGACCGGCATAAGCGCGGCAGGCGACAATGTTCGGGAACACCAGGAAGCGCACCTCATCGCCGCCATGACCGGTGACGACGATGTCCTGTGCAAGCGGCGCAAGCGCAGCGATGCCGGCGACCCGTAGCGTGCCGACACTGACCCAGGTGCCGGAATTGAGCTTGAAGTCTTCCGCGACACGGCCGTCGAAGAACAGACCACGCTCCGGCCGCCCGGCGTCCGCGAGCTTCACGGCGTCGCCGATGAGATAAAACCCCTCTTCGTCAAAAGCCTGCTTGGTCAGCTCGGGCGCCTTCCAATAGCCCGGTGTGACATTGGGACCGCGCACCCGCACCTCCAGCTTGTCGCCCGAGGTGACGAGCTTCAATTCGGTGCCGGGAATCGGCACGCCGATATTGCCGGAGCGGTCGGCGAGGAAATGGCAGTCGGTCGCGAGCGGCGAGGTTTCGGTCGAACCCCAGGCCGAGACCATCGGCAGCGCGCGGCCGACGGTCTCGATGGAAAGCTGCTCGAGCGCGTCCCAGAGGTTCTGCGGCAGCGCGGCGCCGGCATAGAAGGCGAACTTCACTTCGCCGAAGAAGCGGCGGCGCAATTCCTCATCGCCGCGCAGAGCCGCGATCAGCATGTCGAAGCCGCGCGGCACGTTGAAATAGACCGTCGGCATCACGCTTTTCAGATTGGCTAGCGACGTCGCGAACAGGCCGGGCGCGGGCTTGCCGCCGTCGATATAGAGCGAGCCGCCGTTGCGCAGCACGAGATTGAAATTGTGGTTGGCCCCGAAGGTGTGACTCCAGGGCAGCCAGTCGAGAATGACGAGGTCGCCGCGGCCCGGCTCGAGGAAGGTCCAGGTCTGCGCCTTGGCTTGCTGGCTCGAGGTCAGCATCCGCTGGGTGTTGATGACCGCCTTGGGCGTGCCCGTCGAGCCTGACGTGAACAGGAATTTCGCGATCGTGTCCGGCGTCACCGCGGCGAAGGCCTTAGCGACGTCGGGCGCCTCACGCGTTGCCGCAATGGTGCGGAAGGCAAGCGCATCGGCGTCGTCACTGCCGCTGATGATTTGCGCCTTGTGCAGCGGCTTGATCGCGGCCAGCGCCGCCGCAAATGGTTTGGTCGCGGAGACATAGATCGCACCCGGATCGAGCAGCGCGATCATGCTCTTGAGCTTGTCGAAGTCTTTCGACATCAGCGAATAGGCCGGCGAGATCGCCGCCGAGGGCACGCCGACATGCTGGGCCGCAAGCGCGAGCAGCGCATGGTCGACGCTGTTGTCGGAGAGGATCACGAGCGGGCGTTCGGCGCCGAGACCCTGCGCCAGAATCCAGGACGCCGCCGCCCGGACCTGGCGCAGCGCCTGCGCATAGGTGACGGTGATCCATGGCACTTCGGTATTGCCACGCTCGGCGAGGAAGATCGTATCCGGCGTTTGCTGCGCCCATTGCTCCAGCCAGTCGCCGATGCAGCGTGCACTATCGCCGAGCGGCTCGGGCGAGCGCAGCACGATGCTGCCGTCCGCGCGATGCTCGGCGACGGTCTTCGGCGTTGCGAACAGACTTGCAGCGTCACCGCGTGGGGCGGTTGTCATGGTTTCCTCCTCGCCCGGACGTCCGGATCGGCCGCAGCCTGGTTCCGGGCCGCTTTGGCCTTAATGTTGGGCATCACAATTGTTGTCGTCAACAACAATCTTCCGCTCTAGTTGCTGCGCTGCCCGGATATTGTACACAATGGCACACCGCTTGCTTCAATCCGGACGAAGACACGTTGCCGGAGTTTTGTCCCCATGAGGGCTGAGCAGCCTGAAACGATCGCCGCGATTGTGGCTGCGCATCGCGCGGGCACGGTTACGCCTGCGCAGACGGTCGCGCGGACCTATCAGCGCATCCGCGACCACAACGATCCCGCCGTCTTCATCAGCCTGCGCGACGAGAAGAATGCGATCGCGGAAGCCGAGACGCTCGCCGCGCGCCAGGATGCCGCCAGCCTGCCACTCTACGGCGTGCCGGTCGCGGTGAAGGACAATATCGACGCACTGGGATTTCCGACCACGGCAGCCTGCCCGGCCTTCTCCTACACACCCGCGCATGACTCGACCGCGGTGGAGCGGCTGCGCGCCGCCGGCGCCATCATCATCGGCAAGACCAATCTCGACCAGTTCGCGACCGGCCTCGTCGGCGTGCGCTCGCCCTACGGCATCCCCAGGAACCCGATCCGGGAAGATCTCATTCCCGGAGGCTCAAGCTCGGGATCGGCGGTCGCCGTCGGCGTCGGACTGGTGCCGCTGTCGCTCGGCACGGACACCGCCGGCAGCGGCCGTGTGCCGGCGATGCTCAACAACATCGTCGGGCTGAAGCCGAGCCTCGGCATGATCTCATCCGCGGGCATCGTGCCGGCCTGCCGCACGCTCGACTGCATCTCGGTATTCGCGCTGACGGTGGACGACGCCGCACTTGCGCTGTCGGTGATGGCAGGGCCGGACCAGGCCGATCCGTTCTCGCGCGACCGACCGCTGGGGCCGATCACGCCGTTTCCCACAAGCCTGCGCCTCGGCGTGCCGCGCAACGGACAGCTGATCTTCTTCGGCGACAAGAAGGCGGAAGCCGCCTATGCCGATGCGCTGAAGCGCTGGACCGCACTTGGCGCTGATCTGGTCGAGTTCGACCTCGAGCCGTTCTACGAGACCGCACGGCTGCTCTATGAAGGGCCATGGGTCGCCGAACGCTATCTCGTGATCCGCAACCTGCTCGCCTCCGCGCCTGACGCGATCCATCCGGTGACCCGTGAGATCACCGCTGCGGGCGCACGGCTGACGGCGGCGGAGACCTTCTCCGCACTCTACCGCCTGCAGGGCCTGCGCAAGATCGCCGAGCGCACCTTCGCAAACATCGACGCGCTGGTGCTGCCGACGGCGCCGACGGTCTATACGACCGCGCAGGTGCTCACCAATCCGATCGAGCTCAACAGCCGGCTCGGCACCTACACCAATTTCGTGAACCTGCTCGACCTCTGCGGCCTCGCAGTGCCCGCATCGATGCGCGCCGACGGCATTCCGTTCGGTATCACGCTGCTCGCGCCTGCCGGGCACGATGCGCTGCTCGCGAGCATCGGCCGCGTCTTCCATGCGGACACCAGACTGTCCGTTGGCGCGAAGGGCATGGCGCAAGCACCGCTCGCGCCGCTGCCTGCAAGCACAGGCGACGAGATCCCGATCGCAGTCGTCGGCGCGCATCTCTCCGGCATGGCGCTGAACGGCGAGTTGAAGGCGCTGAATGGCCGCCTGATCGAGGCGACCAAGACCGCACCGGACTACAAGCTCTACGCACTCGAGACCACGCCGCCGAAGCCGGGCATGCTGCGTGTCGAGGCCGGCAAGGGTGCTGCGATCGAGCTGGAGATCTGGTCGCTGTCGGCGGCTGCGTTCGGCAGATTCGTCAACGAGATTCCCGCGCCAATGGCAATCGGCACGATCCGGCTTGCCGATGGCCGCAGCGTGAAGGGATTTATCGTCGAGCCTGAAGTGTTAGGCGATGCGCGCGACATCACTGCGTATGGTGGCTGGCGTGCGTATGCGGCGGAAGCGGCGACGGCGTAATTCGTAGGGTGGGCAAAGCGGAGCGTGCCCACCACCTTCATCGGCTCGCATACATGGTGGGCACGGCGCTTTGCGCCTTTGCCCACCCTACGGGCAGAGTGGGCGACGACAGCGTCGCCCTACACCGACGAAGAAGCGCGTCCGGGACACGGACGCACCTACACCGACACCGCGTAGATCTCGTACTCCCCGCGCACCAGCTCGATATGTGCGCGCATCGCCACCGCGGCGCCCTGCTTGTCGCCGCGCATGATGGCGACGACGACACGGTCGTGCTCGGCCTGCGATTTGGCGAGACGGCCGAGATTGCGGAACTGGGCACGGCGGAACGGCTGCACGCGGACGCGCGTGGCCAGCGTGATCTCGGCGATGTAGCCGTTCTGCGAGCCGGCATAAATCGCGTTGTGGAAGCGCTCGTTGACCTCGTGGAAACGATCGGGATTGCCGGTGTAGCTCAACACCCGCAGCTCTTCATGGATGGCCTCTAAGCCGTGACGCTCGGCTGCGGACATGCGCTCGGCGGCAAGGCCGGCGCACAACGCCTCGAGCTCCGCCATGGCCTCGAACATGCTCTTCAGCCGTTCGATCGAGGGCTGCGCCACCACCGCGCCGCGATGGGCGCGCGATTCGACGAGGCCGCTCGCCACCAGCTGGCGCAGCGCCTCGCGCACCGGCGTGCGCGAGACGTTGAAGCGGCGCGCGATGTCGGTCTCGTCCAGCGGCGCGCCGGGGGCCAAGGTTCCGCGCACGATCTCGTCGGCGAGCTGCAAGCGCAGCTCCTCTGCGCGCGTAACCCTGTGCACGCTGGGTCGCGCCCGATCGACACGCGGCACTACCGGTTCGGCCGACGGTATTCCCTGCGGAAAGTCGTCAAGCGTCATACGATCAGGTCTCTTTCGACTCGTCGATAATGCTGACATGGGCGGCGACGACGCGCCAGCCCTCCGGGAAACGAATCCAGGTTTGCATCTGCCGACCAACCTTGCCGGGTGCCGTGTCGCGATAGAACAAGGTGGAGGCCACGGCCGTATCGCGGCCATAGCTCGATATGACGGTCTTGGCCGTGCGGCGGTTGAGGCCGACCGGCGAGCGCGCGGCGCGGAAGCCGGAGATCGCCTCGTAGCCATAGAGGTTCTCGCCGAGGCCGTAGCGCAGCGTGCGGGAATCGTTGCGGAAGAGCTCGCCGAGCACCGCGACGTCGTTGGTGACGAGGGCCTGCTCATAACGTTCGAACGCGGCTTTGACTTCCTCGATCACGTCGGGGAGATCGATCTCCATCTCAAATTCCTCTTAAAGTCCCCTCGGGCTTGGCGCTGATACCACGCCCATCTGTTCCAACGCGTATGCGACACGCAATGCGACGTCCTCGCGCCAGGGCGCGGCGATGATCTGCACGCCGATCGGCAGCGGCTCGAGGGGCACCGGCACCGCGACCACCGGCAGGCCGATGAAGGAGATCGGCTGGGTGTGGATGCCGATATTGGCGCGCACCGGCAGTTCGAGGCCGTCGAGAGTGAAATTCACCTGGCCGAGCTTCGGCGCCGTGCAGGGCGTTGCCGGCGCGAGCAGCACATCGACCGATCTAAAGATCTCGGAAAACTGCGCGCGATACCAGCGGCGAAACTTCTGTGCGCGGTCGACCAGCGGCGCCGGCACCATGGCGCCCGCGATCAGCCGGTCGCGCACAGCCGGATCGAAATCGTTCGGACGCTTGCGGAGGCGATCGAGATGCAGCGAGGCGCCTTCGGTCGTGGTGATGACATAGGCCGCCGCGCGGGCGCGCGCGGCCTCGGGGACATCAACCACCTGCGTCGCGCCAAGCGCCTTGGCGACTCGGCCGACCGCTTCGACGACCTCGGGAAAGACGTTCTTCTGGAAGTGCCCGCCGGCGATGGCGACACGCAGGCCCGCGATGGATTCGCCGAGCAGCGGAATGACCGGCTCGACGCCACGCGTGGTGCAGGCGCCATCGTCCGCATCCGGCCCCTGCATCACGTCATAGGCGAGCGCGAGATCGGTGACGGAGCGCGCGAACGGGCCGAGATGATCGAGGCTCGCGACGAACGGGAACGAGCGCGCCCGCGACAGCCGGCCATAGGTCGGCTTCAAACCAAAAATGCCGCAGAACGAGGACGGCACGCGGATCGAACCATTGGTGTCCGAGCCGAGCGCAATCGGCACCAGCGCGCCGCCGACGGCGCTCCCGGAGCCGCCGGAGGAGCCGCCGGTCATTCGCGCGGTGTCATGCGGATTGCGCGAGGGGCCGTCATGGACGTTTTCGCCGGTGAAGTCGTAGGCGTATTCACCCATGTTGAGCGCGCCGACCAGCACGGCGTCGGCGGCTTCCAGCCGCTCGATCAGCGTCGCGTCGCGCTTGGCCGGCGCGAGATCGCGGTTGATCTTCGAGCCGGCGCGCGTCGAGAGGCCCGCGACGTCGAACAGGTTCTTCACCGCGAAGGGCACGCCGGCAAGCGGACCGACCTTCTTGCCTGCGGCGATGTCGGCGTCGATCGCACGCGCTTTCGCGCGAGCGCGATCGGCGGTGACGTCGGTGAAGGAGTTGAGGATGGTGTCGTGCTGCTTGATGCGCGCAAGAGCGGCTTCAGTGGCATCGATCGCCGACATCTTGCCGCCGGCAACCGCGCTCGCGATATCGGAAGCTGTCATCTCTGGCTTGGTGGTCATGGCAACATCAGGCTGTGAACACGGGCGCCGGCTCGGTCTCGTCCGGCAGCGCGAATTCGTCCACGAGGCGGGCAAGCCGCAGCGAGACTTCAAGGTTGGCGCGCACCGCCGGCCTCCAGGCCTCCTCGACCGGCAGCGCCAGCGCTTTCGATACGGCGTCGATGTAGTCGTCCAGCGGCTCGGCCATCACGCTCCCGAACAATCTCTCAGTGAACCGGCAACGGCGGATGCGGGATCGCCGTCAACAGCTCCTTGGTGTAGTCGTCCTGCGGATCGCTCAAAACCTTCTCGGAAGAGCCTTCCTCGACGATCCGTCCCGCCCGCACGACAATGACACGATCGCACAGCAAGCGCACTACCTTCAAATCATGCGAGACGAACAGATAGCTCATCCCCAGGCGCTGCTTGAGGTCCTGGACGTCGAGCAGCGGCTGGGCGGTCATGAAGGCCTCCGGGCCGGAGCGCCATTCAAAAATGTCGAAAACAACCCCATGCAAAGTAGCAAGGGCCTGGTTCGGACCGATGCGCGTGGGGCGACGTGGAACGCGACAGGCGCTTGATGCCAATCGAACATTTGCGCCGCGCACGCAGGTGCGTCCCCTCTTCCGCAAGGGGGGAGGGAATGAGGGAGTGGCGCCCACCTCACTCAAGCGAGAGGCCGATAGCGCCGCCGTATCGAACGCCATGACACATCAGCCTTTCGCTATCGCCGAGTTGATGACGCAGGGCACGATGACGGCGAGATCGGGAATCGTCAGCCGATCTTCCTTCAGGAAGTCGACGCGCACGGTGGTGTCGTCGACCACAACGAATTGCTCGGGCTTGGTCAGCGAGCCCGCGCTCATCTGGAAGGTCGGGAAGCCGCCGACGCTGACGGCGCGGTCGAGCGACCATTTCACGTCCTTGGCGGTGACCTGCGTGCTGTCGTGGAATTTGGCGTTCTTCAACATGTCGTCGATCTTCATGTCGTCGGCGAGTTCGCCTTTGAACTTTTCGCGGTCGTAATAGGGCACGCCGCCGGGACCGCTCTTCATCTCATGGCTGATCAGGCGGTCGTAGCAATTCCAGGACACTTCATAGCCGGGCACATTGGTGCCGACGCCATGGATGTCGAGATTGTTGGGACCGCCTTCCGAGACAATCAGCAGCGTTTCGGAGCGCGCGTCGGCCCGGGCGGACGAGATCACTGACGGCGTCGCGGGAAGCGCCGCGCCAGCGGCCAATCCGGACACGGACTTGAGAAAATCGCGGCGCTTCATGAGACTGCTCCAACAGGGGTATTCTGGTTGGAACAGGCTTCGCAAGGTTCGTGCCAAGGCGCGCGCTTACGGTAATAGACTGATAGAGCGAGCATATTTCTGATTTAGCGAGGCTGGGGCCAGAACCATCAGGGCGCTCGTTGCATGCAAGGAGACGCAATTGCTCACTAAATGAGCTTATTCGACCCTCCGCCCCCAATAAGCGCCATCGTCATTCCGGGGCGATGCGGAGCATCGAGCCCGGAAATCCATCGGGCGGCAGAACGCGCGGGATAATGGATTCTCAGGTGCGCAATTGCGCACCATAGCTCGCCGCTACGCGGCGCCCCGGAATGACGGAGAGGGGCGGAGCGCGAACGCTCACCCCGGCCAGATCAACTCCTGCAGCTCGACGAGATCATTCGCCCGCTGCTGCCAGCCCTCGATGCAGACGTGGCTGTTGAGGTCGCTGGCGCGATGCAGCAGCATCAGGGCCATCAGTCGCCGCTTGAGCGCGTAGTCCAGCTTCGCATAGCCAAAGCCTTCGAGCAGGCTGCGCACCCTCCCCGGCCGGCCCGCCGCCATGAACGCACTGGGGCCGAGCAAATCGTAGTCGCGCCATCCGGTCAGGACGTCGCCGAAGTCGAACAGGCCGGCGAGCGACCACTCATTGTCACGGCAGGCGAGCAGAAAATTCTCCGGAATGTATTCGCCGATCAGGATCACCGGCGGCGCATCCATCGGAATGAGTTCGGCTGCGTCGCGCAGGAGATCGTCGAGGCCTTCAAGGAATTTGCGCAAGGCCGAGACGTTCGTGCCTGGCACGGCAGCCCCGCATCTGGTTGCGCATGAATTCGTCCCAGCGCGGCTCGATTCTTGCGAGCGGTCCGAGCGGCGCGCGCTGCACCGACGCGATAGTCTCGCCGATCTGGCGCAGCAGGCGCTCCTTCTGCTGTTCCGGCAATGACGGCCAGACCTCCGAGCCGAGCGTGCCGGCAAGGCGCGTGATGACGAGATACGGCCAGCCGTCGCGCATCCCTTCCGCGACGATCTCGGGGATCGGCAAGGCAAGGCGGCCTGCGAGCTGCAGCAGCGAGCTGCGCTCGGATACGAATTGCGCGCGGAGCCGCGGCGGGAAGATTTTCAGGATCACCTTCTCGCCAAATCCGACCACGAGATTGGTGCCAGTCGCAAACACCTGCGGCGAGCTGACCTCGATACCGTGGCCACGCGCGATGTCGAGCGCGATCGGCAACCATCGGGACGGATCGGAGCGCCAGGCGCGAAAGCTCCTCGCGTCGGCGAAAGCCGGCAGCTGTTGCGACGGAAACTTGGTCATCTGCAGTCGCTCACCTACGACAGGCTTGAATGAATTCGGTGCAAGCCAAGAAGGCGGTGCACCTCTCCCGCTTGCGGGAGAGGTCGCGCCGAAGGCGCGGGTGAGGGTTTTGTCCTCTTGGGGATTGTCCCGTTGCAGAGGCACCCTCACCCCAACCCTCTCCCGCAAGCGGGAGAGGGAGCGCACCTGCACCGCGGCGGCAAACTCGATCCCGTCTCAACACACCCCTACCGGTCCGGGCTGGCGCGCTCGAACTGGCGCAAGAGCTTGTTGCCGCGCTCGACCGCAGAATCGAGCGCGGCCTGCGCGCTCTTCTGGCCGGCAAAGGCCTGCTCGAGTTCTTCCTCGATCGCGCCGCGGATCAGATTGAAGGAGCCGAGCCGGATGCCCTTCGAATTCTCCGTCGGCGGATGCAGCGTGATCTCCTCGAACGAGATCGCCGAGCCCGGATTGCGCTCGTAGAAGCCCTGCGCGCGCGTGAGCTCGAAGGCGGCGCGGGTGACCGGCAGATAGCCCGTGTTCTGGTGCCAGGCAGCCTGCACGCCGGGCTGCGACAGATAGGCGAAGAACCGCGCCACGCCCTTGTATTCGTCGCCAGGCCGGTCGCGCAGCACCCACAGCGTGGCGCCGCCGATGATCGAGTTCTGCGGCGCGCCCTGGACGTCGGGCCAGTACGGCATCATGCCATAGCCGATCTCGAACTTCGAATTCGCCTTGATGTCGGCACGCGTTGCCGACGAGCCGATGAAGATGCCGCATTCGCCGTTCTGGAAGCGCGGCTCGGCCGACTGGCCGCGGCCGCTATAGTCGAACACTTTGGTCTTCTGCCACTCAGCCAGCTGGGCGATGTGTTTGACAACGACCGGATTGTTGATGGTCAGCTCGGCATCGAGCCCGGCGAAGCCGTTGGAGCGGGTCGCGAGCCGCAGATTGTGGAAGGCCGATAGATTCTCGACATGGATCCAGGACGGCCACGAGGTGGTGAAGCCGCACACCGCGCCACGCTCGCGCAAACGCTTTGCGGCAGCGCCGAGCTCGGGCCAGGTCTTTGGCGGCTGCTCCGGATCGAGCCCCGCATCGCGGAACATGGTCTTGTTGTAGTAGAGGATCGGCGTCGAGGAATTGAACGGGAAGGACAGCAGATTGCCGGCCGCATCGGTGTAGTAGCCGGAGACGGCGGGAAGGTAAGCGCTGAGCGAGAACGGCTCGTTCATGTCCCGCATCAGGCTGAACACCGGATAGATCGCGCCCTTGGCCGCGGTCATAGTGGCGGTCGCCACCTCGTTGACCTGGACGATCGCGGGCTGGCTGCGCGAGCGGAAGGCGAAGATCGCGGCTGTCACCGTTTCGGTGTAGTTGCCCTTGTAGCTCGGCACGATCCGGTAATCGGACTGCGAGGTGTTGAAGTCGGAGACGAGCTTGTCGAGCTGCCGGCCGAGCTCGCCGGACATGGCGTGCCACAGCGCGATGTCGGTGGTGGCGCTGGCCTGCGAGGTGAATGCGAGGGCCGCGGCGGCGGCAACGATCTGCAAAAGGCGCCATGCTGAAGTCACGATCGAATATCCCGTCTCGCGCGAACAAGGGCGATCCTTGCCCGCCACCTGCTTAAAACGCCGCTTTTGCGGATTCAATCAGGAACGACAATCGGCCGCGTCGCACAATCGGGCGCCCCTCGCCGGCCAGGCGAGGATAGCCTTCTCTTAACTCTCAACCTTCTGCTAGATTGCGTTGAACCTTTTTGGTCCCGCCATAGACTCCACCACTGAGGGGCTGAGTGTGCCAGTGTTGAACCGTGCCGAACTCTCGCGGACCGGGATGGTTTCTGTCGTGGTTCTGCTCGCCATCTGCGCGACGAGCGCCGTTGCGCGTGAATTTCGCGCCGCCGACACCCAGGCCGAGGATTACCCGACCGTCCAGGCGTTGCGCTACATGGGCGCAGTGATCGCCGAGCGCACCGGCGGTCGACACGAGATCAAGGTGTTCCACTCCCGCCGGCTCGGCGAGGAGAAGGAGACCATCGAGCAGACCCGGGTCGGCGCGATCGATCTCAACCGGACCAATGTGGCGCTGATCGGCAACTTCGTTCCGGCGATGAACGTGCTCGCCATGCCTTTCCTATTCCGGTCCATCGAGCACATGCAGAAAGTGTTGGATGGGCCGATCGGCGGCGAGATTCTGGACAGCTTCGAGCCCTACGGCTTCGTCGGGCTCGCCTTCTACGATTCCGGAGCCCGATCGATCTACAGCGCCGTCCGCCCCGTCAAGAGCGTCGCCGACCTCCGGGGATTGCGGATCCGGGTGCAACAGTCAGAGTTGATGAGCGAGATGATCCGCTCGCTCGGCGCGGAGCCGGTCGAGCTGCCTTACGGGCAGGTGCTCACAGGGCTGGCGAACCATCTGATCGACGGCGCCGAGAACAACTGGCCATCTTTCGTGACGACGAATCATTACAAATACGCCAGCTACTACACGCTGACCGAACACACGATGAGCCCCGAAGTGCTGGTGATCTCGCTCAAGGCGTGGCGGAGCCTGTCGGCGGACGACCAGACGATCTTCCGGGAGGCCGCGCAGCGCTCCAGCCGCTTCATGCGCGAGCAATGGCGTGACCTCGAGGAGAAGTCGCGGCACAAGGCGGAAGCCGCGGGCGTCACCATCGTCAGGGATATCGACCGCAAGCCGTTCGAGAATGCTATGACTGCAATCTACACCAAGGCCGGGCGCGATCCCGCCGCGACCGCGCTGATCGAACGCATTCGCAAGGTGGAGTGAGGCCTCTTGCCCGCGCCTGGACCCAGCGAGCACGCAGAGCGGCCGGCCGGCCGGATCGGGCGGCTGCGCGCGCGTCTCGTCGGCGTGCTGCGAGCCGTGCCGATCCGGTGGCGCATCCTGTCGATCGCGGCGCTGAACTCCGCGGTGGTCGTCGTGCTGGTGGCGATGATCTGGAACGGATCGCAGGTACTGAGCTCGGCCTGGGACGACGTGCGCCGGGTGCGCGAGTCCGACAGGATCTTGGCGCTGCTCGAAAGCGAGACCGGACGCCTGCAGAACCTGATCCACCGCTACATCAACCAGCCGAGCCCCGACCTGTTCGCCGAGATCCTCTTGCTGCGCGAGGCGGTGCTGGGCACGCTGACCGACCGTGCTGCCAAGGACCCGATGCTGTCAGGCTCGGTCGAGGAGCTCGAGCGCACCACCGACCGCTTCCTCAACGGCTTCGGCGAACTGCGCAGCCTGCAGGCAACCATCGCGAAGACCTATGAGGAACAGGTGCAGGCCCCGGCGAGGGACATGGCCGGCCTCTACTCCGTGATCGAAGGCGCCACCGGCCATCGCGACGCGCTGATCTGGCCGTCGCTCGGCAAGTCGCGCGAGGCGTTCACCGCGATGCTGGTCGCGGCCAATTCCTACTATCTGTCGCTGTCACCAGGCGCGGCCGACGACGCGCGCCGCAACACCGAGACGATCGAGACGACGATTCCGGTCATGATCGATCTCGCCGAGAACGATCTTCAGCGCATGGCGCTGCAACGGCTCGCGATCCGCACCGTGGCACTGCGCGAGGGCTTCGCAAGACTTTCCGAGCAGCTCGCGAACCGAACCGAATTGCTTCGCAACACCATCGACGCTAGCCAGGCCGAAGCGATCGGCGCCATCGACGACCTCTCCACCATGATGCGCCAGCGCGAGCAGAAGGCACAGACGACCTTCGACCGCACGCTGGCCGACATTTCGCGGCGCGTGCTCTCGATCGCCGTGATCTTCCTCGGCATCATCCTCACCGCCGGCGTGCTGATCGCGCTGTCGATCCGGCTGCCGCTGCAGCAGATCATGGCAGCGATGCGCGCGATCATGCTCGGCAACCTCGACCGCGAGGTGCAGGGCACCAAGGCGCGCGACGAGGTTGGCGCCATGGCGCGCGCGGTGGAAGTGTTCCGCGAGAACGCAATCGCCAAGCGCCGGACCGAGGACGAGCTGCGCGCGGCCAAGGAGAAGGCCGAGAGCGCACTGCTCGAGCTCAACACCGCGCAGCAGAATTTGATCGACGCAGAGAGGCTCGCAGCACTTGGCGGTCTCGTCGCCGGCGTCGCGCACGAGGTCAACAACCCCATCGGCATCAGCTTGACCGTTGCATCCAGCCTTGGCCGGAGGACCGAGATGTTCGAGGCCCAGCTCAAGGGCGAGGGCGGCCTGCGTCGCTCGCAGCTGGAAGAATTCGTGCAGTCCTCGCGCGACGCCTCGCAGCAGCTCGTCGCCAATCTCCAGCGCGCCGGCGAACTGATCCAGTCGTTCAAGCAGGTCGCGGTCGACCGCTCGCATGCGGAGCGGCGGCAATTCTCGTTGAGCGAGGCCACCGACCAGATCATCGCGAGCCTGCGCCCCGTGCTGAAGCGCGCGCCGATCACGCTTCAGGTCGACGTGCCCGAGGGGCTGTTGCTCGACGGCTATCCCGGCTCCTACGGCCAAATCCTGACCAACCTCTTCCTCAACGCCGTCAACCACGCCTTCGCGGACGGGCGCGCCGGCACGATCACGATCTCGGCGCGGCCGCGCGGGACCGACGACATCGAGATCATCTTCACCGATGACGGCGTCGGCATGACCCCCGACGTGCAGCGCCAGGCGTTTGACCCTTTCTTTACCACCCGGCGCAATGAGGGCGGCACGGGTCTCGGCCTCCATATCGTCTACAATCTGGTGACCCAGCAGCTCGGCGGGCGCATGATGCTGGAATCCAAGCCGGGACAAGGTACTACTTTTCGGATTATCATGCCGCGCGTCGCCAAGGGCGGCACGCAAAGCACAGAGACTGACGGGACTTCTCAATGGCCGAACAGGACGATGTCCTCCACCTGATCGACGATACCGGTACCGCGTCGGAGGATGCCAACGCCCGGAAATGGAAGATCGCCGTCATCGACGACGATCCGGCCGTGCATGACGGCACCCGCTTCGCGCTGTCCGACTACAACCTCAATGGCCAGGGCCTGGAGATCCTCTCGGCCTACTCCGCGGCGGAAGGTCGCAAGTTGATGGCCGAGCACAGCGACATCGCCGCCGTGCTGCTCGACGTCATCATGGAGACCGATGTCGCCGGCCTCGAGCTGGTCGAGTTCATCCGCAACGAGATCAGGAACGAGACCGTGCGCATCATCCTGCGCACCGGCCAGCCCGGCCAAGCGCCCGAGCGGCGCGTGATCGTGCAGTACGACATCAACGACTACAAGGCCAAGACCGAGCTCACCGCCGACAAGCTGTTCACCTCGCTGACCGCGGCGCTGCGCTCCTATCAGCAGCTCGAGCGCATGGTGCAGACGCGCCGCGGGCTCGAGATCATCATCGATGCCGCCTCGACGCTGTACGACTTCAAGTCGATGCAGCGGCTGGCCGAGGGCGTGCTGACCCAGCTCGCCTCGCTGCTCAATGTCGATTGTGCCGGTATCCTGGTTTTGCGCGACAATGGCGGGATCGACCCCGAACTCTCGGTGCTTGCCGGCAGCGGCTGCTACAGCCGTTTCATCGGCACGACCTCCTCGCGGGCGCTCGACCCGGATCTGCGCGAGATGGTCGAAGCCGCGTTCCAACGCCGCAAGAACGAATTCGCCGACCATCGCAGCGTGATCTATTTGCGCACCGGCAGCGGCCGCGAGGTCGTGGTGCTGCTCCAGGCCGAGCGCGAGCTGTCGGAGACCGACCGCTCGCTGGTCGAGATCTTCTCCAGCCGGCTCTCGATCGCGTTCGACAATGTGATTCTCTATCAGCAGCTCCAGGACGCCAACTCGCAGCTCGAGGACCGCGTCGCCCAGCGCACCCGCGCGCTGATGCAGGCCAACCGCCGCCTGTCGGCACAATGGCTGCGGCTGCAGCGCGCCAACGGCTTCAAGAACGAGATTCTGGGCACCGTCGCCCACGATCTGAAGAATCCGCTCGGCGTCATCCTCGGTCGCACCGAGATGCTGAAGGAGCTGATCTCGACAGGCGCGTCGTCAAATGGCGTCGTCGCCCAGGTCGACCACATCCGCGACGCCACCAAGCGCCTGACCACGATGATCGATCATCTGATCTCGGATGCGATGGCCGACGCCTTCGACATCACCATCCGCCGCGAGCCGGTCGACGTTGCGGCCCTTGTCAAGGAGGTCGTCGAGGCCAACCAGCCGCTCGCGGTCAACAAGCAGCAGGCGATCAGCGTCACGGCGCCGTCCAACATCGTCACCATGTGCGATACCGATCGCATCCGCGAGGCGATCGACAACCTCATCAGCAACGCCATCAAATACTCACCAATCGGCGGCAAGATCCTCGTCGCCGTCACCCATGAGGGCAGCGACACCATCGTCCGCGTCAGAGACGAGGGGGCCGGCCTGTCGCCGGAAGACCTCGGCCGCCTGTTCGGCCGGTTCCAGCGGCTGTCCGCAAAGCCGACCGCCGGCGAGAGCTCGACGGGGCTTGGGCTTTCCATCGTCAAGCGTATTATTGACATGCATGGCGGCGAGGTGACGGCCGAAAGCGACGGTCCGGGCAAGGGATCGACCTTCACCCTCACCCTGCCCGCGACCGAAATGCCGTGATTTGAGCACCGAGATCTGCAAGATTCTGACGTGACATGACCCAAAGCCAGCACATCATGATCGTCGACGACGAGGCCCCGGCCCGGGAGATGGTCGGCGATTATCTCAAGATGCACGGCTTCACCGTGACGCTGTGCGACGGCGGCAAGTCCTTGCGCGCCGCGATCGAGGGCAGCATGCCCGATCTCGTCGTGCTCGACCTCAACATGCCCGAGGAAGACGGGCTCTCGATCATCCGCGACCTCAAAAGCCGCATCAACGTGCCGGTGATCATGCTGACGGCCACCGCGAGTCCGATCGACCGCGTCGTGGGGCTCGAACTCGGCGCCGACGATTACGTCGCAAAACCATGCGAGCTGCGCGAGTTGATGGCGCGCATCCGCTCGGTGCTGCGGCGAAGCGCGCCGGCGAAGGCTGCGCCGGAGGCCGCGGCTGCGAAATCAGACAAGGATCAATTGGTGCGCTTCGGCACCAAATGGCTCGATCTCGAAGCGCAGGCGCTGCGCGACGACGAGGGCAATGAGCATCCGCTGACCGCATCCGAATTCGGATTGCTGAAGGTGTTCGCGGCCAATCCGAAGCGCGTGCTGTCGCGCGAGCGTCTGCTGGAATTAGCCAATGCGCGCGATGCCGAGGCCTTCGACCGCGCCGTCGACCTCCGCATCATGCGCATCCGCCGCAAGATCGAGCCCGACCCGACCAAGCCAGCCGTGATCCGCACCATCCGCGGCGGCGGCTATCTGTTCTCGCCGGTGGGCGAGAAACCGTAGGGGCTGGCCACCCCGTCCGCTGTCGTCCCGGCCAAGGCCGCGACGGTGGCGGGGATTGAAGCGACACGGAACGCCAAATCCCAAAATTCGTTCCTCACCCCAGCAAAACCCACCCTCATATTCTCCGTGTATTGAAATTACACGATTTTTTGGCCCGAATGTTTCGTCGCGCCTTCTCCGACGAAACAATTTGGCAGCGCACGAAACCATTTTCCGCTTTTCGTGCAGACGTCCCGAAACGTTGGCTCATTAACAATTTAGGCCAAGGAGACGCCGCCCGGTTGCGGCGCTGTGGGGAGCCAGTCAATGCCGAACGTCATCGCCATCAACGCCCAGGCCAGCCAGAGCATCATCGCTGCTCAGGCGACTTCGGACGACATGCTTCTCGAAAGCATTGCCGACGGCAACCGGACGGCGATGCACATCCTCTATTGCCGGCACAGTGTGCGGGTTTACCGGTTCATCCTGCGTATCGTGCGTGACGCGACCACGGCGGAAGACCTGGTCAGTCAGGTGTTTCTGGACGTGTGGCGGACCGCCCGGCAATTCCAGGGCCGTTCGCAGGTCTCGACCTGGCTGCTCTCGATCGCCCGATTCAAGGCGCTGACGGCGTTGCGCCAACGTCGCTTCGAGGACATCGACCAGGAAGACGTGCGCCAGATCCCGGACGATAATGATACGCCCGAGAGGTCGCTCGACCGCAATGACACCAGCGCCATCCTGCGCGCCTGCGTCGCAAAGCTGTCGCCCGCGCATCGCGAGATCATCAACCTCGTCTACTACCACGAAAAGTCGGTCGAGGAGGTTGGCCAGATCATCGGCATCCCGCAGAGCACGGTGAAGACCCGGATGTTCTACGCCCGCAAGCAGCTGGCCGATTTGCTTAAGGGCGCCGGCGTCGACCGCTTCGCTGCCTGAGGCCAGAATCTCAAAAGTATTTCAATGGGATAGGGCCGCGGCTTCGGACCTATCCCGGACACGGAAGTGTTACCGCCGACGAAACAATTGAAACAAAGCACAACATCCGCCGGAAAAACTTCCCCCCTATAAACGTCACCCACGGTTTCGCTTAACCTCCCAAGGAACCTCCAACGACCCGGACGGGATGCCCCCCTCGCCGGGTCGTTTTCTATTTGGGGGCTCTCGCAGCGCGCTCCCGCAAGCGGGAGAGCGGGCGCACCGTGGCCTTGGCAGGCGCCCCAATGCTCTCGAACGCGTGACGCTGCGTAACGACTGACGCATCCACCCTGAACGGTGGGCGCGGCTGCTAAACGCCAGCAGCTAATGCCGCATGCGCGGCTTTCCGATGCGGCTTGACTTCACGGACCCGTCCGCGGAGTTTTGCGCCGATGAAATCAGCCGCTCGCAATGGACGACGCGACCACCAGCACCGACATTCGCCTTCGTGAAGGCTCCTCGATCGCGCAGCGGCTGGTCATGTCCGGCTTTGCGGCCGCCGTTGCGCTCTGCTTCACGCCAGGCCTGTTCACGCACGATACAATCGAGGTGATCATATCGGTGGTCGCGCTCCTCGTGGGAGCGGTATTCGTCGGCGGAATCATGCTTGCGCCGGCGGTGGTGTGGATCATCACGCCGAACGAGATTCTGATCGGGCAACAGCGCCCGTTCGGGAAGCTTCGTACGAGGATCGTCGCGAAGGACGACGTCAGCGGATTACAGGTTCCCGGCAGCAAGAGGGTGAAGGGCCGCTTTCAACTCGTCTTCACGCTGGCCTCGGGGGAACGCCTGACGTCCCCGCCGATCTCAGACGTTACGCATGTTCGCGAAATGGTGGCCCGGATCGCCACGCAATTCGACGTTGCCAATGTCGCGGCGCCGGTCAATCCGCTCGATGCCAGCAATCCCGAGATGCATCTCGGCGAGCCCCTCGAGCCGTTCTCCGCACGGGACATCCGGATCGTTGCACTGATCGCCGTCGCACTGTGCGCTCTTCCCTACGCCTACAAGCTCTGGCGTGGCCTGTCGCCGGGCCCGGTCGACATCATGCTGTTGCCGATTGGCGCGATCGCCGCGTTTGCCGTTTACAGATTCGCCAATCTCGTGACCGGCGCCTTCTGGATCATCCGGCAAGGCGATATCCGCGTCGAACGCCTGTCGGGCGATGGCAAACCGCGCGCGGACCATATCGAGGGGCGCGACGTGAAAACGATCACGGTCGAGCGCCGCGGCCGGTCCGAGGACGAGCACTGTATCGTCGTGATCCGAACGCACTCAGGCCAACGATTTCGCAGCCCCCGCATCGGCTCGAGGCTTGAAGCCCGCGCCGTCGGGACCGAGATCGTCCGGCGCCTCGGGATCGCGCGGGAGAATAACCAGATCTGACCCGCCTACGCCGCTCGGGGCGTTGAGGGCACTGCTTTTCGCGCCATCCCCGCGTATTGATCCACGTCAAAAAACCTAAGCATCGTCGTGACATGACAGCCGGGCGCGCCATTAACTTGCCATGAACCTGCCCCTGAGATTTGATGGTTTTGAATGATTTGCGCTGTGGCAGCGGGGAGAGCTTGAAATGACGGATTTTCGTCGCCTGACCGGGGTGTTCATCGCCGCTCTGGGCCTGGTCCTGACCACGTCTTATGCCTCCGCCCAGCAGCCCGACCGGGGTGATGAGCCGGGCCTGATCGCGGACGACGCCTACCAGCTCGACCCGGAATGGCAGAAGCAGGTCGTGTACTTTCGTACGACCGAAGCGCCGGGCACCATCATCGTCTCGACCGCCGAACGGCACCTCTATCTGGTGCAGCCCGGCGGGCGCGCGATCCGCTATGGCATCGGCGTCGGCCGCGACGGCTTCCAGTGGCAAGGGCTGGTGACCATCACCAACAAGAAGGAATGGCCGGACTGGACGCCGCCGCCGGAGATGATCCAGCGCCAGCCCTATCTGCCGCGCTTCATGGCCGGCGGCCCCGGCAATCCGCTCGGCGCCCGCGCCATGTATCTCGGCACCACCGTCTACCGCATTCATGGAACCAACCGTCCCGACACGATTGGCACCAAGGTGTCCTCGGGCTGCTTCCGTCTCGTCAACCATGACGTCGCCGATCTCTACGATCGCGTCCCGATCGGGACCAAGGTGGTCATCCGGCAGAAGCCCGAACTCTGAGAGTTATCGTTTGAGCATGATCTTCTCGGAAAACCGCTTCGCACTTTTCCGGATCATGCTTCCCGCCCTCGTTCCAACTCCTTTTCCCGATTATTTCGAGAGAGAGACATCATGCGCACATTCCGAGGCGGCCTGCTGATCGGACTCGCGGTCGCCGTGCTGGTCGCCGCTCTGGCCATCATCTATGAATTCTACGACACCCGCACCCTGAAGCGCACCGTTCGCCGCGGCGAAGTGCTGTGCGGCGTCAACAAGGGGCTGCCGGGCTTCTCGATCCCCGACGAGAAGGGCAACTGGACCGGCTTCGACGTCGATTTCTGCCGCGCGGTCGCTTCGGCAATCTTCGACGATCCGAGCAAGGCGAAGTTCGTTCCGCTCGACGCCAGCGAGCGCTTCAAGGAATTGCAGAGCCGCAAGGTCGACATCCTCTCGCGCAACTCGACCTGGAGCATGGCGCGTGAGCTCGACTATGACCTCTATTTCCCCGCGGTCGCCTATTACGACGGCGCGGGCTTCATGGTGCCGCGCTCACGCAACAAGGAAACCTCGCTGGACCTGACCGGCAGCAAGGTCTGCGTCCAGGCTGGCACCACGACGCTGCTCCACCTCGCCGACTACTTCCGTACCAACAACATGAAGTATGAAGAGGTGAAGCTCGACAAGCTCGACGACGTCGTGAAGGCCTACGACTCCGGCAAGTGCGACACGCTCACCGCCGACGTCTCCCAGCTCTATGCGCTGCGGCTCAACCTCTCGAAGCCCGGCGACCACATGATCCTGCCGGACATGATCTCCAAGGAGCCGCTCGCCCCCGTCGTGCGCCAGCGCGACGACGACTGGATGATGATCGTGAAGTGGACGCTCTACGCGATGATCAACGCCGAGGAGTTAGGGGTCACCTCGGAAAACATCGACGAGGCGCTGAAGTCGAAGAAGCCGGAAGTGATGCGGCTGGTCGGCACCGAAGGCAATTACGGCGAGCAGCTCGGCCTCACCAAGGACTGGGTCGTCCGCATCATCCGCCACGTCGGCAATTACGGCGAGATGTACGACCGCAACATCGGCGAGAAGTCCAAGCTGAAGATCCCGCGCGGCATGAACCAGCTGTGGAATGCCGGTGGCGTGCAGTACGCACCGCCGATGCGGTAGGCACGCTCTGCGCCGTCATTGCGAGCGAAGCGAAGCAATCCAGAATCTTTCCGCAGTAACGATCTGGATTGCTTCGTCGCTTTGCTCCTCGCAATGACGAGGTTGGGGCGGGCGATCCAGTATTCCAGAGACATCAACCGTATACGGGCAGGCCGCGGCGTACTGGGTCGCCCGGTCAAGCCGGGCGACGACACCGTGTGTGAGGCGACGCCGGGGGACTCAATACCCCCGCGCGCGGGCGAGTTGCTCGGTGTGGTAATTGGCGTCGCCGAACAATTCCTCGCAGACACGCGCGCGCTTCATGAAGAAGCCGATGTCGAACTGGTCGGTCATGCCCATGCCGCCATGCATCTGCACGCCTTCCTGCACCGCGCGCGTGGCGGTGGTGCCGGCGCGGGCTTTTGCCACTGCGACGGACGACGCCGCCTTGGCGACATCGCCGTCCAGCGCCTGAAGCGCCTTCATCACCGCGGCGCGGGTGATCTCGATGTCGACATAGAGCTCGGCGGCTCGGTGCTGCAGCGCCTGGAACTCGCCGATCAGCTTGCCGAACTGCTTGCGGCTCTTCAGGTACTCGACCGTGCGGTTGAACACCTCGTCGCTCAGGCCCACCATTTCGGAGGCGACCGCACCGCGGCCGATGTCGAGCACGCCGTCGAGCAGGCCGGCGCCCTGATCGACCTCGCCGAGTACGCTGTCGGCATTGACCTCGACATTCGCAAGCTCGATTCGCGCCGCGTTGTGCGCGTCGACCATGATGGTGCGCTCGACCGCGACGCCCTTGGCCTTGGGGTTGACCAGGAACAGCGTCAGCCCCTCGCGCTCGCCGGCGGAGCCCGCGGTGCGCGCAGCGACGATGAAGAGATCGGCGACATGGCCGTCGACGACAAGCGCCTTGGCGCCTGAGAGCCTGAAGCCGTTGCCGGCGCGCACGGCCTGCAGGCTGGTCTGGAGCGGACGATGTTTTGCGCCCTCGTCGATCGCGAGCGTCGCGAGCAGCGAACCGTTGGAAATCTTCGGCAGATACTCCGACTTCTGCGCGGCATTGCCGCCGCGGCTCAGCGCCGAGGCCGCAACCACGCTGGTGGCGAGGAAGGGCGACGGCATCAGCGTGCGGCCGATCTCTTCCATCACTACGCCGGCCTCGACGAAGCCGAGGCCGCTGCCGCCGAACTCTTCCGGCACCAGCAGGCCGGCAAAGCCCATCTCGGCGAAGGACTGCCACAGCTCCTTGGAGAAGCCGGTGGGATCCTTGGAGTCGCGCAAGCCGCGCAGGTGCGACACCGGCGCCTTGTCGCTGATCAACCCGCGAGCGGAATCGCGGAGCATCGATTGTTCTTCGGTGAGGACGAGGGCCATGATGGTGTTTCCGATTCGAAATCTGTTTGATCTTCGTCATTCCGGGATGGCCCGAAGGGCCAGGCCCGGAATCCATAACCACGATCGGGAGATGGATTCTCAGATGCGCAATTGCGCATCTTAGCTCGCGCTTCGCGCGCCCCGGAATGACGTGCTGCTGAAGTGTGCCTCACGCTCCCGGCAGATCGAGGATGCGTTTGGCGACGATGCCGAGCATCACTTCGCTGGTGCCGCCTTCGATCGAGTTGGCCTTGGTGCGCAGCCAGGCACGCGGGCGGGCGCCCTGCTTCGAGCGTTCGCTCTCCCATTCCAAGGCATCGACGCCGCCGGCCGACATCAGGATCTCGTAGCGGCGCTTGTTGAGCTCGGTGCCATAATACTTCATCGCGGACGAAAACGCCGGATGCGCCTGTCCTGCCTTGGCGAGATCGACCGCGCGCTCGGCGCAGGCCGCAAGTGCGGCTTCATCGACGTCGAAGCTCGCGATCTTGCCGCGCAGCATCGCATCATCGAGCTTGCCTTGCGCATCGGAGCCGACGGAATCGGCCGCGATCTGGCCGAGCGGACGGCCGACGCCGCGCTCGCCCATGCCCGAAATCATCGCGCGCTCATGCTGGAGCAGATATTTCGCGACGTCCCAGCCACGGTTGATAGTGCCGACGACATGCGACTTCGGCACGCGGACATTGTCGAAGAAGGTCTCGCAGAACGGCGAATAGCCGGAGATCAGCAGGATCGGCTTGGTCGACACGCCCTTCGAAGTCATGTCGAACAGGATGAAGCTGATGCCGTCGTGCTTCTTCGCGGCGGGATCGGTGCGCACCAGGCAGAAGATCCAGTCGGCGTAGTTGGCATAGGACGTCCAGATCTTCTGGCCGGTGATGACGAAATCGTTGCCGTCGCTCTCGGCGCGGGTCTGGAGCGAGGCCAGATCGGAGCCGGCATTCGGCTCGGAATAACCCTGGCACCAGCGGATCAAACCCGCCGCGATGTTCGGCAGGTGCTCCTTCTTCTGCGCCTCAGTGCCGTATTTCAGCAGCGCCGGCCCGAGCATCCAGATACCGAAGCTCGACAGCGGCGGGCGGGCGCCCATCTTCGCCATTTCCGCGCGCAGCACCTTGTGCTCGGCAGCGCTCAGGCCGCCACCGCCATATTCCTTCGGCCAGTCCGGCACGGTCCAGCCCTTGTCGCGCATGCGCTCGAACCAGATGCGCTGCGGCTCGGACGAGAATTTCGCGTTGCGTCCGCCCCAGAACACGTCGGCGTCGGATGTTGCGGGCTTGCGCATCTCCGGCGGGCAGTTGGCCTCCAGCCAGGCACGCGTTTGCTTGCGGAATTCTTCGAGATCGGCGGCTTCAGTTTCGCTCATGGTCGTTTCCATCAATCACAATCGACTTGTTGCGGATGACTCTGGGCCATCACACCGTGGAATTCAACCACTTCCGTAGCCCTCGCGGCTACGCACGCCGACCTGCATTCGGCTATAGTCGCCGCCACGGCGAGGCTTGAAAACAAAGAGGAAACAACAATGCGCCTGAAACTCCTTTCGCCTGGCGAAATGAACGACAGCCAGCGGCAAACTTACGACGAGTCGATTGCCGGCAAACGCGGCAAGCCGCCGGCGCCGATGATGGCCTGGCTTAACAGCCCGGAGATGGCCCGTCACGCCACTCGGCTCGGCGAGGTCCTGCGCTTCGATACGGTCTTTCCCGCAAAGCTTTCGGAGATCGCGATCCTGGTGACGGCGCGGCACTGGAACGCACAATACGAATGGTATGCCCATAAGCGTCTCGCGCTCCAGGGCGGCATGAAGCCAGAGATCATCGACGCGATCCGCGATCGCCGCACGCCGGAGTTCGACGATCCCAAGGGCAGGATCATCTACGATCTGGCAAAGTCGCTGCACGAAGGCCACGGTGTCGAGAAGCGTCTCTACGACGACGCGATCAAGCTGCTCGGCGAACGCGGCGTCGTCGAGGTCATCGGGCTGTGCGGCTATTACACGCTGGTGTCGATGACGCTGAACACGTTTGAGTTCGAGCTGCCCGAGGGCGAGGTGCCGGAGCTCTCTTAGCTGGCGATCCGGATGCGCAATTGCGCATCTGGAAACGATGGGTTTCGGGATGGGCCAGTAGCACTGTCCCGGAGGCGGGCCTATGTGGAGTTCAGCAACGGAGCAACCACATGTCGCAAACCCCAGCCGTCAACGCCGACACCAGGATCGGCCACGTTCACCTCAAGGTCGCCGATCTCGATCGTGCGCTTGGCTTCTATTCCGGCGTACTCGGCTTCGAAGTGACGCAACGCCTGGGCTCGAGCGCCGCCTTCATCTCGGCCGGCGGCTATCATCACCACATCGGGCTCAACACCTGGGAAAGCAAGGGCGGCTCGCCACCGCCGCCGGGGACGACCGGGCTCTTCCACACCGCGATCCTCTATCCGACGCGACCGGCGCTGGCGGATGCGCTGCACCGCGTGCTCACGGCCGGCATCGCGCTGGACGGCGCCAGCGACCACGGCGTCAGCGAGGCGCTGTATTTGCGCGATCCGGACCAGAATGGAGTCGAGCTGTATTGGGACAGGCCGAGGGAGCAATGGCCGTTTGGGCCGGACGGCAAGCTGACGATGTTTACGAAGCGACTGGATCTGGAGGATTTGCTGAGGCAACGGGAGGCGTAAGCCCCGCTCTCACTCCCTCGTCATTGCAAGGAGCGCAGCGACGAAGCCATCCAGACTGCTTCCGCGGAGACAGTCTGGATTGCTTCGCGGAGCCTGTCATCGGGCCGCGCTACGCGCGGACCCGGTGGCTCGCAATGACGAAGGTGTTGAGGCGCCGTCGCGCCTCTACGAAATCCTCGCGTGATGCGTCCCGCGCACCATGATCAGCGCCGCGGCCGCCACCTCCAGCGCAATGCACAGATAGAACGGCAGCGAATAGCCGCCGGAAAAATCGCGCAGGAAACCGACGACGCCGGGACCGAACGCGTAGGTCACCTGGTTGATCGCGGTATTCAGGCTGATCAGCACGCCGAACGAGGCGGAGTCGAACTCCTGCTGCACTATCAGCGACGGCAGCGTAATCAAGTTGCCGACCGAGAAGCCGAACACCGCACAGGCCGCGATCAGCACATAGTCGTTGTGCAGGTTGATGACGACGAGGAGCGCCGCCGCCTGGCTCAGGAACGACAGCGCGGAAGCGAGCCGCTGGTTGAGGCGGTCGATCACCATCGAGAACAGCACGCGGCCGACCACCGCCATCGCGGTCAGCACCGCAACGGCAACAGCGGCGCGCTCGCGGCCGATCACGGGATGGAGGAACGAGATCAGGTGCACGATGAAGCCGACCTGGGCGAACAGCACCAGCGCAAACGCGATCGTCACCGTGAGAAAGCCGACGTCGCGCAGCGCAGCTTTTCGAATGTCCCTCGACGATTGCGGCTTGGTCTTCGCCGCTGGATACCAGCCGTGGAGATCGGGCGGGCGGCCGACGAGAACGAGGATCACCGGCAGGAGCAGTACCAGCATGGCGCCGGCGGCAGCATACATCGCGCTGGCAAAGCCGATCTGGCCGATCAGCGTCACCAGCAGCGGAACGCCGACGATGCCGCCAAAACTCGCACCGTTCAGCGCCAGGCTGATCGCCATGCCGCGCTTCTGGTCAAACCAGAGACTGATC
>JAEWFG010000044.1 GCA_023388935.1 Pseudomonadota bacterium | reverse complement strand
TTGCGGCGGCGAAGGCCGGTACAAGCCTGATGGCTGGCGCATCCGGCGACAAGATTGTTGAGCAATACCGAAGGAAGGTGGCGGCAAACGCTAAACGGCTCAGCCGCAAACGAACACAGCGGAAACGATAATCACGCTGACGCTTCTGCTGACGACCTATAGGGCTCACTTACTCCGCTGCTTGAGCGCCCACAACCGATAGGCTTCCTCGATGTATGGGTCCGGCGCGTTTGGCGGCGGGATCAGCTTCGCGCCTTCCTTGCGGAAGTGATCGAGACCGCCACCCATCGTCTTGCCCTCGATGGTGTGCTGTCTTCAAGCATCGACGGGAGCCCGATGGCGGCGGCGAAGTGGCAGCCCACGCGGGACTTCGGGGACCGGCACGTGATGCGGATAGCGTTGCTCACCATCAACCGGGCTTCACCGATGTTCTTGCTGTACCGCTCCCGTGATGCGGCGAGCGATGCGGCGACGAACGGGAAGACGTGCGGCGCCGCGAGCGCGTCCAGGTCTTCATGGCAGATCACCTCAAGCCTGTTGCAGACCATCGTGTGGAAGGCTTTGGACGTGTGCATGAGTTCAACGGCGAACATTGGGTGCGAACGCAGAGATGGCGAGGGTCGGTCGAAGAAGTAGGGCGGCCTCTATAGCGATCAAGAAAAATCAAGAAACGGAGAGATGTGAAGCGTCTCACACGGCGGCCTCGAGTCTTGCACTACTCGGAGCTTCGACACTCTCAGAACCAACGGAGGTTCGCATGAAGCTCTTGATGATCTCCGGCCTGACGGCCCTCGCGCTCTTCGCTGCCGCAACGAGCGTGCCGCGAGCACACCCACCATCGGCGGCTCACACGGTGGGAGTAGGGTTGCCGTCACTGCAAGAGATGCACAAGGCGGCGCAACAAAGCAAACTGGCTGTTGAAGATTTCGAAGATCGATCCCTGGTGTTTCCAAGGGAAACACAGCGGTAGGAGAACGCTGCCGTCGCGTCCGCACGAACTGTAGTTCGAGGTGTGGTGCAGCTTGTATGACTTCGAACAGCCCGATGCGTCGGGCGGCTGATCAGCTCGTGGCGGTGCCTCAAGGGCTCATGAAAATGGGACTGATCCCAAGATCGCCGGCTAGACCGAAGGATTGAAGCAGCGCACGGTGGAGGTCGACTTCGAGGACAGCCAGCAGTAGCGCCAGCACGACAACGATGAAGATCAGCAGCGTCGACGCCTCCTGGGTGGCGGGATCACGGCTTCGCGGTCGCAAAGCGCGAAAGTGCCACAACCGCGCGATGAGCTGCAGATATGCTTTCGGGTGCATTTGCATGTTCGGCCTCGGCTCGTGAGGGGCCTTCGCTAAACCTGCGATCGCGCGGGTCGCCATTCAAGGCGCCGATTGTCGCAACTGGAACCGAATACGAGCTCCCTTCGTTGAGCTGGATCAAATGGCTGGTTTTTTTGTCAGGCAGGTTTCCCTGGCATGCAAGCCTTGGGGTGCCTCCAACGGCGATAGGTTTGACCTTGCGTCTCGCCACTGCGCTTCTGACGGGATTGCTGTTCCTGGCGCTACAGCCCGCGCGAGCGCAACTGGCGGGACACGGCGGACCTGTCCGCGCGATCGCCGTTTCGGCCGATGGCAAGACGGTTCTGTCAGGTAGCTTCGACACCGCAGCGATCCGTTGGTCCCTGGCAACAGAGTCCGCCCAGCAGGTCCTTCGCTTCCATTCGGATGCGGTGAACGCGGTTGCCTTCCTCGGAGACGGAAGAATGGCAACGGCCAGTGGGGACGGTAAGATTGCTATCTGGACGCCAGACCGCCCGCAGCCCGACCAGGTTCTCGGAGGCCATACAGGCCCCATTTCCGGGCTCGCCGTTTCGCCCGATGCAACGAAGCTCGCATCAGCCTCGTGGGACCATACCGTGCGGCTTTCATCCTTGTCGGACGGTAAGACGCGTGTACTCGAAGGTCACTCGCAAAACGTGAATGGCGTGGCCTTTGGTCCCGATGGACAGTCGCTGGTGAGCGTGGGCTACGATCTGACGGTGCGGATCTGGCACCTGGCGGGCGGAACCCCCGAGATCGTTACGATGGCCTCGCCGTTGAATGCCGTGGCCATTTCGCCTGATGGCGAAATTGTCACCGGCGCAGCGGACGGCAAGCTGCGCATGCTGACGGCCGACGGCAAAGAGAACGGCGAGGTTGCGGCCGGGGCAGCGCCGATCGTGGCCTTGACCATCTCCCCAGACGGCGCCTTGATCGCCGCGGCCGGAATTAGCGGCGCCGTGGCGATCGTCGATCGCAAGGCGCGAAGCGTCCTGCGCACGCTCGTCGGGCCCGGCACGCCGGTCTGGTCGGTTGCATTCCTGCGCGACGGCGCGACGCTCCTGACCGGCGGCGCTGACGGCAAGATCAGGCGCTGGAATGCTCTGACCGGCGCGGCGGTCGGCTCGGACCTGCTGGGCACACCGGCGGACCCGCTCGCCGCCTATGCCGGCGATCACGGCGCCGAAATCTTCAGGGCCTGCATCGCCTGCCACACATTATCCGAGACGGAGGTGCAGCGTGCCGGCCCGACGCTTGCCGGACTCTATGGCCGGAAGATCGCTTCGTTGCCGGGTTATCGCTTCTCCGACGCACTCAAGTCGATGGACATCGTCTGGACGCCGGAGACCGTCTCAAGACTGTTCGAGATCGGGCCGAACACCTATACGCCCGGCACCAAGATGCCGGAGCAGCACATCGGCTCAGCCGAGGATCGCCGCGCGCTCACGGACTTTCTGGGGCGCGCGACGTCGAAGTAGCCCGATTTGGTGGTGAACGCTTTGCGGTGTCCTCGGGTGAAGATCAGTTCGCGCCAAGAGAACCGTGGCTAATCCTTGTTCTCGCGTCGGCGCAAATAATCGTCCGTCGTTCGGGGCGGCGCGCGCTCGGGAACGCCCTTGAACGGATCGAACTGTTGCTCGCTCATGACGATAACGCGGCAGTCGGCGCACATCCGCAAGGCTTCGAGCCGCCTGTCCCCCGCAGGATACATCCAATGCCGCCCCTCGAGCCTTGCCGCGACCCGATCGATCGTGCTCTTGACGCCGAAAGGCGTGCCGCAGCGAACACACAGGGCCGGTTCTTCCTCCTTGATCACCTGCGCCGGCGCGCGCCTTGCCCGGAAGTCGACCTGCGGTTTGAGGCGGATCACCTTTTCAGGGCAGGTGCTCTGGCAGAGTCCGCATTGGACGCAAGCGTCTTCGACGAATTTGAGGACGGGACGCTCGGGATCGGCGCGCAGCGCGCCGGTTGGGCAGGCCGAAACACAGGACAGGCACAGCGTGCATCCGCCGGTGTCGACGGTGATCGCACCGATCGGTGCGCCCTGCGGCAAGGCGATCACGTCAACAGGCTCGGGTGCGAGGCGATGCAGTTCACTCAAGCCGAAGCGAAGGAGATCGCCCCGCTTGCCGACCGTCCGGAACGTCGCGGGCTCTTCGATGCCGGCAAGGGTTCCAATCCCCGTCAATTGCTCAGCCAAGGCATCGGGATCGTCGGTTTCGATCGCGGCCACGCGGCATCCGTCAAATCCGAGCCCCGCAAGAATGGTCTCTGCCATGTCGATCGTCAGCCGTAATCCAGTCATGCCGTGTTGCGGCTTGGCGCGCAGCAGGAAACGCATGGCAGCCGCGCCATACGCGAACGCGCCGATGACGGTCTCCAGGCCAACCTGCGTCAGCTCGTTGACCGCAAGAGGAAGCACGTTGGCCGGCAGCCCTTCGCCGTGACGGGCGAGCGCATCGATCAGCGGCGTGCCATGCCCGCTGTCGTGCAGCAGCAGCACAGGATGCGTGCCGCCGGCCGCGTGATAGGCGAGCAACATGGCGCGAAGGATCTGCAATTGCGTGTCCGCGGGCGGCAGCACATAGGATGCAGCTCCCGTGGGGCAAGCGGCTGCGCATTGCCCGCAACCTGCGCAGACTTCTGCGTTGACAGCGACATGGTCGCCGGCGGGCGTGATCGCGCCGGTCGGGCAGAGATCGAGGCAGCGATGGCATCCGGTCAGCCCCGAGCGTGAATGGGCACAGAGGCTGGGTGTGAAGTCGACATATCTCGGCTTGTCGAAACGGCCGACGAGATCGCGCGCGGCGAGGACCATGCGCAGCACGGCCGCGGGATCTTTGGGATCCGCGCGGAGATAGCCGTCCCGCAGGTCATGCGCGGGAAACAGCGGCGCCCCACCGGAGAGGTCGAGCAAGAGATCGCAGCGCGAGGTCGCCCCATTGCGGGGAGCGTCGAACACGAAGCGGTCGCGCGACGACGGGCGGGGCTGCGCATAGTCGTCGATCGTGAGCTCGAATGCACCAAGATGTCCCCGCGCGTTGCGGATCGTACCCCTCACGATCGGGAACACTGCCGCGGCAGGCGGCGTGACGTCGGCCGGCTGCTTGAGCATGACCGTGACATCGAGGTGATCTGCGAGCAGCCGCCCGGCTTCGATCGCGGCCTCATCGCGCCCGTAGATCAGGATAACGCCATCGCTCGACAGTGTGACCAGCGGATAGTCCGGGGCAGGAATCGCAGCCGCAGCAAGCAGCGCCGCGATCTTCGCGCCCGCATTCACGCCGTCGCGCGACCAGCCCGCCGTCTCTCGGATGTTAACGAAGGTGATCCCGCCAGAGCGTTCTCCAACCTCATTGGTGAACTGCGCAGCCTGCTGCGTGCAGGCGACCGTCAGCGGGCCGTCCGCCTTTGCGGCATTGCGGAAATGGTCGAGCTCGGTGCCGCAGAGATGACGAAAGCTCTTGATCTCGCAGTCGGGACATCCGCGCCGAATCGCAGCCGTATCCAAGCGCATCGTGCCTTCACACGAACAGATCAGGACGGTCTTCGCTGGCTGCTCCAGGTGAATCCTCCGTCAGTGCGGCGCGGACTTGCGGACTCGCGCCATTCCTCCACCTCGTATAGATATTCACTATCGGGCAGAAAAGGAAAGTGGAGGACGGCCCTGCCGTCGACCCCAACCAGCCGAGTTTCCCTGGCGGAGCAGATCCAGCTGCCGCCACCATTCACGCTCGTCCGGTTACGTGAGAGCGGAGACGCCTTTACCCACGCTTGCCGCATTGCACCCAAGAGCGGGGCCGGCACGCTGGTCTATGTCGGGCGGTTCGATTTGGCCGAATTTGCCGTCGTGCTCGAGCCGGGCGAACCATTGAGCACCTCGCGCCGCGCCTTTTACGCCGGCATGGTCGCGCTCACTGACGCGCTTCGCGCCTACGCGCCGCCGAACAAGACGGTCGCGGTCGGCTGGCCTGACGCCGTCACGATTGACGGCGGGCTGGTCGGCGGCGGGCGGATGGGATGGCCGTCGTCCGCGCGCGAGGACGAGCCGCCCACCTGGCTGGTGTTTGGCGCGATGATCCGGACGGTCGCAATGGGCGATCAAGGGCCCGGCGTTCATCCGCTCGCGTCTGCGCTGGACGAGGAGGGGTTTGGCGAAGCGGGTGCCGTGCAGGTAACCGAGAGCTTTGCGCGGCACCTGATGCGGGTGATCGACAGCTGGCAGGTCGATGGCTTCGACAGCGTCGCGCGCGACTATCTCAGCCGGGTTCCCCGCGAGCGGCAAACCGTCCTGCGGATCGACGATCGTGGCAACCTCCTCACGCGCCGCATCGCCACCGGCACGACTGACCGGAGCGACCTGGTCGAGGCGCTCGCCACGCCCTCCTGGCTCGATCCGAAGCTCGGAGGACCGCGGCTGTGAAACTCTTGCGCACCATCGCGCTCGACCCCTCCGACACCTTCGTGTTCGACATGCCGGCCCTATCAGGCGAATGGGCTGTCTCCGGCGCCTTCCGCTTCTGCGATCAGAACCCGGCGAAGCTTACCGGAAAGCCTCGCGCTGCCTTCCGCAGCGGCTTCCTCGGGGTGAAATCCTGGGGCTGGTCGACGCTGGTGCAGATTGTGCCGGCGACGGAGGACGACTGCCAGACGCTGATCGAGCTCCTTGCCGGGCAACTCGTCGATCGTTTCGGCGCGCCGGACCTGGCAACCGCGCAGACGGCCGCGCAAGAGGAGGTCGCCTTCGCGCGGTCGCTCTGCATCCATCCGATCAGCTCGCTGATTGCCGTCCACCGCTCGGTGAGTAACGGTGAAGTCCGCGAGTCATTCCGCAGGCTGCAACTGCGGGAAGGACAGGGACACAGCAAGGCGTTCTCGTTCATGGAGGTCGAGGATGACGTCGCGCCCGACAACGGTCTCAACCTTGCTGATATGAGCCAAGAGCCACGGCAGCGATGAACGATTTCTGGATCGCGTGCGGCCACCATCTGCTCGATCGCGACGGGAGCGGCGGACTTTGCGTCACCGACGAGTTTCTGAAGGCCTACTTCGCCCGTCCCGAGCTGATGCCGCCGGACGAAGCATGCCCGGTCGAGCGGCGGCTGCATCGCGAGCTGCTCGCCGCGCCGCGCCAGCCGGTCCGCGCGGACGAGATCGCAGCGATTGTCGATGCGGATGCCCGGGAAAACTGGCGGTTCGTGCTCGCGTTTCGCGATCTCCTCCTGCGGCATCCGACCCTGGAGGCTGCCTATCTTGCAATCGTCCGGTCGGGGGCCAATGATTTTCCGCCGCTGTTCGTCAATCAGCTCGTGCACGTGATCCTGCGCAACGCGCTCGATGGCTGCGATGATCCGTTCGTGCTGCGCGCAGCCGAGCTGTTCTTCCGCACACAGCGTATCCTGCCGCACGAACAGGCCCTGCTGCTTGGCGATGAAGAGATCGTCGGTGGGCAGAGCCCGACCCCGGTGCTCTCGCTGATGTCGATGCTGGGGGCAATGACCGATGCCCAGCTGGACGTATTGAGCGAGGACAATGCCGACGACTATTGGCAGCGAAGCGACCAGTTCGACATGGCCCTCGACCTCACCGCGGGTGGCCGCGGGCCGAGGGGGCTGGCGCAGGCGATGGCGCGCTGGATCTCTCATCTGCTCGGGATCGACGTCACCATCGAGCCGTTGCGCGAGCTGCGTGACGCGCGGCTCACCTGGTATATCGGGCTCGACGCGGATGCGACCGCGCTCGGCGACCGTCTGTGGCATGGCGAGCGGCTCGACGATCGCAGTACCGGACGCGTGCTCTCATTGTTTCGCCTGACGTTTGCGGACACGAGCGCGATGACGGACGAGATGCAGGGCGAGCCGGTCTATCTCATTCTCGCGATGAGCTCCGATCAGAAGCTTCGGATGAAGCCGCAGAATTTGCTGACGGGGCTGCCGATCAAACATCTGGAGATGGTGACGTGAGCCCGGTCGCGCTGCCGCTCGTGCGCATTCCCGTCGGCGTGGTGGTCGAGCGACAGAAGGCGGCCTCGCCCTGGGCCGACTTTGTCTGGCGCGCCGTCGCTGTGCTGCCGGACGAGCCGAACACAAAGTCCTGGACCGTGCTCCGCGAAGAGGGCGGAACGACGCTGTTCTATGCCGGCCGTGCCACGGTCGATCTCTACAGCTCCGAGACGGCGCGCTATCGCGACAATCTCGCTTCAGGCAGTCCGAGCATCTGGACCGTTTTGTCGCCTGCGGAAGGCGTCTGGCCCTACTCGGTGGCTGCCGTTACCGCCGATCCTGCGGAGGGCGAGGCATTCACCGAGGCCGGTGCCAATCTTGTCGAGGCTGTACCCATGCCGGCGGTGTTGCGCGAGACGATTGAAAGTTTCGTTGCCGAGCACCACGTCGAACGGGAGTTCTTCAAACGCAAGCGGGGGAAGGCCGATCCGGAGGCGATGGCGCGCCGGCAGCATGAAGGCGGACACGATTGAGCGAGGATAAGCGGAGCGACGACGAATTTTTGGCACGCTGGTCCCGTCGCAAGCGGGAGGCGAGGGCGAAAGCCACGCAACCGGATCCCGCAACGCATGACGAGGTGCAGTCGGCACCGCCGCCTGGCGCGAATGACGACGATCCGGACTTTGACCTCTCTAGCTTGCCATCGCTGGACTCGATCACGTCCGCGACCGACATCAAGGCGTTCCTGCGCAAAGGGATACCGCAGGAGCTGACCCGTGCGGCGCTTCGTCGCGCCTGGAGCGCCGATCCCGCCATTCGCGACTTCGTCGGGCTTGCCGAGAACGCTTGGGACTTCAACGATCCGACGGCTATGCCGGGCTTTGGGCCGCTGGATTATTCCGAGGGCGAACTGGCCGCGCTGGTCGACCGGATTGTCGGTGGCCTGCGCGAGGCGGCCGGGGCACTGCCTGAAACATCGGTTGAAGCTGCGGATTCTCCGAGGGAATTGGCGCAAGCCGAGACGTCGAGTGCCGAAGTCGTCGGCGAGAAATCCGAGGCGACGGAACTCGCCCCGGTTCCTGTTGCGTCGCAACCGATGATGGTCGAAACCATCGAGAGCGAAGGTGAGCCCGTTCGACGCCGCACGCATGGCGGCGCGCTGCCCCGTTAGGTACCCCCGACGAAAGCTATAGCCTCAGGCTATGGACGGCCGATTGACCCTCTGCGGGGCCGGGACTAGGCTTCGATCAAGCGCTTTGTAACAAAAACAAAATCAAGCACCTGGGACTTGGATGGGAGATCCACGTGCGCGATGACGGCCTTGAGCGAGCCATTGACGCCGCCGGCGGCGTAGCCCAGCTTGCGCGCAAAATCGGTATCAGCCAGCCTTCGGTTTCGAACTGGAACAAGGTGCCCGCACAACGGGTGAGTGCAGTCGAAGCGGCCACCGGTGTATCGCGCAATGATCTGCGGCCCGATCTGTACGGTGAGCCGCTCTTGTCCGAAACAATTGATCCGGTGGACGCGGCGCGCGCGCAGGAATATCTGCTGCTCGCCTCGCTTCTGTCCACAGCACCGTCGAAGCAGTTGCTTGATCAACTGGCTGGATTGGCCGGCGACGCGACGCCGCTTGGGCGCGCGCATGCGGCGCTGGCTGACGCCGCTGCCGGTGCGGTCGCAGCGAAGGTCGAGCGCGAATATTTCGATCTGTTCACAGGTCTCGGCCGCGGTGAGGTCTTGCCCTATGCGTCCTACTACCTGACCGGATTTCTCAACGAGCGGCCGCTGTCGCGGCTTCGCGCCGATCTCGCCGCGTTCGGGATCGAGCGCGTAGCGAGCAATTCGGAGCCGGAGGACCATGCGGCTGTCCTGTGCGAGATCATGGCGGGCTTCGCCGGCGGCCGCTTCGAGGCGTCGTCGGCCGCGCAACGCGCGTTCTTCGAGAAGCACCTCGCGCCCTGGATGGGGCGGCTGTTCGCCGACATCGAGAACGCCGACAGTGCGAGCTTCTATCGCGCAGTCGGCGCGCTTGGTCGCGCCTTTATCGAGATTGAGACGGAAGCATTCACATTCGCCAACTGACCCGCACGTGCAGGTCCAGGAGAGATGCGATGAGTGAAGACGAGAAATCCACGGTCGGTCGGCGCGACTTCCTGCGCAAGGTAGCCATCGGCACGGCCGGTGCCGGCGCAACGCTCGCAACACCGCTGGTCGGATCGGCTGAGGCCGATAGCGAGACCAACGATGAGAAGCGCAAGGCGCGCTACAAGGAAACCGACCACGTCAAGGCCTTTTACCGCGTCAATCGTTATCCGGCTAAGGGAGGCTGACCGTGCTCATCAAGCGAACAAACCAGCGTTCCCTGCGCCACGGCTCCGTTGTCGAGTCCCTTGCAGGTCAGGCCGGCGGTCTCGACCGCCGCAGTTTCCTGCGCAAATCGGGTCTTGCTGGAAGCGCGCTCGCCGCACTCGGCACCCTGCCGATCGCCAACGTGCGCAAGGCGGAAGCGGCGATGGCCGGACCGCTCACCGCAGGCGCGACCGTCCGCAAGACCATCTGCACGCATTGCTCGGTCGGATGCACCGTGACGGCGGAGGTGCTGAACGGGGTTTGGATCGGACAGGAGCCCAGTTGGGATTCCCCGATCAATCGCGGTTCTCACTGTGCCAAGGGCGCCTCCGTGCGCGAGCTCGTGCACAGCGAGCGGCGGCTGCGCTATCCGATGAAGCTGGTCGACGGGCAGTGGACCCGCGTCTCATGGGATATCGCGGTCAACGAGATCGGAGACAAGCTTCAGGCCGTGCGCGAGAAGTCGGGCCCCGACTCCGTCTATTGGCTCGGCTCGGCCAAGATGACCAATGAAGGCGCCTATCTGTTCCGCAAGCTTGGCGCATTCTGGGGAACCAACAACACCGATCACCAGGCCCGCATCTGCCATTCAACCACTGTCACCGGCGTCGCCAACACCTGGGGCTACGGCGCGATGACCAACAGCTACAACGATATTCGCAATGCCAAGACCCAGGTCATCCTGGGCGGCAATCCGGCCGAGGCCCATCCGGTCTCGTTGCAGCATCTGCTCGAGGGCAAGGAGCTGCAGAAGGCCAACTTCATCGTCATCGATCCGCGTCTGACGCGAACGGCGGCGCATGCGACGGACTATGTGCGGATGCGGCCGGGCACCGATATCCCGGTGCTGTACGGCATCATGTGGCACATTCTTCAGAACGGTTGGGAGGACAAGGAATTCATCCGGCAGCGCGTCTACGGGTTCGACGACCTCAAGAAGGAGGTTGAGAAGTGGCCTCCGGAGGAGGTCGAACGCGTGACCGGTATTCCCGGCGAGCAGCTCAAGCGCGTTGCCCAGAAGTTCGCCACCGAGAAGCCGGCGACGTTGATCTGGGCCATGGGCCAGACCCAGAAGACCGTCGGCACCGCCAACGTGCGGGCCAGCTGCATTGCGTTGCTGATGACCGGCAATGTCGGCGGAGCGGGCATGGGCGCCAACATCTTCCGTGGCCACGACAATGTGCAGGGCGCGACCGATGTGGGGCTCGATATTGTCACGCTGCCGTTCTACTACGGCCTCGCCGAAGGCGCCTGGAAGCACTGGTCGCGGGTTTGGGAGGTCGACTACGACTTCCTGAAGTCGCGCTTCGACTCCAAGCAGATCATGGAAACGCCAGGCATTCCGCTGACCCGCTGGTTCGAAGCGGTGACGCTGCCCAAGGATCAGGTCGCGCAGAAGGACAATGTGAAGGCAGTGTTCGTGCAGGGACACGCCAGCAACAGCATTACCCGCATCCCGGAATCCCTCAACGGTCTGAAGGCGCTCGAGCTTCTTGTCATCGCTGACCCGCACCCGACGACCTGGGCCTCGCTCTCCGTCGAGGCGGGACGGAAGGATGGCGTCTACATTCTCCCGGTTGCCACGCAATTCGAGTGCAAGGGGTCGCGCGTCGCCTCCAACCGCTCGCTGCAATGGGGTGAGCAGATCGTTAAGCCGATCTTCGAATCGAAGGATGACCTCGAAATCATCTATCTCCTGGCGAAGAAGTTCGGCTTCGCCGATCAGATGTTCAAGAACATCAAGGTTGAGAACAATCTGCCTGAGGCGGAGGACGTGCTGCGCGAGATGAACCGCGGCAGTTGGTCGACCGGTTATTGCGGACAATCGCCCGAGCGCCTCAAGGCGCACATGAAGAACCAGGCGAAGTTCGACATGCTGACGATGCGGGCGCCGAAGGACGATCCCGAGGTCGGTGGCGACTATTATGGTCTGCCCTGGCCGTGCTGGGGATCACCGGAGGTCAAGCATCCCGGCACGCCGCTGCTCTACAACACCAATCTGCATGTGATGGATGGCGGCGGCACGTTCCGGCCGCGCTTCGGTATCGAGCGCGAGGAGAAGCTGCCGGACGGCACAACGCGGAAAGTGAGCCTGCTTGCGGACGGCTCCTACTCGAAGGGTTCGGGAATTCAGGACGGCTACCCGGAATTCACACTGGCAAGCCTGAAGAAGCTCGGCTGGGACACCGAGCTCACGGAAGCCGAAATGGCTGTCATCAACAAGATCAATCCGGCCAATCCCGACACGGTGTCGTGGGCGCTCGATCTCTCGGGTGGCATCCAGCGTGTCGCGTTGGCGCATGGCTGTGTTCCCTATGGCAACGGCAAGGCGCGCATGAATGCGTTCGGTTTGCCCGATCCCATTCCGGTTCACCGCGAGCCGATCTACACGCCGCGCGTCGATCTTGTTGCCAAATATCCGACGTTGCCCGACGCCAAGCAGTTCCGAATGCCCAATATCGGCTTCTCCGTCCAGAAGGCGGCGGTGGAGAAGGGAATCGCAAAACAGTTCCCGCTCATCCTGTCGTCCGGTCGTCTGGTCGAATACGAGGGCGGCGGCGAGGAGACACGCACCAACCCCTGGCTCGCCGAGTTGCAGCAGGACATGTTCATCGAGATCAATCCTGCCGATGCCGCCGACCGCGGCATCAGGGACGGCGGCTGGGTCTGGGTCACGGGCGCCGAGAACAATTCCAGGGCGAGAATGAAGGCGCTCGTCACAGAGCGGGTCGGCAAGGGAGTCGCCTGGATGCCCTTCCATTTCGGCGGCTGGTTTGCGGGCAAGGATCTTCGCGGCAACTATCCGAAGGGCACTGACCCGATCGTGCTCGGCGAAAGCGCGAACACGATCACTACCTACGGCTACGATCCTGCCACGGGCATGCAGGAGCCCAAGGTCACTCTCTGCCAGATCGCGGCGGCATAGGAGCAACGACGATGGCACGTATGAAATTTCTCTGTGACGCCGACCGTTGCATCGAGTGCAACGCCTGCGTTACGGCGTGCAAGAACGAGCACGAGGTCCCCTGGGGCATCAACCGGCGCCGTGTCGTCACCATCAATGACGGCAAGCCGGGCGAACGCTCGGTCTCGATGGCCTGTATGCACTGCACGGATGCGCCCTGCGCGGCGGTGTGCCCGGTGAACTGCTTCTACACCACCGCCGACGGCGTGGTTCTGCACTCCAAGGATCTCTGCATCGGCTGCGGTTACTGCTTCTACGCCTGTCCGTTCGGCGCGCCGCAATACCCGAAGATCGGCAATTTCGGCTCGCGCGGCAAGATGGACAAGTGCACCTACTGCGCGGGCGGCCCCGAGGCCGATGGCAGCAAGGAGGAATACGAGAAATATGGTGCGAACCGTCTCGCCGAAGGCAAGCTGCCGCTGTGCGCCGAGATGTGCTCGACCAAGTCGCTGCTCGCCGGCGACGGCGAGATCATCGCCCAGATCTACAAGGAGCGTGTGCTGAAGCGCGGCTACGGCTCAGGCGCGTGGGGCTGGAAGACCGCCTATCGCGAGACGATCGAGTCCTGAAGCAGGCCGCGGTCACGCGGCCCAAATGCCGAGGAGGAGTTCATGCCGTCATTTGGAAGGTTCATTCGGACAGCCATCGGCGCATGGGCGTTGTGTCTGCTGATGATGGCAGTTCCCGCGCCGTCATCTGCCCAGCAGATCAATCCACAGGCGAGCTCGGTCAACGAGCGCCAGTTGTTCCAGGAGATGGACCGGATCCAGGGGCGCGTCAGCATTCCCGACCAGCGTTCCGGCGTGCTGATCCAACCGGCCGGCCGCGAGTGGCGCGAATTCCGCACTGTCGTGTTGCGCTGGATCGGCGGGATTGCCATCCTCGGCATGCTGGCCGTTCTCGTGATCTTCTATTTGACGCGCGGCATGATCCGCCTCGAAAGCGGACGATCCGGCCGCACCATCGTGCGGTTCAACCTCTTTGAGCGCTTCGTGCACTGGATGACCGCAACCTGCTTCGTCATCCTCGCGATCTCTGGCCTGAACATCACCTTCGGCCGGCCGCTGTTGCTGCCGCTGATTGGATTTGACGCCTTCTCGGACTGGTCGCAATGGGCGAAATTCGCCCACAACTATCTGAGCTTTCCCTTCACGATTGGCGTCGTTCTGATCTTCCTGATGTGGATCGGCGGCAACATCCCGAACAAGGTGGATGTGGAGTGGATCAAGCGGGGAGGCGGCCTGATCGGACATGATCATCCGCCCGCAGGCCGCTTCAACGCGGGACAGAAGGGGATCTACTGGATCGTTGTGATCGGTGGAGGTCTGGTTGCGGCGACCGGGTATCAGCTCATGTTCCCGTTCTTCCTGACGGGAATCGAGGGTATGCAGATTGCCCAGATCGTTCACGCCATCGTGGCCGTGCTGTTTATCGCGGTAATGATCGCTCATATCTATATCGGCACAATCGGTATGGAGGGAGCCTTCGAGGCGATGGGATCGGGTGAGGTTGATGTCAACTGGGCGCGCGAACACCACAGCTTGTGGCTCGACCAGCAGCCGGCACGGAGCGGCCCGGACGATTCTCAGCCGCAGCCGCGTCATGCTGCATCCGCAGCCCAATAGAGCTGGCGGAGCCTCGTCTACAGACGCACGCCCGTCGTCGAAAAAGCTTCTGCGACGGGCTCCTGTACGCGGTCGAGCACGACGACGCCAATCGCTGCGAATACGACTGTCGCAACGCAGGCAAGGATGAAAGCCTTCATCTCGATCCTCCAACAAGCTGCCTCGCGAATGATCATACAGGATGTCCGGTCGCGAACAAACGTTGCGCTTGGGCACGTCCGACGTGATCTCGATCCGGTGATCGTTTGAGATCTGTTCGCGCTCACTCGCGTGCAGCGAACGCTTCAGCACCTTGTTGGACGCCCGGTCCCCATCTGCGGCATGGCCAGACGTGTCCTGAGTTGAAAGCCAAACGCGTGCCCGGCTGCAATGCAGCATCATGACAGGGCAACGGTGCCTTGGCCGAATGGACGACGGCCCGTGCGCTGGAATTTCGTTGCAAATGATCGCCACCGGCGCAATCGTTAGACCAACATACAAAAAGTGTCAGGGAGGACGACAATGGTTTCCAAATGGAATCGGCGTGCCTTCATGGGAAGCGCGGCAGGGGCGCTGGCGACGCCTTATCTGCTCCGCCCGGCTCGGGCAGACGATACGATCAAGTTGCGCTGCTCGCTTGATACGGCGCCTTCGCACCCGCGCAATCAGGCGATTGTCGACTACGTGGCCAAGCTCGACGAAGCGAGCAGGGGCAGGATCAAGTCGGAGGTGTTTCACTCTGGTCAGCTATTCGCCGATCTCAACGTCACCAAAGCGCTGATCCAGGGGCAGGTCGACATGGCCGCGCCGGGGACCTGGACCCTGACCGGGCTGGTCCCGGATTCCGATTTCGCCCAGCTGCCCGCCCTTTACGGCCAACCGGTCGATGTCATTCGCCGTTGTGTCGACGGCCCTCCGGGAGAACTCGTCGGCAAACAGATCGAGGCCAAGGTACACTCGCACATTCTCGGCCGTTGGCTCGAGCTCGGCAACGAGAACTGGTACACGACCAAGAAAGAGATCCGGACGCTCGATGATTTCAACGGACTGAAGATCCGCAGTCCCGGCGGCGCGGGCATTTCCTGGCGCATCGCCTTCGTGCACGCGATCCCCAACGTGACGCCGTGGCCGAACGTTCCGCTCGCTCTGTCGCAAGGGACGTTCGATGGCTTCGTCAGCTCGGACGAGAGTTGCAACTCGGCCAAGCTATGGGAAGCGGGGGTGAAATATTCCTACGCGGACCATCAATTCTTCGCCAATTACATTCCCCAGGTCAGCGACGCATTCTGGTCGAAGCTCGGAGAGGCCGACCGCAAGCTGATGCGCGACGTCTGGTCGGCCAATATCGATCGCTACCGGGCGATGTCGGCGAAATCGCAGGCCGACGCGCGCGAGACCATGAAATCGCACGGTGTGACCTTTGTCGACCCGACGCCGGAGCAGTTCGCCGCTGATCGCAAGCGCATGATTGCCGCGCAAGCCGATCTGATCCGTGACGCCAAGCTGTCGGCCGACATCGTCAAGCTCGTCAGCGATGCGGTCGGCGGCCACAGCTGAGAGGGATTCCTCGAAAGGAAGCAGCTCTTGCGTGAGGCGTGGTGGGACAAGGCCGAGCGGTTCCTGATCGGCCTGCTCGGGATCCTGGCAATGCTCGTCGGGGTGGTGCAGGTCGCCGGCCGCTATATCGCGCCGCGCTATGCGATTTCCTGGGCCGAGGAGGTAATCGTCTATTTGATCGTCTGGGGCATCATGCTTGCGGCGTCCCAACTGGTGCGCACAGACGGCCACGTCCGGCCCGATCTCGTGCTGAGGGCCGTTCCTGCTCGTGTGCAGCGCTGGATGGAGGTGCTCAATTGCATGGCTGCGCTAGTGTTCTGCGCCGGGCTCACCTGGTACGGCTGGAGCATCGTTGCGACCTCCTGGCAGTTGGATGAACGCAGTTCATCGGACCTGCAGTTTCCGATGTGGCTTTACTCCGCGGCGATCCCGACCGGGGCGCTCCTGATGAGCGGGCGTTATCTGGCAAGACTCTACCGTTATCTCTTTGCCTTCGATGCCGAGACGATGACCGTCGGCCACATTCCCGAGCACGAACGGGCCGGCGGATTAGGCTCTTTGCCGCCGGGCGCGGACTGAGGCCATTGGAGCAGGCGGGGGCGCAGTGATGTCGGTCTTCCTGCTATTGCTGCTGTTCTTCGGCCTCCTGGCGGTCGGCATGCCGATCTTCCTGGTTCTTGGCCTGTGCGCCGCCGTTCTCTACATCGCATCCGGCGATCCGCTGGTGGGCGTCGCGCAAGTCGTGATCGATCACCTCAATTCGCCGACCTTGATGTCGCTGCCACTGTTCGTCATGGCGGCGACCTTCATGCGTTACGGCGGCGTTGCCAAGGCGCTGGTCGACGTGTCCGCAGCCTGGCTCGGCGGCATTCGTGGTTCGCTCGGGCTGGTGACGGTGGTGGCCTGCACGCTGTTTGCGGCGATCTCCGGCTCTTCGGTTGCGACTGCGCTCGCGATGGGTACCATCCTGGTGCCGGCGATGATCGAGAAAGGCTATCCGCGCAGCTTTGCGCTGGGCGTGGTCGGCGCGTCCGGCACCATCGGCATTGTCATTCCCCCGTCGCTGGCGCTGATCCTTTACGGCATCGTCGCCGAACAGTCGGTGCCGCGCCTGTTCCTGGCCGGCCTATTGCCCGGTCTGTTGCAAGCGACCGTGTTCTTCTGCTGGGTCTGGTTTGACGCGCGACGGCGGAAATTCCCGGCCGAGCCGAAACTGCCGCTAAACGAGCGCTTTCGCGTGACGGTGAGGGCGATACCGGCGCTCATCGTGCCGGTCATCGTGCTCGTCGGCATCTATGGCGGCGTCGTAACCGTGACCGAAGCCGCCGCCATCGCCGCGGTGGTGTCGCTCCTGGTCAGTCTGGCTTACTACCGGGGCTTTCATTGGTCAGAGACATTGTGGGTGGTTGCGGACGCGCTGAAAAGCGCGGGAGCGATCATGTTGATCGTAGCGGCGGCGCTGGCGTTCGGCCACTGGATGACGGCCTCGGGCGTACCGGCAGAGCTCGTGAAATGGGTGTTGGCACGCAATCTGGCCCCCTGGCAGTTCCTGCTGACGATCAACGTGCTGTTGCTCGTGCTGGGCTGCTTCCTCGAAGTGATCGCGACGCTGTTGCTGGTGCTCCCGCTGCTCGCGCCGGTCCTGCCGGCGCTGGGTGTGGATCCCGTACACTTCTCCATCATCTTCACCCACAACATGGAGATCGCGCTGGTGCATCCGCCGGTCGGGTTGAATCTTTTCGTCCTCTCGACGATCTCGCGTGCGCCCATCGGTGAGGTCGTGCGCGGCGTTCTGCCGTTCCTCATTCTGCTTTTGATCGTGCTGATGATCATCACCTACGTGCCCGCCCTGACGCTGTGGCTGCCGCATGCGGTGTACGGTAGCTAAAGCACGATGAGCGGGCCTTCCGGCGAGGAGAAACTGATGCGCAGCGAATTCATATTGCGCGGTGCGCCAGCTGCGGGGCAGCTAGTTTGTGACGGCTGGCATTAGTCATGGATGTAGGGAAGTTCAGTCATTTTCTGACTGTCGCGAAAGGCCGTGAGACGCCGTGCAGCTTTCTCCGCCGACAATTCCAGATGACGAACCAGCTTGCGACGTGCGGTCGCAGAATTCCGCTTGCGAACCGCCGAGACGATTTCGAGATGTTCGTCTGTGAAAGGATCGACCTTCGCGTCGTCACTGAGGGCAAGCTGGATATGCTTGCCGGCGACGAGGATACAGCGTGTCCGCTTCAGGGCTTCCAGAATCTCCGGATTCTGACCGTAGCTGTTGCAGTCGATGTGCAGGTCCGACTCCAGGACGTCCAGGTCGGCGCCGCTCACGTCGGGAAAATCCCGTGCTGCGCGCTTGAGGCGATCCTCGATCTCGCCCAGCTTCTGTTCAGGGATGTAGCCGATCGCGCTTGCCAGTGCCACCGGCTCGAGCAGGATCCGCAATTGATAGAGATTTTCAAACCGCGCCTTGTCCAACGGCACGATCCACCAGTGGGAGCGGTCGTCCTTGTGGACGATGCCGACCTCGCGCGCATGAATCAACAGGTCATGCGCCACCGTGCGCCCGACTTGCAGATGCCGCGCCAGCGCCAGTTCGTTCACGCGCGTCCGGCCGAAGACCGAGCGCAGGATGATTTCCCGCTCGAAGTCGTAGTAATATGGCTGCCAAGCGAAGCTCTTGGCGTTGAAGCTCTTGGCGTTGATGGCTCCTTCCGCCTCAAGCTGCAGCATGGCGGGCGTGATCTTTATGCGATTTGGCTCGGCAGTCCTGCCGACCAGAAGCCCGCGCCCGTCGAAACTGCTCAGCAGCCTCTCCTCTTCCAGCGAGGCGAGTGCGCGCTTCACGGGTGAGCGGCTGGAGCCAAAAAGGGCCGCAAGCGGCCCCTCAAGCAGAACGGCTCCCTTCGGGAGGGAGCCGCCCTTGATCGCTTTCCGGATTTGGTTGGCGATCATCATATAGGCCGCGGTGCCCGAAGCGGGCTGTTTCTCCGAGGCCTTTCGGGTCAGGTTACGGCTCCGATTTGCCATGGCACGAATTCGTTATCCCCAAATCCAAAATCTTCACTGAGCGTATGCTCCCCGGAGGCGGTCGCAATGATCTTCTCGAAGATGCGCTGGCCGGCTGCCTCGAGCGTATCTTCTCCGGTGATGATTCCCCCGCAGTTGATATCCATATCATCGCTCATGTGTTCGTACATCTCGTCATTGGTCGCAACCTTGATGCACGGCGCCGGCTTGAAGCCGGAGACGGAGCCGCGACCCGTCGTGAACACGATGACGTTGCAACCACCTGCAACCTGACCCGTGACGGCGACGGGATCATAACCAGGCGTGTCCATGAACACAAAACCGGCCTTGTCGATAATCTCGGCGTATTCGTAGACCGCTTCCAGCGGCATGGAGCCTCCCTTGGCGACTGCGCCGAGGGATTTCTCCAAGATCGTTGTGAGGCCACCGAGCTTGTTGCCGTGGGAGGGGTTGTTGTTCAGCTCGGCGTCGTGGCGCTCCGTATAACGCCGCCACCATTCGATACGGTCCATGAGTTGTTCGGCCACCTGCGGCGTGACGGCACGGCGGGTCAGCAGATGCTCGGCGCCATAGATTTCCGGCGTCTCGCTCAGGACGGCAGTGCCGCCATGGCGGACCAGCAGGTCCGCGGCATAGCCGAGGGCAGGGTTCGCCGAGATCCCCGAATATCCGTCCGAGCCCCCGCATTGCAACGCGACCTTCAGTCCTGCGAGCGGTACGTTCGTGCGTTTGGCTGCATTTGCCTCGGGCAGCATCTCGCGAATGATGTCGGAGGCGATCTCGATGGTCTTCCGTGTGCCACCGAGCCCTTGGATGGTCATTGTCCGCAACAGCGGGCCTTCCTCCAGGCCGAACTTCTTGACGATCGGATCAATCTGGTTGGTTTCGCAACCGAGGCCGATCATGAGGATGCCGGCGAAGTTCGGATTGCGGGCATAGCCACTCAGCACGCGCTGAAGATAGGCATAGCCCTCCGTTTTCATGTTGATGGCGCAGCCCGTGCCGTGGGTCAGCGCGACCACGCCGTCGACATTGTCGTATCCGGCCAAGCCGCCGCGATTGAACGCGTCCGCAATGGCGCGCGCGACTGTCGCCGAGCAGTTTACCGATGTGACGATCCCGATGTAGTTGCGTGTACCGACGAGTCCGTTCGGACGGACATAACCCTGAAACGTTCGCCGCTCGTTCTCCGGAAGAAGAGGCGTCGGGCGCGCATCCTGCGCGAAGTGATGCGTTACGCTGCTCTCCTGCATGCCGAGATTCTGCAGGTGGACATGATCGCCTGCTTCGATCGCCGTTGTCGCAACACCGATGGTCTGGCCATATTTCAGGACGGGCTGCGCTTGATGGATCGGTTGCAGCGCCATTTTATGTCCGCTCGGGATGTCTGCTCGGGCTGTGACAGTGACGTCGCCGAAATTAATCGTCGTACCTGCCTCGATGTGCCTGCACGCCACGCCGACATTGTCGGTTGGATTGAGCTGAATCAGGGGAGACGTCGTCTTCGGCTTCATGGGGACTTTCCAAGAAAAAATGGCTATTGCATGCAATATTCATTCATGATAGGTGCCCGGAAGTCAACTGGGGCTCGGTGAAAAAGAGTCGGGGCAGGGAAGGGACCTTGGATTGATGCGACTTCGCGAATTCTGCAACTCGTTGAACTTGAAAAATTGCCCGGCCTACGATGCTGCGGCTTCCGGCGAGTGACGAAGCGCCGTCATGTCTTCCTATGAATTCGACTTTTCGTTCCTGCGGGACTACTGGCCCGAGCTCGTACACGGCGTCTGGCTCACGGTCGGAATGACTGCCGCATCGATCATCCCGGGCTTCATCCTCGGTACGGCCTGCGCCGTGGCCCGCCTTCGCGGGGCGCCTTGGCTGCGACGGCTTGCAACAATCTATGTCGAGGGCATCCGGAACACGCCTCTGATCATTCAGGCGTTCTGGCTGTTCTTCGGATTGTCCGTCTTGCAAATCCGAATCGGTCCCTTTGCGGCTGCGGTCGTCGCCCTCGTCATCAATGTCGGTGCGTATACGGCCGAGATCATGCGGGCCGGCTTCAGGAGCATTCCGCGTGGTCAGCTCGAGGCGGCCTCATGTCTGGCGCTCACCCCCACGCAATCGCTCATCTACATACAGATCCCGCAAGCGGTGGAGCGCGTTTACCCGGCTCTCGTCAGTCAGTTCGTGCTCATGATGCTCGCTACCTCGATCATGTCGCAGATATCGGCGGAAGAATTGACCGGCGCCGCCTACATGATCCAGTCCTTCACTTTCCGCGGGTTCGAAGTCTATCTCGTGATCGCGGTGATCTACCTGGCGCTCGCGTCACTGCTTCGACTCGTTCTGCTCGGCGTTGCAGGGGTCTCGTTCCCCCGTCGTCGCCGCCTGCGGACTCCGCTCTGAGGGCTTGGCCATGTTCGGATTGACTGTCGAGCAACTCACCTACATCTTCCGCGGAGCGGGTTGGACCCTCGTGCTGTCCTTGTTCGGCTTCGTCGGCGGAACCATTCTCGGGCTCCCTCTCGCCGTTGCTCGCGCGACCGGCAGTGGCGTAACGAAGACGGTGACAGGCGGAATCGTCCAGTTCATTCAGGGCGTGCCACTCCCGGTCATTATGTTCGTGGTCTATTTCGGCCTCAGCATCGGTGGCTTCGATGTGCCGGCTCTGGTTGCGGCGAGCGTTGCGATGACGCTCTATTCGGCCGCCTACCTCGGCGAGATTTGGAAGGGCTGCATCCAGGCGGTGCCGAAGACCCAGTGGGAAGCGGCGGAATGTCTGGCGTTCACGTCGCTCCAGCGTTTCTTCTACATCATTCTTCCGCAGGCGCTGCGCATCGCGATCCCGCCGACTGTCGGCTTCCTGGTGCAGATCGTGAAGAACACCTCTTACGCGGTGGTGATCAACTTCTTCGATCTGACCTACTCGGCGAAGGTCATCAACAATTCGACATTCAAGCCCTTTGTCGTCTTCACGCTTGCGGCGGTCGTCTACTTCATCATCTGCTTCCCCATGTCCATGCTGGCTCGCCATTTCGAGCAGAAGCTCCATAGAACCTGAGCGAGGACGCCAATGAACATTCAACCTTCCATGCCGGCGTCTGTCGCCAGAGAGAATAGGCAAGCTGAGAAGCCGAAAGCTTCCATGGTGCGCTTTCATGGGGTTCGCAAGAATTTCGGTCCACTCGAGGTGCTGAAAGGCATCGACCTCGAAGTCACCTCAGGGCAGGTCGTCGCGCTGATCGGTCGAAGCGGCTCGGGCAAGAGCACGGCGCTGCGCTGCGTCAACGGACTGGAAAAGATCGATGGCGGCGAGCTGACGGTCTGCGGCTACGATCTCGGCAAGGATGATGTGAATCTGCGCAAGCTGCGCCAGGACGTCGGCATCGTGTTCCAGAGCTACAACCTGTTTCCGCATTTGAACGTCGAGCAAAACGTCACGCTGGCACCGCGCAAGGTGCTCGGAGTCGGCGCCGCGGAGGCGAAGGAGATGGCGGCGGACGTATTGGCCCAGGTCGGCTTGTCGGACAAGCTCGCCAGCTACCCCGAGCAATTGTCCGGCGGCCAACAGCAGCGCGTCGCGATAGCTCGCTCGCTCGCGATGAAGCCCAAGCTGATGCTATTCGACGAGGTGACCTCGGCGCTCGACCCTGAGCTCACGGGCGAAGTGTTGAAGACGATCGAACGCTTGGCGGCGACCGGCATGACGATGATGTTGGTCACGCACGAAATGGCCTTCGCGCGCTCCGTTGCCGACAAGATCGTGTTCATGCATCAGGGCAAGGTCTGGGAAAGCGGATCCGGCGAGATGCTCGTCAATCCGCAGACACCTGAACTGCAGCAATTCGTCGGTAACGGGCTCTGAGGCCGGTTTCCCACGTCATTCATCCATCACAACTGAGGAAATACGAATGTTGAACATCAACAAGAGAGCCGCGCTTGCGGCTCTGGCCCTGAGCATGTGCTTCGGAAGCTCCTGGGCGGGGGCTGCAGAGATTCCGCCGGCCATCAAGTCGCGCGGCAAGGTCCTGATCGCCATCGACGTGAGCCATCCGCCTTACGGCATGCTCGACGCCCAGGCAAAGGAGACCGGATCGGACGTCGAGACGGCGCGCCTGCTGGCCGAGGACATGGGCATTCCGGCCGAGATCGTTCCCGTCTCCGGCGCCAACCGTGTTCCCTTCCTGCTGAGCCGCAAGGTCGACATGGTGATCGCGTCGTTCTCGATCACCGCCGACCGCAAGAAGGTCATCGCTTATTCGGAGCCCTACGGCGTCATTCCGGTCGTGATCTCGGCGCCGAAGGGCGCAGCCATCAAGACCACAGCAGATCTCGCCGGCAAGTCGATCGCGGTGGCTCGGGGCACGACCGCCGACATCGAACTGACCCGTATCGTCAAGGAGAGCGGAGGCGCCGCGAGCATCGTCCGTTACGAAGACGAGGCGACTACCAACACCGCAGTTGCGACCGGTCAGCAAAACCTTCTGGCTGCTGCCTTGTCGACGGCCAACTCCGTTGCGGATCAAAATCCGGCGCTGAACCTGGAAGTGAAGCTCAACATGGCAGCCTACCCGATGGCCGTCGGCATCCGGAAGGACGATGCAGCGCTGAAGGCCTGGGTCGACGCCTGGGTCGAAGCCAACCTCAAGAACGGCAAGCTCAACGCCATCTACAAGAAATACTTCCACCAGGACCTCCCGGAAAAAATCCCGGCAGAATAACCCCCGGCAGAATTGCCCTTCTCTCGCGGCCGGGCGGCGCCATTCCGCCCGGCCATTCCGCATGTCGTTCTTCCCAATACCGCAGAGTTCCCCAATGACCGCAGACAGCCGCAAGCTCTACAAGGGCCTGTTTCCCGTTGCGCCCACGCCATTCATGGCGAACGGCAATCTTGACCTCGAAGGGCAGCGCCGCGTCCTCGACTGCATGATCGACCAGGGTGTCGACGGGATTTGTATCCTTGCGAACTACTCCGAACAGTTCCTGCTGTCCGATGAAGAGCGCCGCGTGCTGACCGAGCTATGCCTCGAACATGTCGCGGGCCGGGTTCCGGTCATGGTCACATGCAGCCACTTCAGCTCGCGCATCGCGGCCGAGCGCGCCGCCCATGCGCGGCAACACGGAGCCGAGCTCTTGATGCTGATGCCGCCCTATCACGGCGCAGGCATGCGTCTGGATGAACAGGCCATCTTCGACCATTTCGCGCGTGTGCAAGAGGCGGCGGGCATACCGATCATGATTCAGGACGCGCCGCTGAGCGGCGTCAACCTGTCCGTTCCTTTCCTTGTGCGGATCGCGACCGAGCTTCCCCTGGTGCGCTATTTCAAGATCGAGGTTCCCGGCAGTGCCGCCAAGCTGCGCGCGCTGATCGCCGCGGGCGGCAATGTCATCGAAGGCCCATTCGACGGTGAGGAGGCGATCACGCTGATGGCCGACCTCGACGCGGGCGCGACGGGCTCCATGTCGAGCGCCCTTCTGCCCGACTTGATCCGCCCGGTTATCGAACATCACGCCGCCGGGCGCCGGGTCGAGGCCGCCGCCGCTTATGCCCGCATCCTGCCGCTGATCAACTATGAAAACCGGCAATGCGGATTGCGCGCGGCCAAGACCGTGATGGTCGAAGGCGGCGTGATCGCCTCGGATGCAGTTCGCCATCCGCTCGAGCCGCTGCATCCGGCAACCCGCGAGGGCCTGCTGGAGCTGGCGCGCGAGGTGCAGCCATTGGCTCTGCGCTGGGGCAAGTGAGGATATCCATGACCAACGACATGGACATTTCCGGCGATCTCCTCATCGGCGCCGACAGGCGCCGCGGCACGCACGGCGAGTTCTGCGCCATCGAGGCGGCCACGGGCAATCGCATCGCCCCGGCCTTCGGCGGCGCCTCTGCTGCCGATCTGAACGAAGCCTGCGCCCTTGCGGCCGACGCGTTCGATGACTACCGCGCGTTGCCCCTGAAGCGACGGGTTGCGTTCCTTGAGACCATCGCACAGAACATCCTCGACATCGGCGATGCACTGATCGAGCGCGCGATGCAGGAAACCGGCCTGCCACGCGCGCGCCTCGAAGGCGAACGCGCTCGTACCGTCGGTCAGCTTCGCATGTTTGCGGGCGTGGTGCGCGATGGCGGTTTCCTCGACCTGCGCATCGACCCCGCGCAGCCCGACCGCAAGCCGCTGCCGCGCGTGGATCTGCGATTGCGCAATATCCCACTTGGTCCGGTCGCGGTCTTCGGTGCCTCCAACTTCCCATTGGCCTTCTCGGTCGCAGGCGGCGACACGGCCGCAGCGTTGGCGGCGGGGTGTCCGGTCGTGGTGAAGGCGCATTCCGCCCATCCCGGCACCTCCGAGTTGGTCGGGCGTGCCTTGCACAAGGCGGTTGCCGATTGCGAGCTTCCCGCCGGCACCTTCTCTCTGCTCTTCGTCGACGATCGCGGTATTGCGCAGGCGCTGGTTGCCGATCCACGCATCAAGGCGGTCGGCTTCACCGGTTCGCGCATCGCCGGCACGACTCTGATGAAGATTGCCGCCGAACGGCCCGAGCCAATCCCGGTCTACGCCGAGATGAGCAGCATCAACCCGGTGCTGCTGTTCCCGGCTGCGCTTGCCGCCCGCGGCGCGAAGATCGGCGAGGCATTCGTCGCCTCGCTGACCATGGGCGCCGGGCAGTTCTGCACCAATCCGGGGCTGATCCTTGCGCTGGAGGGGCGTGGCCTCGACGATTTCCTTATTGCCGCTTCGGGTGCAGTGCGTCAGGCGACAGCGGCGACGATGCTGACGCCGGGTATCCTCGCGGCCTATAACCGGGGCGTCGCCGCCCTTCGGGATCATCCCGCGGTCGAGACCGCCGCAAGCGGCGCGAGCGACGGCGCGATGAAGGCCAGTCCGTCGCTTCACGTGACCAGTGCTGCGCACTTCCTGGCGCATCCCGAGCTTCACGAAGAGGTCTTCGGCGCGGCGTCGCTCGTGGTGCGCTGCCCCGATCTTGGTTCGATGGTGCAGGTGCTGGAAAGCCTCGAGGGGCAATTGACCGCGGCGCTGCACATCGACGAAGGCGATCACGATGTGGCGCGTCGGATCCTGCCGCTGCTGGAGCGCAAGGTCGGGCGCATCCTGGTCAACGGTTTCGGCACTGGGGTCGAGGTGGCCCATGCCATGGTCCATGGTGGACCCTATCCCTCGACGGCGGACGGCCGTTCGACCTCGGTCGGCAGCCTCGCGATCGCTCGCTTCTTGCGCCCGGTCAGCTATCAGGACCTGCCGGAGGCTTTGTTGCCGCCCGAATTGCAGACGGCGAACGCCGGCGGCCTGCCCACTCGCGTCGACGGAAAGTTGAAGTTATGACGACTGGGCGCCTTACCGACATCACGGGCAACACTCGTGTTCTCGGTATCCTCGCGGACCCGATCGCGCATGTGAAGGCGCCGCCGGGTATCAACGGCGTCGCGATCCGGCGCGGCAAGGATGCGGTCATGGTACCGCTGCAGGTCTCGCCCCAGGCCCTCCCGGCCTTTGCCGAGTCCCTGCGCAACCTGAAGAGCTTCGACGGCGGCATCGTTACCGTCCCCCACAAGGGTGCGATGGCGGGTCTCTGCGACGCAATCAGCGACCGCGCGCAGGCGATGGGCGCGGTCAATGTGATCCGGCGCGAGGATGACGGTCGTCTCGTCGGCGACATGCTGGACGGGGCCGGCTTCCTCGCGGGCCTCGCCGCAGCCGGGATCGAGGTCGCGGGGCGGCGGGTCTATCTGGTGGGGGCGGGCGGCGCTGCCAGCGCGATCGCCTTTGCCATGGCCGGGGCAGGTGTCGCGCAACTGACGTTGGCGAACCGCACCCGCGCGAAGGCGGAAGACTTGGGGAGACGCATTGCCGCCACTTACCCGGATGCTGCCGTCTCGGTTGGGGACGACGATCCCTCGGGTCATGACATTGTGGTCAACGGCACCTCGCTTGGCATGCGCCCCGGCGATGCCCTCCCGCTGGATGCCGATCGTCTTGAACCCACAATGGTCGTGGCCGAGGTCATCATGGAGCCGGCGGTCACGCCGCTGCTGGCTCGTGCGCAGGAAAGAGGTTGCCGCATTCACCTCGGCAAGCCGATGCTGGAGCATCAGCTTGAGCTGATGGCGGACTTCTTCAAGCTCTGATGGTCTGCTTCGATGTCGCGCGCGGCACCGAAGTGGACCGTAGATCATCGAACCAGGGCAAATGTGTGCGCGGCGCACATCGTGGCAAGCAACGCGAAGATCGACGCCTCGAAGCTCATGCGTGCTTCCAGACCTGCGCGATCAAGGCCGCTGGTCTAGACTTGGCTCAGTTCTTGCTGCCTCTCGTGCTTCCAACTCCGCCCAAGTGCTTTTCGGATGGGCTGGCACGAAACTCCGGCTCTGATTCGACCAGCACCGAAAAATGCTCCGGTAAGAACCACAAACAACTGAGAAGGACTTTGCAATGAAGCTTTTGCGTTTTGGGCTGACGGGGCAGGAAAAGCCGGGCGTACTGGATCGTGACGGCAACGTCCGCGACCTTTCCCGAGAGATACCCGACATTAGCGGAGCGACCCTTGCCCCCGCGATGCTTGCACGCTTGTCGAGCCTCGATCTTTCCAGCCTGCCCATCGTGGAGGGCTCGCCACGTCTGGGATGTCCGGTCGCGAACATCGCCAAATTCATAGCGGTTGGCCTGAATTTCGCGGACCATGCGGCCGAAGCGAACATGGCTCTGCCGAGCGAGCCGATCATCTTTTCCAAGGCCACCAGCTGTATCGCCGGCCCGAATGACGATGTGGTCCTTCCACCGGATTCAACCAAGGGAGATTGGGAAGTCGAACTCGGCATCGTGATCGGGCAGACCGCGCGTCACGTCTCGGAAGGCGATGCTTTGAACCACGTCGCGGGATACTGCCTCGTCAACGACGTCTCCGAACGCGAATACCAGCTCGAGCGCGGCGGCACTTGGGACAAGGGCAAGGGCTTCGACACGTTCGGACCCATCGGGCCATATCTCGTCACCGCGGACGAGGTCGGAGACCCTCATGCACTCGACATGTGGCTCGATGTGAACGGCGAGAGAATGCAGACTGGAAATACGAAGACGATGATCTTCGGCGTGGCGTCGCTCGTGACCTACATCAGCCGGATCATGACGCTTTGCCCGGGTGACGTAGTCACCACCGGCACCCCGCCCGGCGTCGGCATGGGAAAAAAGCCTCATCCGCTGTATCTGAAGGCGGGCGATGTCATGGAGCTCGGCATCCAGAAGCTGGGGACGCAGCGGCAACTCGTTCGTGCCTGGAGCCGGCCGACGTAGCTGTCGGCTGGCACTCGCATCGCTCGTTGATAGGCCCTTGTGTGTACCGATGCCGCGATGGAATCGCTTAAGCTGGCGGGATGATCAGGCTGTTCTGCTTCGTTCTGGGCGGACTTCCTCGCCATTACCTCAGGGTTCAGGCTTTCGGCACGCACAGGGGTCCTGATGCTCCGGGCTTCCGAAACATCCTTGCCCAAATCCCGCTATTCCGGCCCGGTGAAATCGACCGCGAATATCTCGGCATAGATCAACCTGCCTGGCCACACCGCGCGATCATTCTCGATCAGCACATAATCCGCGGAAACATACTCGCGCTCTTCGATCAACAGCCGGTACTCGCCGGCCTGGGGCGGCTGCGCGAACGTAACCGTCGCTACAAACAACGTGAGATCCGGCTGCCCCGTCGCGACGCCCGTTTGCACAACCTGCACGCTTGCGTCACCTGTCGGCGCATCCGACCACGCAAGATCAGACGCCAACGCCGAATTGCGCTTCTGCACACGCACCGTGATCTGGGTCGGCGGCGGCTGCGGCTCCCCCGGCTGTTCGCCCTCAATAATCGGCGCCGGCCCCTGCGGCGCCAACCCCGACACGACCACACGCACGGTGCGCGGATGGAACGGGTCAGCGGTGACCATCGCGGCGCGATCCGGCGTAAGCTGCGCAAAATCCGCCAGCACCACGCGCGAGACCTTCGCGGCTCCGAGCGCGTGCGGCTGATAGCGCACCAGCGCCAGACGCACAAAGGGCGCATACGTCGTCGCGAACGTGTTGAGCGTCAGATCGGCGAACCATAATCCGCTTGACGCATCGAACTGTGGCGCAAAACCCGCGACGTCGATCAACCCGGGCGAGCCGTCAGCCGCGGCGGCGCTCGACTCTTCCAGCGGCAATCCCGGCTCCGTCACAGCGGCATCCGGCAAATTGCCGGTTTGCGGCACATAAGAGAGATCAGCCGTCGTCCAGATTGGGTCCATACCCCATTGCGTGATATACGGCTTGAACCGGTCGCGATCGAGCGCGCCGTTTAGTGTGCTCCATAACGCCACACCCAGCAGCTCGCCGTCGCCCGACGAATACCACGGCCGCTCCAGATACACGCGCAGCCCGCCGCCGAAACGTACGCTGCGCTTGAGGTTCGTGGCGGTCTGGCGCTCCCACCCGAAGGTAGGCAGCACGTAACGGATTTGCGGCGCAAGTGGCCGTGCAGAAGCCGGCACGTCGACGCTGACCGCGCCGCTGTCCCGCGTGAACACAAGTGTCGGATCAAAGTATTCGCGGAAACGCGACGACGCCGTGGCTGTGTAATGGATGCGCCGGTGTTTGGTATCGCCGAAGAAGTGCCGCGGCGCCGCGGTGCTCAACACCAGCTGCTCAAAATCCGGGCCGGGAATCCCCAACGTGTCGCCGTCACGCACGAACGCAATCTGGTCGTGTTCTGCATGATAATACCCGACAAGGCGCGCGTTCTGCGCATCTGCAGCGACATAGCCTTCGGCAAGCGTCAGCAGCTTGATCTCTTCCACATGTTCCTGACGCTGCACGGTCGCCGGCGCGGATTGGCTTGGATCATCCACCGGTTCGGTCCAGCTCGCGGCGATGTCGATCTTTGCAGTGCTTGCGCCATGCACTTTAAGCCCGCCAATCAGGTACGCATCCGGCGCGCCGAACGCGCGCCACGCGGTGATCGTCGCAAGATCGGTGGGGTCGCTCCGGCCCATGATCGGCGCCGTTTGCAATGTCTCGATAACGCCGGGCCTGGGCGGATGCGCGATATCCAGCGCCAAGAAAGCCGGCCGGCCGATCGGCTGCTGGACCGCGTGCACCAATGTCAGCAAACGCGGCGGCGTCAGCATCCAATGCCCGCCCTCCACGGCAAGCTGCAGCACATGTGCGATACGATCGGCAAGACCGCCCGGCGCAAACACCTCGGGTGCCGCATTCGTCACGGTCACGCGCTCTATGTATTGCCGCAGCCACTGCCATACGCCCATCAGCGGCAAATCTTCCGGCGCGACGTAGCTGGTCAGCGGCACCGTCGTCATCGCGGCTTTCGGCAAATACGCGGTCAGCACGCGATTGGCTGGATCCCAATCCGGCCCGCGCCGCTGCTCGCCCGTGGGCGGCTCTGCCAGCGCCAATCGGAACCCGATGCGCTGCTGCCAGTCAGGCGGCCCAAAACCCACGAGCGTTGCCGAGCCCGGACGCGGATTCGGATCACCGAGTTGATGATAGACAACCGGTGCGACGGCGCCCGCGCCCGGCGCCACATCGCTGCGCGTCCCGGCCGACGTGCCGGGCAAGTCGCGTATCGCCGCGCCGCGGGAGAGCGGGTCGAGCAAATACGGCAGCGGCCCGTACACCGCATCCGGGATCAGCGGATAGGTATCGCTCTTGCCCGCAACGGTGATGGAGGATTGCGGCAACTCGCCGGCATCGCGCGCGCCGATCAGGGTCCAGGTCGTGGGGTCGCCTTTCAGGTGCCCGCTCGCGTCGTCGAACAGGCCGTGATGCTCGCAAATTTCCACGGCGGTGCGAGGCGGCAGGATGTGCCGGTCGGCCGCGGTAACATCCGCAGCCGCGGTGTCCTGCGCGGGGTCGGCATTGAACGTGCGTATCACCAGCCGATCGACCGCCGAACCGGGACCGGTGATCGCGGTCGGATCGCGGATGACGACCAGCGGCGCGGCAACCGGCTCATAGCGCAGATACGCGAGGCCTTCCGGATCCTGCGGCAGCGCATAAAGCTGCGAGAGCAAATCCGTCAGCTTGTCGCCAAGCGCCATGCTGTTGCCCGCGAGATCGACCGCGCGGGCGCGAATCCGGTAACACCGCCCGAACCGGAGCTGCGGCAGCGTCCCGGCAACGACTTTGAAGCTCGCCTGCAACTTGAATGGTGTGACGGGCTGGTTTTCGGCATAATCGGGGTCCGGCGTATCCGGCGGAATCGCCTTGTCCGGATCGGCGTAACGGCTGAGATGCTTGCCCGGCCGCGGCGCGCTGAGACTCCAGCCGGGCCAGCGTGCGATCGCCTCGTGCAGATAAATGTCCGTCGTCGCCGGCTGCGCGCCGGGCGTCGGTTGCGTGGCTGCAAGCTGCACGAAGCCCTCGTCCTGTGCCGGTCCGAACACCTGATCGGCGATTTGGTATGTGCCGGTACGCGCGTGCAGGGAATGCCAGGCGTTCGTTTGAGAGTCCCAAATGTCGAGCCGCCATCCGCGGGCGAGATCCTCGGCATAGAACGGGCGCGGCTGCGTCCCGCTTTGGACCGCGTCGTTGAACGATTTGCTCTGCGCGATCGTGTCGAGCAAGGCGAGCACGCGCCCATCCGCATACAGGGTAAATCCGCCTGAGCGCAGCGCGGGCAATGTGGCTTCCGGATCGAACACCTCGGGGTGCAAGGCGGGCGCGGGGCCGCCGATGAACCGATTCGAATCGGCGTCCGGCGACAAGGTCTCGGCCAGCATGATGGCCTTGTGCATGGCGCCGTCCACGTCCACCTGCGCGAGCCCGAACCGTCCTGGATCAAGACTGAGCAGGCCGAGAACGAGATTGGGCGCAGTAGCGTCGACCAGCGTGCGCGGCGCGGTCAGGAACAGCGTCCCGCCATCGGCGGGCAGGGCGATATAGGCGGTCTGCAGCGGCGGCGCCGTGGTCTGAACTTGCCACTCCCATCCCGGCAGCACGCTTGTGACGGAGAGTGTGCCCGGCGTGCTCGCTGTCGTGGCGGGAATCGAGCCAGACGGCAGATCGAAGTCGAACACAAGCCCGAGCGCGCGTTGCAGCAGCGGGTAGCCATTGATAGCCGAAAGCGCCTGATGGAAATCAAGCACCTTCGACCAATCCGGCGCGAGCGGTGGTGGGTCTCGCGGCGTCGGCATGTGGTGGAATACGGCGAAGGGCTGTGCGGCCCCTTGGTTCGTGTTCGGATCCGGATCGGCAGTGATGAGCCCTTCGGCATCAAGCTGGCTTGGATCTGTGCCGATACCGGGGACGAAGGTGCCGAACGCGCCGCCGGTAATCCGCACGTGATCGCGCAATTGTTGCCCTGACGCCGGGCCCCAATGGATCGCGAGGCCCGCCATCAAACCGCGCAGCATGCGCCGAGACGCTTGCTCCGGCCCCGATGGAAGGGCGAGCGCGATACCGGCATTCTGGTAAATCGCCTTCAGCGCGCTGAGTGAACGGCGCATGGAAAAGGTGATGAATCCGCGGCCGCTGTAGTCGTCGAATGTGTAGGGGTTCACCAGCGTATCGTCGGTGAATAGCGCCTCCCACAAGGCGGGCTGGAGCTTGGTTTGGTCGATGGTGAGTGTCTGCGTGGCGCCGTTCGCGGCAAGCTGCAGCGTGAGCCCGGACTGTTGCAGCCGTTGCGTCCAGTGTCGCCAGTCGGGATACGCGCCCAGCGTCGGATCGCCTGTGAGCCGCGGGGTGACAAACACCGATATTGGCAAGGTGCCGCTGCCAAACGTCACGGCGCGCGGAATGACCGTGAAAAGCATTGTTTGTTGATTGGGCATGCCGCCGCCCCCCTTTCCGCTCAGGCGAATGCGGCCGCGTAGTCCTGCCAGGACTGCGCGGTATTGAAAAAGTCCAGGAATTTCGGGTCGCCGCCGCTGCCGCCGAACGTGCGCTCCACGGTCAGATCGACGGATTTGTGAAAGAAAGCGATGTCGACTTCCACCGTCAGTGTGGCGGTGCCATAGGCTTTTCCGACATCCTGGTAAGTGAAGCTCAGATTGAATTCGACCGAGACGGTAATCAGTCCCAGTACGCTGAGCGAGCCGCCCATCCGGAAATACCCGGTGAGCGTTGCCTGCAGCACATTGCCCGGATCCTGGCGTTGCAGCGAGAAATAGATTCCCGCCATAACATGGACCTCACCGCTGGCGACACCCAGGTTGATAGCCGCTGCCGCACCGAACTCCAGCGCCGCCTCCAGCTCCTTCATGCCGGCGGTGTCGAGTTGCAGGTGGAAGAAGCCGCCGCCGGCGAAGAAAGCGACGGTCAGGGAAAACGGATGTGGCCGCGACGACACCGCGAAATCGAACACCGGTTTGCCGTCAAGAAATGGCAGCGTCAGCCCGGCCGAAAGGGCGACGCTTTGCAGCGCGAACACGCCGACTGCGAGCGGCGGCAATCCGATACTGAAGCCGGCCTCAATGCCGGTAGCGGAAATGTCGAGGCTTGGCCCGTCGCCAAACAGACCCGGCGGAATCGCGTTCTTGAGGTCGTTGACGAACTGAAGGTCGCCGCTGAATTCGACCGGATCGGAGGTATCCAGCGCAACAGTGACGTTCTGCTTCTGCCCGCTGACGGAGGTGAAGCTGAACTCGGTGAACTTGACGGTGATCGAGGACAGGATAGCAACCGAGAAGTTCGTCAGTCGGCCGTCGAAGCTGAAGGTGGGTGCCGACGCGACGCCGCTCTGCGACACCTGCTTGTGGATTTCACCGTGAATAGCCAGTGCCGCGCCGTCGTCGGGTGTGAAGCTCGCAGCCCCCACATCGACCGGCTGCAGCTGCGGCGCGAAGTCGATCGTCGTGACGATCAGCTTGCCACCAGGGACATCTTGCGTGGCGGTCTTCATCTGCGGTGCGTTGCCGCTGAGCGTACCGGATGGAATCAAGGAGCCGAGATCGAACGCTCCAAACAAGCGCGCAAGCCCGCCCGATGGAAAGAAATTGCTCGGGTTGAAACTGTCGGTGACCGCGTCCGCGGCTTGGCCGGCCAGCGGACCTAGCGCGCGGGTCAGCGTGGAGATGCCCATATTGGGCGTGGCGATCCCACCCGCTTTGTCGGCGCTGAAATTCACGCCGAGGGTCGCCGGCGTGATGATGCCGCTGGGGTCCTGCTGCACTATCTGCGCGAACGCGCCGGTTGCCGCGTCGAACCCGTGCTGCACATACTGGTCGTAAAGCGCGATTACCGTCGGCTGATCCGTGCCGATGAGTTCCTGCACCTGCGGAATTCGCACATTCGCCTTAAAAAGCGCCGGCGGTCCGCCCGCGGGGTCGGCTACGAAGTTCAAGAGGTCCGTGACCAGCGTGGTGTTGTCGGTCCGTTTCGTCGGATCGGGATCCGGTGGAGCGAATGCTACACGCTGCCCGGGCACCAGGGCGGAGCGGCTGTTGATATTGGAAGCGTCGTTGTACGCCGCCGCGGCGAGCGCCATCTTGCTTGCGTCCGCAACGTCGCTGATCGAGACGAACAGCAGTGGCACGGTGAAATCGACATCGAGGCCACCCGCATCCGTCGCCCGCGTATGAAACGCGAAGCGCTCGCGTCCGCTGCCCGCGCTGACTTCGACCCAAAAGGAGCGTGACGTACCGGGAATAATGACAGGGTCCGCGAGCTCCGGCGTGACGAGTGTGGTAAGTTCGACGCGCTTGAGCGGCATCTGCCGCGCATTGTCGTCGAACGTGCGCACGGGCTCGCGCACTACGATGAACAAATGCTGGATCAGATACGCCCCAATGGCGCCGTCCGGCGTATCGCGGAATTGTCGCTCGGTGACCTTGATCAGTGCCGCCTTGTTCCTGAACGGCCACAGCTCGCCTTCATAGACGATACGCACATAATGATCGCGCCCCTGGCTCGCGCGATGCACCCATTCGCTCAGATCGAGCTGTTCGGTTTGCCGCGGAATGATGGCAGCAGGCGCCATTGCGCGCTGGCCGGCAATGCCGAAGATCTGCCCGAGGTTGGGCGGCGAACGCGAGATGAGTGTGGTGCGGAACGGCGGCGTCCAGTTGCCGCGCGAGCGCAGCCAGCCGCCCAGCGGCGAGAGCATGAGCTGTTCGGCAGCGAAGGGCTGCGGCACGAACGGGATGGTGACGATGATCGGGATTTTCCGCCCGCCCACCATGAGGGTGAATTCAGTCGTCACCTCCCAGCCGTGAAAAGCGGATGTCTCGATAACAATCTGATAGCGGTCGTTCGGCGCCATGGCCGTGCGGCCGAGATATGGGCCCTGATCGGTCGTGCTGGGCGGCGGATCGGTGAAGTCCTGCGACCAGATCGCCCGGAGCATGCCCGGGGTGGCGACGGAGAGTTCCTGCGGCGTAACGCCGGCGCCCGCAGGTAGCAGCACAAGGCGCGTGTGCCAAAGCTCGGTGCGGCCACGTGCGGTGAAGGGCCCGGTGCGGCTTGTCCAACGTCCGTCGGCGTTGGGTGAAATCCATAGCCGCCACGGCAGTTCGAGCGCAGTCTGATCCGCACCCGGCTCCGCGATGTCCGGGGTGGCATCGATCTGCGCTTGCGACGGGTTCGGCGGAATCGCGGCGATCGGATGAAGCCGCGGGGTCAGCGTCGTCCAGTCCGTAAGGCCCGCGATGGAGAGCGGAATGCGGGTGCCCGGCGGCACATCGAACACCAGCCGGCTTGGACGGGCGAACTGCGCAACGCTGGTCGCGCCGGTCTGTTGTTGGCCCGGGGTGGTCAGTGCGTCGTCACCTGACGGGTCCGTGCGGTCCGGAATTTGCTCAGGCGTGATCGGAGAGGATTCAAAGAACGCGCTTTCGGCAATCGTCTGCGGCGGCAGCGTGACCGCCAGCCAGGCCGGCGCGCCTTGCTGATCAATGACGAGGGCCGGTTTGTCGGGATCGAGGGCATCGACCCGAAGGTTCTCTGCCGTGACGCGGAGGTTCAAGAGATCGTCGGGCCGGACGAAATCGAAGCGGAGCATGTGTCACATCCCTCGCGCTGTCTGGCATGGAGCCTACCAGCGGGGTTCCGCGGCGCAGTGCGAAATTCCCCACGCAGAACACACAAATGTACGTGAGCACAATCTATGGCGGGGGAGTCTGTTCGCTCCGTCGATCTGGACAGGTGCGTGAGACCGATTTTACACCTGAGCACCAGTTTTCAGTTGTTGAACGTCTGACTCTTAATCAGCGGGTCCCAGGTTCGGGCCCTGGTGCATCCACCAAATAGCCCTCGTATTGCAGGCACTTACAGGTTTGGCTCGTTCACGTTTCGCGAGTGGACGCGGCAGCATCGGGCGCGAGAGGCTGGTTCAAGGTGTTGCGGGAGGGAGTCCGGTTTTCATAGGGATCATCGACCTGGCGCTCGCCAAGCATGCGCGCGTCGAGGCCATCCTCGACCCGATGTGCCTGCCAGCCCACGCTCAAGCCCTGTGGCGTCGCTCAATACTCACGTAGTGATCGAGATCCTCAGTCAGAACCTCTGACCGCGAAGCCGGGGGATGTCTTAAGAAACCGAGCCTGATTGGGTCATGCTGCCCGGGTAACCTTGGATTATCAAAGAGGTGGGAAGATGCAACAGAAGGCCGGCGGCTCGCACGCACAGTCGCCGGGGGTGTGTGCTCATGTCGATGGTGATGAAAGCAATCCGCATTGCATCAGCTCTCATGCTCATCGGCTTGCTGGGTTCATCGGGTCGCTGACACACTTGAAGGAGCTGACACCCTTGGCGCAGCTCGAAATCTGGGGAAACGGGGTGACTGAGATGAAAACGATCAGCCGCACACCATGGGCCGCAGGCCTCGTTGCCATCGCAACTCTGGCTGGAGCGTCGTCCTTCGCGCAATCGGCCAATCCGGCGCTGGATCGTTGCCGAGAGACAGTGGGGCGCGCGATCGTTGCCGCGTGCATGCAGCAAGGCCAGGGCAGCCTCGAAGGGTGTCGCGCGAAGGCATCCTCTGCCGTCAGACGGTGCATGGCTGCGAATGGCGGCGGTGGCAAAGGCCGCCAGGAGCAGGAAACTCCCACGCCTGATTCCGGAGAAGGCACATTGGCCATCCTGATGCCGGGAGCCGGCGGTGCGACGGAATCTGACTTCCTGGTCCGCAACAAGGGGCGCATTGGTGGGGCCGGCGTCTCAGTCGTCGTGACAACGTCATCGGAACAAGCCGCCTCACTCTCGCAAAGCGCATCCGCCAAAGGACGCAAGGTCTTCCTGGTCGGGATGAGCCGCGGATCGATTGACGTTGCCAACGCACTGGCTGCCGGAGCCAAGACCAATGGCGTCGTTCTGGTCTCCGGCGCCTACAGCAAAGTGCAGTCGAGCCTTGGGTCCCCGTCGAGACTGCCCGCAACTCTGGTCATTCATCACCGCAACGACCAATGCCAGGCCACTCCGGCATCCGCAGTTGCTCCCTTTGTCGAGTGGTCCGGCGGCCGGGCGTCAACGCAATGGATCGTCAATCAGGGAACGCCCGCTCCCAATCCGTGCGGCCCGCGTGGCGCTCACGGCTTTTACACGCAGGATGGAGCCGCTGTGTCGGCGATCAATGGATTCATCGGATCCCGTTGAAGAACGATCGCAAAGGAAAATGCACAAGACGGTGTCCAGAATTTTATGGCCGCCACTCGCCTCAGGTCGCCAGCAAGAGCCACCGCGGAGCGGGCGATCATTTCAGTGATCTGAACTGCACGACTGGTCCGTAAGAGAGAAATTCATCGAGGGTCACTTCGACGAGTGATCTGTCGTGAGCTCGACCACGACTTTGCAATTCCTGTCGATGGCGGGTTCACCGCATCTATGCCCTATGTTGGTGTGGCACCTTACGTGCCATGGGTTTCCAGCACCAGCCAGCACTCGTGATGGGATCACGGCATCGCGAGATCCGAAGGTTACGGAAGTTACGTATTACAGGTGACGTCAAGGTTGCTTGACTCTGGTTAACATGCGGCCAGATGATGTCAGCATGAGCGAAGCAGGGAACGAAGCCCAGCAGAAACCTCTCCCCCCGGCCGGAGAGGCGACCGTTGCCTGGTTTTTCGGCAGCACTCGATGTTGATCGATTCACTCAGAATCCGCAGCAAGCTCGTTCTCATTGTGGGCTTCCTGCTGATCCCAATCAGCCTGCTCGCCTGGCTGTTCGCCCACCAGAGCTTCAAGGATATCAATTTCGCCAAGAAGGAACGCGATGGCGTCATCTATCTGAACGGCACCTGGCCAGTGCTCCGGGCGCTTGTGCTGTCGTCCGTCGACGGCACGGCGCCGGCGGCGATACTGACGAGAGTCCCCGACCTTTCGGCCCTGGCGAAGTTCGATAACGTGATGGAGACCGGTGACGCCGCAGCTGCACTGCGCTCATCCCTGCAGAACATTGGATGGCCTTCCCGTGCCTTGCTTCGCGACGCCAAGACCGAGTCTGCGATCGCGGACGCTCGCACTTTGATCAGAAAGATTGCGGATGGATCCAACCTTACCCTGGACCCCGACATTGACAGTTTCTACACCACGGAACTGATCGCAATCAGGCTTCCGGAATATATCGATCGCCTCGGGGCGCTCCGCGCGCGCAGCCGCGTGACCCGCTCCGCGGCCAGCCTTAGCGAATCCGACAAGATTGAATTGATGTTGCTGCTTCGTCAGGTCGAAGCTGCGGCCTCGGCGGTATCCGGAGCCTACGGGTCCGCGATTGGCAAGCGCGGCAACAGTCTCCTTGCAGGCCGCCTTGCGGCCGCCTCGGCCGATTTCAGAAGTGCCAATGATCAGCTGACGACCGAGCTCAAGCGAACCGCCGGCTCGCTCCTCGACAATAGCGAGCGTGCAAGGGGTGATCTGCCTGAGCTCGAACGCGCGATAAAAAGCGCGGCAGATCGCGCTGACGCCTTCTGGTACGATGGCGTCGCAGAGCTTGATAGGCTGCTCGCTGAGCGGGTCAACACTCTAGTTACCCGGTTCTGGACTTTGCTTGGGATCGCCGGCCTCGTAACGGCCATGGCGACCGGGCTGGCGCTGTACATCGGACAAAGGATTGCAAGCCCGCTGGGCGAGGTGCGTATGGCTCTGCAGGCGCTCGCCGACGACAAGCTTCAGGAGCCTTTGCCCGTCGCTGATCGCACGGACGAGATAGGTCAGATGCTCGCGGCACTGCATCTGTTGCAGGGCGCATTGGTCCGCTCGAAGCGAATTCAGGCCCGCGCTCGCGATGAGCTGAAGACCATCATGGATCACTCGATCGACGGTCTGATTCTGATCGATCAAGCCGGGATCGTGCGGCGCTTCAGCGAGCCCGCGGAGCGCATTTTCGGCTACTCGGCCGGGGAAGTCGTCGGGCAACACATCGGTATGCTGCTGGGTCCACCGGCATCACGCGAACAGGTTGCGGCCGACGCTGGGCCGGAGACCGCCTGGCTCGGCGGTAACAGGCGCGAATGGGAAGGGAGACGCAAGGACGGCTCGTCCTTTCCGATGGAATGGTCGGTAGGCGAGATCGCCAACGACGAGGCGGGGCCTCGCTTCGTCGCGACCGTACGCGACATCACCGAGCAGAAGGCGTCCGAGGAGCAGCTGCGCCAGGCGCAGAAAATGGATGCGATCGGCCAGCTCACGGGAGGCGTGGCTCACGATTTCAACAACATTCTTACCGTAATCATCGGCACGGTCGAGATTGTAGCGAAAGGCGTGGCCGACAGGCCCGAGCTCGCTGCAATCGCCGAAATGATCGACAAGGCGGCGACGCGCGGGGCGAACCTCACACAACAGCTGCTGGCATTCTCGCGCAAGCAGCCACTGGATCCCCGCGATGTCGACATCAACTTCCTGGTCACCGACACAACGAAATTGCTACGACCAACGCTCGGTGAGCATGTCGAGATCGCGGTAAAGCTTGATCCCGCCCTGTGGCACGCGATGGTCGATCCTAGTCAGCTCTCCACTGCGCTGCTCAACCTCGCACTCAATGCGCGCGATGCCATGCCAAACGGCGGTAAGCTGCTGTTCGAGACAAGCAACGTCCTGTTTGACGCGGCGGACGCCGCAACCTACCCCGACGTGTCGCCCGGAGCCTACGTGGTCGTGGCAGTCAGCGACACGGGCACCGGAATTCCCGCAGACCTTCGCGAGCGGATTTTCGAACCATTCTTTACCACCAAGGAAACCGGCAAGGGGACCGGCCTTGGCCTAAGCATGGTGTATGGCTTCATCAAGCAGTCACGCGGGCATATCAAGGTCTATAGCGAGATCGGACACGGCACGACCATCAGGATCTACTTGCCGCGTACCGAAGAGCTGGGCGAAGGGGAGCCGACGGCCGGCGATGCCACCGCGCTTTCGGGTGGCCACGAAACCATATTGGTGGTCGAAGACGACGACCTCGTGCGAGCCTATGTGCTGACCCAGCTACAAAGCCTCGGCTACACCACGCTGGCCGCCGCGGATGCTGCCAGCGCGCTCGATCTCGTGGACAAGAATACGGCCTTCGACCTGCTTTTCACCGACGTGGTCATGCCGGGCGGAATGAACGGACGACAACTCGCCGACGAAATCAGGAAGCGGCAGCCGGACGTGAAGGTGCTGTACACTTCGGGCTATACCGAGAACGCAATTGTTCATCAGGGACGCCTCGATCGCGATGTCGCCTTGCTCGTCAAACCCTACCGGAAGAGCGATTTGGCCAAGAAGCTCCGTGAAGCCTTTCAGACACCCGCCTCTTGAACGGACGGACCGGCCGAAGAGGCAGGACAGCGGGACAGACCGCTAACAAAGCGCGTCCCCTTTACTCGGGAACACTTGGGTCGACCATGCTCTCTCGTCATCGTGCACGTCAAAGCTCGCAGCCTGGCTGCAAATTGAGCTTTCGAAGCAGCGGGCCAAACCCGTCTTGGCTGCAGTTCTGCTTGGGCTTTTCGACCGCTCGAGCATGAGCTGCCTTTGCCTCGGCGGCACTGCGCTTGCGGATTGTGTAACCGGAGGCGGCGTTGTCGTGCCAATGGCGCGGAGTGATAGTCGGTTCTTTTGATTTGGTCTTCGCTTGGGGAGCAGGCGTCGACACGACGGTCTCGGTTGCCTGTTTCGGCTCGATACCGGCCGCGGCGGAGGTGGCGAGCGCCACTTCTTCCTGTTTGACCGCGAGCAATCGATCGCCCTTGGCGCCTGATGTCACTGGATAGATCACAGCCTCAGGTACGATGGCAGCGGAGGCTACCGGGGTAGCACCTCGTCCAAGCGCCGCAACGGCACCCAGCGCCACCAAGCCGGTTACTCCAAGGACGACAAATCTGATCACGATACCGGGTCCCCACCCATTTCGTGGACACAGCGTCATTTCGCAATTGGCCGAGATTATGGCTAAGTGATTGGCCTAGTTAACAGAAAGGGCTGGTGTGATCTCGATCTCGGATTGCTCCGCCGGGAGATTGGTCGGGATCTATCGCTTCGATCGCGCACGAAGATCGGCGGTGAGGCGCGCTATGTCCCGGTCGTTCGGCGCAATACGAGAAAGCTGCTCGGCGTATTCGAGGGCGGTTCCGATATCTCCGGCGTCACGGCTGTAGGCCGTGAGGGCAAGCAGGGTTTCGCGATCGTCCGGATGGCGGGACAGGTTTTGCTTCAGGACTGTCATCGCCTCGTCCATGCGAGCCGAGGAGTGCAACGCCACGCCGTAGACATAGGCATAGTGTGACCGGTCAGGTTCGAGCTCCGTTGCTGTGCGAAACTCCGCGAGCGCGTCATCCGACCGTTTCTCGCGGGTCAGGGCGAGTCCGAGCGCGTAGTGTAGCCCGGCGTCGGGACGCGACATTCGGATTGCGGTTCTCAAGACGCTTTCTCCGTCGTCGTTTCTGCCGAGTTGGCGGTACAAGTCCGCGAGATTGATCGCCGCTGGCGCATATTGCGGGCTCAGCCGCAACGCCGCTTTGTATTCGTTCTCGGCATCGCTCGTGAGGCCGCGGCGCACGTAGAAAGTTCCAAGCGATGTCCGGGCTTCGGGTCGATCCGAATTGAATCGCTGTGCGGCAACGAACTCGGCCGCTGCCCGATCGAACGCGGCGCGGTCGGCAGAAGGCTGGCTGGCAGTCGGGACCGCGGCCAGGACGGACACGGCTTGGATGCGAACACCTCGGCTTGAATCGGAGAGAAGGGGCGAGACCAGCGACCAGATGACGTTACCTGGGAGGCCGTCGATCATGTCGAGAGCTCCAATCCGCACGATCGGATCCGGATCGATCAACCCTTTGCGGGCGAGTTCGATATTGCCTGGCGAGACCCGCGATCGGATTTCGCTGAGAGCGCTCGCGCGTGCGATCGCCGGTGCCGTTGGGTTGGCGGCGACCAGTTCCAGGAGCGCCGCGGCGTCAGGGCGATCGCTCCAGGATGCCTGGAATGCCGCGGCGTAGTCCTGAAACCCTTTGCGGACCGGGCCATACCAGTGCTCGACGGCCTCGGCTGCCCATTGTGCTGATTTGTCGGTATGACAATCGTTGCAGGCGTTCGGTGTGCCCAGCTTGATCGAAAGATCCGGTCTCGGGATACGAAGACTGTGGTCGTGCCGCTTGTCGATGACCATGTAGGTGCTTACCGGCATGTGACATGACGCACAGGTCACCGCGGGCTTGGCGCCGTCGTGATGGTTGTGTGAAGCAACCTCATATTTGTCGGAGGCGTGGCATTGCAGGCATACACCGTCGCCTGGCGCTCGCAGCCTGGCGGTGTGCGGCTCGTGACAGTCGCTGCAGGTAACGCCGGATGCAAACATCTTGCTCTGCTTGAACGAGCCGTAATTGTAGACTTCGTCGAGCATTTGCCCATCGGCGTGGTAGAGTCCGCGAGCAAGGAGAGCGACGGTGTGAGTGTCTGACAAAGGCTCTCCCGGCACCCATTCCTCCGAAAATTGGCCACGCCGCGCGTGACAGAGGCCGCAAGTCTCGACCTCCCTCCGAGTAACGGCTGGAGCAACGCTGCGTTGCGGACTTCCGGTCTTGGGATTGTGCTGCCAGGTGACGCCGTCCCGCTCGTCCAAAAGTACCGCGAGGCCTTTGCGTGGGTCCTTGTCTCTCTCGAACCAGCTTTGCTGACTGCGTGCCCAGTCGACGTGCCGGGATCCCCTGCCATGGCACGCCTCGCAGCCGACGCTGATTTCGGACCATGTGGTATGGAAGCGATCGCTGGCGGCGTCATAGTTCTTTTGTACGCCGGTCGAATGGCACTCGGCGCACATGAAATTCCAATTCTGGTTGAGCTTGGTCCAATGCAGCACATCATCGTGCTTGATCTGCTCCCCGGGATAGAGATGAAACCATTGCTGGCCGCCCTGGTCCTTCGGCCGGCTGTCCCAGGCGATTGAGAGCGCCTGGATTCGGCCATCAGGGAATTCGATCAAATATTGCTGGAGGGGCGCGATGCCGAACGTGTACTTCACCTCGAAGATCGCGAGCCTGCCGTCGGGGCCATCGGTTTCGACGAAGAACTTGCCGTCCTTCTTGAAAAACCTCGATCGGACGTCGTGGTACTGAAAACTCGCATCCTCGAAATTCCCGAGCACCGAGGCCGTACTGGCGTGTTGCATCGCATGCTTGTGCTGAGATGTCTGCCACCCCGCGGCTTCGGCGTGATGGCAGCCGGCGCATACCTCGCTGCCGACGTAGCTCGGCGAATCGGTCGCAGTCTGCGCACGCAGTCCTTTCGGCAGGACTGACCCATCTCGCACGACGACCAGGAAGCCCAAACCACCCAACGCGACGACCACCATCGCCATGAGGATTGCAATACGCCGTGACGAAATCCGGGGTCGAGCGGATGCGATGCTCGGCGCACCGGCTCGAGCGTCCGCCATGCTCTCGGTCGGCACCGGTTTGGTGCGCCGCCGCTTGTCGCTCCTGTCGGATCGCCTTTTGTTTCGCGACACTGGATACGCCCGTTAGACCCATCGATTTGGAGCGTGAGGATGACCGCTGCGGCCAGCGCCGACTATGCAAATTCGGCAAGCAGCGTCCGTTCGCTCGACATGCCGATTGCCGATGCTGAATTTTGTCAGCGGCGGGCGCGGCACATCATGTCTTCGTAAAAACGCGAGGATAGGCATTGCCCCGCCCCGTGTTACCGCAAAAAGGATCTTTCAGATCAGCGGATCTTGACTCATCGACGAGCATTCTTCCATTTTGTGTCGGCCGGAACGCGATCGCTACACAAATTCGGAAAGGCGTACGACTGGCGGGCAGGAGCCCGCGAGCATCTTTGACCGCCAAACGGCAAGAGGCTGAACGGGGGGGCTACAATATCCGCTCAGGCGACGAGTATCACGACCCTTCGCAACATCAATAGTGGTTGAAGGCGGGAGATCGAAATGTCACGCAGGTCCAAATATGCCCTGATTGGGGTGCTGTCCGTCCTGAGCGCGCTGAATGCAGCCGCGTTGGTGGTCAACTTCTCGCAGCCTGTCAGGGCCGCCGCTCGCGGAATGAGCTACCAGGATCTGGTGCGCGATCCCGATTTCACGCGAGCGGTCAAGACCATCGCGGAGCAATGCAGTGTGAGCATCGAACTCGCGAAGCTGAAGTGTCAGGGAGGATGATCGCGAAGCGGTCATCGTCCGCCAGCGCGACTATCCTGCAGGCCAACCCTCGGCACTTGCAAGCCTGACTGATCGAGCAGAACCGCTGTTACTGCTCGAACGGAAACACGCGCTTCCAGTCGTTCTTCATGCTGATCACAGTCCAGCCGTCCTTCTTTGCCTCGTCGTACAGGGCGGGAGTGAAAGCGCCGACCTTGCTATCGGGCAGGCCCTGCGCCGGGCCATAAGCGTATTCGCGTGCGGCATCGTCATGCAGGAGCAGCGCTCTGAGCCGCGCGCCGGCGCCCGCGCCGGTCCACTCCAGCATCTCGCGATCACCTGTCGAGTTGCCGAACGCGGCATATGGCCGGCGGCCGATCATGAGGTGAATACCTTCGGGCTTGCCGGCATTGTCGTCGTTCAACAGCAGCTTGGGCTCCTTGGTCAGGAATGGCTTACCCTGCTTGTCGTAACCATATTTGGTACCGCCCGCGGTGCCGACCACCTGCTCGGGCGGGATGCCATACACTTTCTGGGCGTAGACTCGAACGAAGTCCTGTCCTCCGCCGGTCACGATATAGGTCTTGTAACCATTGGCGCGCAGGAGCTGAAGTACCTCGAGCATCGGCTGATAGACGAGCTCGGTATAGGGGCGCTTCCAGCGCGGGTGACGTGCGGTCTCGAGCCACTTGTTTGCTTCGGCAGCGAACTCGTCGACCGACATGCCGGTCAGCGTCGCCGCGAGTATCTCCTCAAGGTCGTGCAACGACAGCTTGGCGATCGCTTCGCGGTCGCCGGAGAGAACGGTCTTGAACGGTGCCACATTTTTCAGTTCCGGTTTTTTCTCGACCGCCGCCGCGACACGCTCCAGACAGTATTGCACCTGGGTGTATACGGGATGCTCGACCCACAGAGTACCGTCCTGGTCGAACACCGCGATGCGGTCATCCGGCGGCACGAAATTCGCGCTGGCCGCATCCGTCGTGGTGCGCACAAAATCGAGCACCGCCTGTTTCGCGGCCCCATCGTTCCATGACGGCAATGGGCTTCCCGATGTCGTTTGCGCCGATGCCAAAACCGTCAGGAGCGGGCTCGACAAGACCGGCAAGCCAGTCAAGATCGAAATCAGGGAACGACGATTCATGCGCGGCTGCGGCATTGGATACATAGTTACCTCCCGGTGCTAAGGACCATCACCTTCCCGGATTGGCGGCACGACGCCGTTCACTGATGTCGGCTGCCGAAGCCTCAGGCCGCAGCCTTCGCCCCACCCGAACCTCAGACTGCCGGCAAGATCGCGACGGCAAGCGACGAAGGTCTGTTGAGCCGAAGCTTTGGCTGTTCCGCGGGACGTCGCAGTGTGGCCGTCGGTGGTTCTCCGAATAGCAATTTGTAGGCGACCGAAAAGCGGCCGAGTTCCCAAAAGCCGTGATCGGTAATGACTTGCGTGACCGTTGTTTTGGTCGGGTCCGAAGCGAGGAGTATCCGTCGTACGAGGTGCATTCGGCGCAAGGCGAGATAGCGGACTGGCCCCATGCCGAGATGCTCCTGGCAGGAGGCCCGAAGCGTTCGCTCTGCGACGCCCAGTGCCGCGCAAACTTCAACCAGATAAAGCGGCCGATGCAGGTTTGCTGCCAGAAAATCCTCGAACGCCACGACGATGGCATCGTGACGGCGGCTGCCGGTCGTTGATTCCATGCGTACTCCCTCGGCAAGGCACCGGGCCACAACGTGAATGAGCTCGCTTTCCAGAGCACGAACCACTTGCGGAAATTCAAGAACGTCCGGATTGTTACGGGCAAGGAGCACGATATTTTTGTGGAGGCTGAGCAACTGGGCTGCCAGCGCAAAATGCGGACGGACTATTTGCGGCTCTTGCGATAGTTCACGATCGATCATCGTCTGGACAGCAGCAACCAGAACATCGATCGCAAGCGATATCGTTCCGTAGTGAAGGGCGGGACCTGACCGCTGATGCGCAGCGTCTGATCCTATCACAACGATATCGCTCGGCGAAACCTCGCGGCCGCCGTGCAGGAATGGCGAGCCGGGGCGGGTGAGAAACTCGATCGAGCGATAGCCGGGCTTGATGGCGACGATACTGACCTGCGCGAGTGCGAAGTGAAGTTGGTGAACCAAAAGTCCGCCTATGCCGACCTGCGTGATTTCCGCTCGGAAGCGTCCCCTGCCGGTCGGAATGAATTCGCGTCGTTCGCAACGACTGACGGCTTGGCAATCGGACGGCTCCGAAAAATCGAACACCTTACTCCACGCCACCGCCGTTCTCCCGACAGAGATAGTGTCAGTGATCGAAAGAACCGTATTGAGGGGCGAGAGGAGGGACAAATAAACTCTGCGTGCGCCCAGAATTCTGATTGTATCTAAATAAATGCTCTACCGATAGACGTGTATGCCTTTGACATAGATCAATGAAATATTTCGGAGGGCGACGTTTGGCTTCGAACCACGAGATAGGGCGCGGCCGGGATGGCACAAATTGCACATCCGGCGATCCGCATCATTCTCTAAATGACGGCGCAAGCGGCCGGCGGCGCCACCACCGGCGGGCGCGGGGGCTGCCCAAGGTCAGTTTAGGTGCGATCGCCGATGTCGAACGAGCCGAGACGATACTCGTCATCCGCCGCTTGTTCATTCGGCAACTGCGAGATCAAGGTGAACGTCGCGTCGGGATAGCGCGTCCAGACCTCGATGTCCGCTGGGGTGATGGATAGATATCCGAAAAGGTACTTGTATCGGCCAGGCTCGGTTACGCGGCCGATTTTGTCCCAGGTGATCTTGTTGACGCGCATTCTCGTTTCATCGAAAAAGAAGCCCGCTCACCCGCGGGGAGCGGGCTTCTCATGCCCATGCGAATTGCGCTCGGTCAGTCGACTGGCGCAATCGCAAGCTTACTTACGATTGGTTTCCGCGAGGTTACGGACCGAAGCCGATCGTCCAGCCTTCCAAGGCTCTGTGGGACGACGAAATCATTCCGCCGGCTCCATGAAGCAGTCCTGAAACACAAGGCGAATACTGTTTCGCCCATCTGCATACCCTCCACGGAATGTGATGCTGTGAGAGCACTTTTCTTGGCGGCCGCAATTTCACAGATTTGGATAAGCGGAGCGTTTGCCGAGGGCGCCGATACGCAAGTCGCCTGCGCGGCGACAGCGTTCAAGAATTATCTTACGGCAAACCAGGCGTTCAAGAGCCACCGCAGTGTGGAAGATCAGATAGCTCAGCGCCGTTTGCAAGAGCAGTTCTGCCTGCGCTTTGTCCGGTGTATTGCTCTCGATAAGGGACAGGCTGCCGAGGTTGCGTCGGGATCAGATTTTGCGGATTGTTTAAAGGAAGAAGCGACAGAGCTGTACAAGCTCTATAAGGACTAGCTGCCGACCCTACTCGGCCTGCATGGTTCGAGACGCCCGCTTCGGCGGGCTCCTCACCATGAGGGTTTGGCATTTCGCCGCGAAACGCGACCTCATCCTGAGGGCCCGCCGTAGGCGGGCGTCTCGAAGGATGGCCGCAGGCGAGCTTTCCGCTACGCTTTTCTCCATATGCGATAGCCCTGCACAACAGGGGAGAAGGCGACGAACACAGCTCAAAACCGCTTCGCCATCTCGGCGAGACGGCGGTGCGCGGTGTCGCGGGCGGCGCGGATCGGCTCAGTCGGACCTGTCGTCGGTCCGATCGGAACGAAACGGACGTCGTTGACGCCGATGAAGCGGAGCGCCTCGCGCAAATAGGGCGTCGCCATGTCGATGCGGCCGCGATTCATGCCGGTGGCAAAGTCGCCGCCCGATGCGAGGATGACGATGGTCGGCCGATCCTTCAGCAGCGGAAGATAGCCCTGAACTGGGTCGAAGCGGAAGGTCAGCCCGGGCTGGATGACGATGTCGAACCACTGCTTCAGCTTGTAGGGGATGGCGAAATTCCACATCGGCGTCGAGATCAGCACGCGATCTGCCAGTGAAAAGCGCAGCGCCATCCGTTCGGCCTCGGCAAAGCTGTCCCGCTGCGCGTCGTTGAAGGCCTGCGCCTTCATGCGCGCATATTTTGCCTCGACGATGGGACCGACGAATTCCGGCAGCCGCTCTCGCCAGAGATCCACGACGTCGATGTCCCAATCGGGCCGGGCCTCGCGAAAACCGTCAAGGAAGACGCGCGCGCCGGCACTCGACTCGGAGTCGGCACGGGGCGAGCAGGACAAATGCAGGAGCTTTGCCACCTCTCATCCCAGCGCTCTGATGACGGCATCCGCCCGCGTGACGATTGCGACGTTCTGCATGGCAAAATTGATCGAGGCAGAGTGCCAGTCGGCATTCATGGTCGAGCAGCAATCCTCCGGCACGATCATGAAATAGCCCTTGTCGGCGCCGGTGCGCGCGGTGTGCTCGACCGACATGTTGGTCCAGGCGCCGGTGTTGATGATCATGTCGCGACCGGTGGCTTTGAGGATCGTCTCCAGCCGCGTGCCTTCCCAGGCGCTCATCCGCATCTTCTCGACCACGAAATCGCCTGGCCGCGGCTCCAGGCCGGAGACGGGCGCCGCTCCCCAGCTGCCGCGCACCATCGCCTTGCTGTCGACCAGGCCCTCGAACAGCGGCGCGTTCAGCGTCACGCCGGGCGCACCGGGTTCGACCACGAACCAGACGTGGATGATGGTGACCCCGCGGGCGCGTGCAGTGTCCGCGAGGCGGCGGACATTCTCGACGACATGCTGTTGCTTCGCGTGGCCCGGCGCCCCTGACTCGGCAAACGCCCCGCCATCCATGATGACGTCGTTCTGCAGGTCCTGGATGATCATGGCGCAGCGCTGGGGATCGAGCCGCATCTCGCCGTCGGCGAGAATCGGCGCTGTGGCCGCAGGACCGGCGCTTGCGGCGCCGCCGCCGCGCTTGCCGCTCATATAGGGTTCGTGGCGCGGTCCCGCCCTGGTCGGGATGGCGTAGACCGAATGCGTCGAGGCCAGGTACAGCGTGCGGAAATCCGGCCCGCCCCAGGCCAGGTTGGCGACGAGCTCGGGGACCCGAACCTTGCCGAGCAGCTCGCCGCGCGGCGAATAGACCCAGACGCCGCCGGGCGCGGTCACCCAGACATTGCCGTGCTGGTCGCACTTCATGCCGTCGGGCACGCCCGGCTCGAGCTCGGAGCGGATGCCGCTTGCGAATACGCGCGCGTTCGACAGCGTGCCGTCGGCATTGACGTCGAACACGCGGATCAACGCCTGCACGGTGTCGTTGACATAGAGCAGCCGCTCGTCGGGCGAGAAACACAGCCCGTTCGGCTGGTCGAACAGATTGCGGTCGACCACGAGCTTCGGCTCGCTACCGGGCACGACACGATAGACGCCCTGGAAGCCGAGCTGGCGTGGCCGCTCGACGCCATAGACCGGCATACGGCCGTACCAGGGATCCGAGAAGTAGATCGCGCCGGAAGAGTGCACGCAGACGTCGTTGGGGCTGTTGAGCTCCTGTCCCCCAAAGTGCGAGGCAAGCACCTCGCGTTGCCCGTCCGGCCGCTCGCGGATCAGTGACGAGGTCGCGTGTTCGCAGACGATCAGATTGAGCTCGGCGTCGTAGGTCATTCCGTTGCATTTGTTCGACGGGCGCCTGACCTCGACGACGCCGCGCCGGGCATCCCAGCGCCGGCGCACGTCGCCCGGCATGTCCGAAAACAGAAGGTAATGATCAACCGGATGCCAGATCGGTCCTTCCGTGAAATCAAAACCTGTGCCGACCTGCGCGACTGGCGCGTAAGGATCGATCAGGGTCTCGAATTCGGAGCGCAAGGTGACGTGCGTCATCGGTGGATCCTCGAGATCATCTCAGGCCGGAAACCAGTTGCGCGCGGGCAGCGACTGCACGATTGGACCGGGGACCTGATCATGCAACCGACCAACGACGTTGCCGCCTTCGATCTTGGCGGGGCGGTCGTGCACCGGCAGCAGATAGCGCGAATTGCTGAGCAGCTTCTTGATCGAGGCCTTTTCCGCGCGTTTGCTGGTTCCGTGATTGCCTGTGGTGCGCGGCTCCCAGTCATGAATTTCGTTGAAGGGCGTGACGATCTGGTCGTTGAAGTCGTAGATCACGTCGCCGCAGATCGTCGCGATCCCGTCGGCGGTCTCGACGATGATGTTCATCGACCCTTCGGTGTGCGCATTGGCGGCATCGCAATAGACGCCGGGCATCAGCTCGATCGGGCCAGTAATCTCGAGGTCAAGAAAGCGCAGCGCGCTCTTGGTGTGCAGGCGGTCGATCAGGTGCTTGATATCTGGCGCCGGATATTGCGGATGCATCAGGCCGGAGACGGAATATTCGAGCTCCTTGCGGTTGAGGACCACGGTCGTGTTCATCGGGAACAGATCGTCCTTGCCGGCATGGTCGATGTGCAGATGGGTGTGGCAGACGAAGCGCACGTCGCCCATGCGCACGCCGTGACGGGCGAGCTGGTTCTCGATCATGTTCTCGTGGTACTGCAGCCCGCGCATGCCCAGCGTCTCCATGATCTGGTTGGATCGGTAGCCGGTGTCGACCACGACCGGATATTTGCCGCCGAGGATCAGGAAACCGAGCGTGAGGACGCGGCGGGTGCGGCCGCAGTCGCGGCCGAGAACCAGAAAGCTCGATTCCAGTTCAATATCGCCATAGTCCAGGATCTTGATCTCCAGCGCCATTCGTTTCCCTCCCTGTCTTGTTTCTTGTCTGTCAAAGCCGATAGACGCGTGTCGCGGTGCCTCCAAAGATCGCATCCCGTTGCTCGGCACCCAGCGGCGCGGCCGCCGCGCGAAACGCGTCGACGAGCTCGCGATAGCTGGTCCACAATTTCTCGATCGGAAAATTGGAGCCGAACAGGCAGCGTTCGGCACCGAAGATCGCGACGGTGTCGGTAACCACGGCGGCGATTTGCGCCGGGTCGTTGCGATGGATGAAGGTGCCGAGCCCGGAAAGCTTCGAGATCACATTCGGACAGGCCGCGAGCCGCGCCATCCCGGCGCGCCAGGCTGCGCGACTGGCAGGCGAGATATCTTCGAGCATGCCGGCGTGCTGGAGGATGAAGGTCACCTTGGGGCAGGATTCGGCGAGCACGGCCGCATCCGGCATCTGCGGCGTAAACACCTGCAGGTCGAAACTCCAGCCATAGTCGGCGAGATGCGCGACGTTGCGGAGAACCATGGGATCGACGCAGAGATCGGGTCTGGCCGCGAAGCGATAGAGCGGGTTCTCATGCCAGTGCAGCTGCATGCGTACACCGCGGACGAGCGGGTAGCGCTTCAGCCGATCGAGTTGTGGGCGGACGTCGTCGACGGCGAAATTGGCGTAGGCGGCGATGGCATGCGGCCAGCCGTGCTCGTCGGCGGTCTTCTGCACCCAAGCCGCCTCGTCCTCGAAACGGTCGTTGGCCCAGTTGGTCTGGACGTAGACGGAGCGGGTGACGCCGGTACCCTTGAGGTCGTCGAGATATTCCTGGATCGGATAGTCGCGCCGGATCGGCTCGTATGATCCGAAGATGCGGGGCTGCATGGGGCCGATCAGCCAGGGCAGGTCGGCCTGCCGCCAGATATGATGATGCCCGTCGACAATATCGGTCACGCAACTCTCCTTCGTCCCAGTGCCAGTATATGCGCGACGATCGACGCGCTGGATCCGCCGTCGACGAGGTCGTCGACATAGCGTGCGATCGCAATAAGGGCTTCGGTCTGCGGGCGAAAGCCGGGGCCAGTGGCGAGCGGTGTCAGCCAGCTCACGCGCCAGGCGCGCCGCGACAGTTTTGCCACCGCGTCGCGCAGCGCATCTGGTTCGCCGCGTTCCAGCCCGTCGGAGACGACGACCACGGCCGCCCCGCGCGCATAGCCGCCGAACCGCGGCACCGCGAGGAAGGCCTGCAGCGCGTCGCCGATCCGGGTGCCGCCGTCCCAGTCGCTGACGAGATGCGCGGCCGCATTCAGCGCCTGCTCGCGCTGCTTCAACCGCAACGCGCGGGTGACGCGAGTGAGGCGCGTGCCGAAGGTGAAGACCTCGACATTGGGCGCGGCCTGTACCAGCGCATGTGCGAGCTTCATGTTCTCCTCGGTGCGGCTCTTCATCGAACCGGAGACGTCGATCAGCAGCAGGAATTTTCGCGGGCGCTGCCTTCGCTTCAGGTGACCGAGTCGCAAAATCTCGCCGTCGCTGCGGACGCTTTCGCGCAGGGTACGACGAAGATCAGCGAAGGGACCGCGGCGGGCGCGCATGCGCCGATGGCCGCGCCGCCGCGGCAGGCGTCGGGGCGCTTCGCGCGCCAGGCGGCGGAGCGCGTCGGTGGTGGAGAGCTGGGCGAAGCGGCGCTCGACCAGCGCCTCGGCGCGGGTCGCAGTGAGGCCGGATTCATTGGCTTCGTCGGAGAGCAGCGGCTCCTCGTCGCCACGGCCTTCGTCCTGAAGCCGGACGGTCTCGTCGTCCTCGCCGTCGTCGGCGCGCTCGAGCGCCTCTCTGCCATGGAAATGCAGATCGAACAGGCGGTCGAAAGTCGAGCGGCGTTCCGGCGGCGGGGCGAGGGTGGCGAGTGCCGCTTGCCTGATGTCACTGAGGTCGCGCGGGCCGAGCAGCTCGATTGCGGTGAGGAACGCAGTCGTCTGCTCCGGTGCGACCGCAAAGCCATTGGCGCGGAGCAAGGCGACGAAGGAGACGAAGATGCGCGCGGCGCGCGGAAGCTGCAGCGTAGTCATGCGGTCGCCTCCGCAAGCATGGCGTCGAGCCGGGGCGAGATGAAGTGCAGGTCCTCCTCGTCCTTCAGCGCCACGCCGATCGAGCGCTTGAAGGCGTCAGGCCAGCGCGCACCGCCTTTGTGCAGAAGCGTCGCGGCCTCGGCCCAATCGACGGCCTCCGCGATACCGGGCGCCTTGCTCAGCGGCTCGCGCCTGAGCTTGCCGACGGCTGCGACGACAGCGCGCGCGGTCGCTTCGGCGACGCTGGAGGCCCGCAGCATCACGATCCGTGCCTCGCGCTCTTCCGTGGGATAGTCGATCCAGTGGTAGACGCAGCGGCGGCGCAACGCCTCGTGCAGGTCGCGCGTGCGGTTCGAGGTCAGCACGACGACAGGGCGCTCGGCGGCACGCACCGTGCCGCGCTCGGGGATCGATATTTGGAAGTCGGAGAGGAATTCGAGCAGGAAGGCCTCGAACTCCTGGTCGGCGCGGTCGATTTCGTCGATCAGCAGCACTGTGGAATCAGGCGCGCGGAGCGCGGCGAGCATCGGCCGTTCGATCAGGAACGTCTCGCCATAGATATCGATGCTCTCGTCGCCCGCCTGCCGGATCGCGAGCATCTGGCGCGGATAGTTCCATTCGTAGAGCGCAGCGGAGGCGTCGATGCCCTCGTAGCATTGCAGGCGGATCAGCCGGCGGCCGAGCACAGCGGCGATGGCCTTTGCCGCTTCCGTCTTCCCGACCCCCGGTGCGCCCTCCAGCAGCAGCGGCTTGCCGAGCGCGAGGCCGAGATAGGCCGCGGTCGCAAGGCCCTCGTCAGCGAGGTAATAGGCCGCGCGCAGTGCCTTCTCCAGCGCCTCCGGGCTGTCGATGCCGACGATGTTGCTGCGGACCGCCATCGAAAACCTCTAGCGCCGCGCCTGCGGCCGCGCGCCGCCCTGGGCCTTGATCGCGCGCAGCACTTTTTCCGGAGTGATCGGCAGATCGTCGATACGTACGCCGACTGCATTGAAGATCGCATTGGCAACGGCGGGCAGCACCGGATTGGCGCACATCTCGCCGGGGCCCTTGGCGCCGAAGGGGCCGTCAGGGGCAGGGCGCTCCAGTACGGCGATATCGTGCGGGCAGATGTCGCCGGGCCCGGGCATCAGATATTCGACGAAGTCGCGGGGGCCGTGTACGGGCTCCGGATAATAAGGCTCGGGCGTCTCGTAGAGCGCGTGGCTGACGCCCATCCAGGCGCCGCCGACGAGCTGCTGCTCGACCAGGCGCGGGTTGAGCGCGCGGCCGAGCTCATAGGCCGAGTCCATCCGCACCATCGCGACCTCGCCGGTCTCGTCATCCACATCGACCTCGGCGACGAGGCAGGCATGGGCATAGCAGGTTGCGGGCGACATCTCGCCGGTTTCCGGATCGACGTCCGAGAGTGGCACCAGGAAGATGCCGCGGCCCGAAATCGTCTTGCCCTGCTTGAATTGCGCGGCGATCGCGACGTCCTTGGTCGAGATCGAGCGGTGTGGCGCGCCTTTGACGTGAATGTTGCCGCGCCCGTCGGTTTCGAGATCGGCCGCGTTGACCTCCAGCTCCTCGGCGGCGGCTTCCATCATCACGCCGCGGGCCTCGCGGGCCGCCGCCATCACGGCATTGCCGACGCGGTGGGTTCCGCGCGAGGCGAACGAGCCCATGCAGTGCGGGCCAGTGTCGGAGTCCGCGGTGTCGACATAGACGTCCTCGACCGGCACGCCGAGCGTCTCCGCGCAGATCTGCCGCGTCACAGATTTCATGCCCTGGCCGAGGTCGATCGACGACAGTGCCACCGTGAACTTGCCGCTCGGATTGGAATGCACCAGTGCCTGGCTGGGGTCTCCACCGAGATTCATACCGATGGGGTAGTTGATCGACGCGATGCCGCGTCCGCGATGCCGGGTCATCTAGCGCCTCCTGGTGCCGAAGACGGAGGAGAAACGGGTCGCACCATGCGAGGGCGCGGTCGGCCGCGGGGAGGGTGGCGGCGGAGCCGGTGGTGGCGGCTCACGCGGCGGTTCGCGGGTGACGGTGGGCGGAAGCCGGTCATAGCTGGTGCGCTGCTGGACGGGCGCAGTCGGCCTGACGCGCGAATCCGTCGGCGTGGGCGGAATGACGGCACGGCTGCCGCCGCCATCCTTGCGTGAGGAGGCCCGCTTGAACTCCTCGCGGATTGGCCATTTCGCCTTCTCGGCAGCGACCTGGACGCACTCGATCAAAGCGGTGTTCTTCGCCTCGCGCCGATGCGCCTTCATGTCGCCGTCGCGATAGGCATTCAGAATCCGGAACTCCATCGGGTCCATGCCCACGAGATGCGCCAGCTTGTCCATCTGGCACTCGATGGCAAAGTCCATCGCGGTGACGCCGAAGCCGCGCATGGCGGTGGCCGGCGTCCGGTTGGTGAAGACGCAATAGACGTCGCCGTAGACGTTCGGGATGGTGTAGGGGCCCGGCAGATGCGCGGCGCATTTCACGGCAGCGTAGCTCGACAGCCTCGTATAGGCGCCGCTGTCGAAATAGGCCCGGATCTTGCGCGCGACGACGCGGCCGTCGCGCATCACGCCGTCCTTGATATAGATGCGCTCGGCGCCGCGCGGCGGGCCGTATTGCATCTCCTCCTCGCGCCCGAACACGTAGCGCACGGGACGCCCGGTCAGCATCGCGCCGAGGATGGCGAGCGGCTCGGTCAGCGTGTCGACCTTGCCGCCAAAACCGCCGCCGACGGTGCCGCCGATGAAGTGGAAGGTATTGGACGGTACGTCCAAAATCTTGGCGCAGGTGTCGACCGAGAAGAACAGCGCCTGCGTCGAGGTGTAGACGACGTAACGGCCGTTGGTGTCAGGCGCGGCGATCGCGCCGTTGGTCTCGGTCGGCGCGTGCTCGATCGGCGACATCTGGTAGCGCTGCTCGAGCACGTGATCGGCCGTCGCAAGCCCGGCGTCGGCATCGCCGAAGCGGAGCTTCTGGTGATCATAGACCTCGTGATAGGTGAAGGTATTCTTCGGATAGGTCTCGTTGACCACGGGCGCGCCGGGCTTCAGGGCCTCCTCGACATCGAACACCGTCGGCAGCGGCTCATAGTCGACCTTGACCTTTGCGATCGCCTCGAAGGCCTCGCGCTCGCTGTCGGCGACGATGGCGACGATCGGCTCGCCCTTGTAGCGGACCTTGTCGACCGCCAATGACGGTTCGTCGTCCTTGCCGAAATTGATCAGGCTGAGAAGCGTGTTGAGGTTGCGCGCCACGTCGGCGCCGCGGATGATCCGGCGCACGCCGGCGGAGCGCTCGGCCTCCGTGGTGTCGATACGGCGAATCCTTGCATGGGCCTGCGTCGAGCGCACGACCTTCAGGTGCAGCATGCCCTGAAGCTTGTGATCGCCAAAATAGCTCGACGTGCCCGTGACATGGCCGAGCATGTCCTGGCGCTGGGTGCCCTTGCCGATTTCTTTCAAATTGTCGTCGCGCTCGTCGGCGAAAATGTCCTTGCGCAGTTCCAGCATGGTGACGTCCTTCAGGCGCTGGCCCGGCCGCCTGCGGCGGCGAGGATTGCATTGATGATCGGCTCGTAGCCGGTGCAGCGGCAGATGTTTCCTGAGATCGCCTCGACGACCTCGTCACGGCTCGGGGAGGAGTTGCGGTCGAGCAGGGCTTTTGCGGCCATCAGCATGCCCGGCGTGCAATAGCCGCACTGGGCGGCGAAATTGTCGGCGAAGGCGCGCTGGAGCGGATGCAGGTTCGGGCCCTGCTTCATGCCGTCGAGCGTCTCGATGGAGCGGCCGGCAACCGTCTCGGCCAATGTCAGGCAGGAGAGGTGCAGCTCGCCGTCGATCAGCACGCTGCAGGTGCCGCAGCCGCCCTGACCACAGCCGAATTTCGGCGTCATGTCGCCGATCAGCTCGCGCAGCGCCACCAGCAGGTTGGTGCCGCCGTCGACGAAGATCGCGACGTCGCGGCCGTTGTGACGAAACTGCAGGGGTATTTTGGACATGGCAATTTATTCCTGACCGGACAGCAGACGGCGCAGATGGACGCCGACGATCTCGCGGCGATACCAGGCGCTACCGAGTGCGTTGTCGGATGGCGATGTTCCTTCTGTTGCTGCGGATGCGGCAGCCGCGATGGTCGCAGCATCCAGCGAACGTCCTTCGAGCGCACGCTCGGCGGCGCGGGCTCGGATCTGCGTCGGCGCCATCGAGCCGAGCGCGATGCGGGCGCCGGCAATCCGGCCGCCGCTGATCGGCAGATGTGCAGCAAGCGTGATGACCGAACCACCCTTCGGCTTGATACGGGCGATCTTGCGATAGCGAAACGCCTCATTGCTCGCCGGCCGTGTGCAAGAGACTGACAGCACCAGTGTTCCGGTCTGCCGTTCACGCAACTGCAAGAATTCCTCGATCGCGATGTCGCGCGTACCAAAGCCGCCCTGGACGGCGACGGTCGCGTCGAGTGCAAGTAGCGCGACGGTGAAATCTCCATACGGGATTGGCGCGAAGAGATTTCCGCCGACGGTGCCCATGTTGCGGACCGCGGGACCACCGATCGAGCGGGCAGGGGCGTGCAGGAAGCCGAGATCACGTTCGGCGAGAATCCGCGCGAAGGTGACGCCGGCGCCCAGCGTGACGCGCGGGCCCGACGCTTCAATCCGGGTCAGCGCCTGGTCGCTGGCGCGGACCACGGTCGAGATCGCGACGTCGCCCTCGTTCAGCGCCCGCATCACCAGCGTGCCGCCGCCGAAATAGCGCGCGCCGCGGTCCGAGGATAGCGCGCCGGCGGCCTCGCTGGCGCTGGTAAAGGTTTTCACCGTCACGGCCATCGCTATGCCGCCTCCTTCAGATGTCGGCGGATCGCTTCGAACCCAGCCTGGTAAATGTCTTCCGCGACCATGTGGGTGATGCGGTCCCGGTCCTCGGGCTTCGTCGTGAAACGCGACTCCCAGTGCCAAAAGGTGCGGTCGCCGTCGGTGACCGGCAGCAGGCGGACATGAGCGACGTAGTTGAACATCGGGATCGGGGTATCGAGCAGGCAATAGCTGAAGCTCTGTTCGAGATCGGACAGCGCCAGCAATTGTTCGCGCAGCTCGGGGCCGTCCTTGAGCTTGAAGCGCCTGACGCAGCCGATCTTGTCAGAGGGTTGCGCGCGCTCGATCGAGGAGGTCGCAACCGCCGGATGCCAGTGGTCGTGCCCATTGAAGTCGCGCAGCATGGCCCACGCCACGTCGGTCGGCGCGTCCAAAATCGTGCTTTTGACGATATGCGGCACGAGCATCAGCCTCCGAACACGCGCTTCAGGGCATCGAAGCCGCCCTGGAATACGCCGCCGCCGATGTTGCTGACGAGCTCGGTCTCGCGCTCGGGCGCGCAGTCGAACTCGGCGGTCCATTCCACAAAGGTCTGGTCGCCGTCGGTAACCGGCGTGAGCCGCAAGGTCGCGACGTAGTTCTCGACGCCCATGGGAGATTCCAGGATCGAGTAGGTGCAGAACATGTCGTAGTCGGAGAGGCCCAACAGCTTCTCGCGGATGCGGTCGCCGTTGCGCAGGCGGAAATCCCTGACGCAGCCAATCTTGTCCGAGGGCTCTCCCCCCTCGATGCGGCTTTCGGCGATCGCGGGATGCCAGTTCGGCAGCCCGTTGAAATCGCGCACCCGCGCCCAGACGCGGTCGTTGCGCGCATTGACGACGGTGGAGACGTAGACGCGGGGCATGGGTCAGACCTCAGCTCTTCTTCCGTGGACCGCGCTCGGCCGGCGGTTCGCCGCCTCCCTCGGCCGACGGCGCGGGTGAGGCCGCTGGCTTGTCGCCGCCACCGCCGCCTTTGCGGGTCGAGTCCTTGATGCCCTGCATGTCGCGGGCCTCGCGGATCAGGCCAGGCATCTTGGCGAGACTGCCGCCCTCGACGCCGATGTCCGACAGGATGGAGTCGATCAGCGGCGCCTGCACGCGGTAGCGCAGCGCCGAGTCGATCACCTCGTCGGTGGCGCTGCGGCCGCCATTGCCGCCATGGCCGCTGCCGTTGAGGCCGTCGACCTGGAGGATGCGGATGCCCTCGATTTTCTCCATCGGCTTGACGCTCTCGCGCACGATGCCCTCGATGCGGTCGAGCAGCTTGCGGCGGAACAGCGAGTAGCGCGCCTGGTCGGTGAGCACGTTCTCGGCCTCGTTGAGCATCCGCTGCGCCTCGGCCTCGACGGCGGCACGGACACGCTCGGCCTCGGCGGCGATACGCGTTTCCTCGGCCTGCTTCTCGGCGAGCAGCACTTCGACGGTCTTGCGTCGCTTTGCGATCTCGCTCTCGCGTGCGGTGACGACGCGCTCGGCGGCCTCCGTGGCGCGCATGCGGGCCTCTTCGGCCGCGGCCCGCGCCGCTGATTCCTCGAGCGACTTCTGGTGAATGGCGATCGCCTTCTCCATCAGGACCGTCTCGACCTCCTTCTCACGGTTGACCTCGAGCTTGCGCAACTCACGCTCGCGACCGACACGGGCCTCGTCCAGGCCCCGGTCGGAAGCTATGCGCGCGCGCTCGACCTCCTCGCGGGAGGCGATCTCGGCCTCCTGCAGCGACTGGACGCGGGCGACTTCGAGCTGCTCGATCGAGCGGCGACGCTCGAGGCGGGCGGCTTCGAGCGCCTGCTCCCGTGAGACGTCGGTGGTCTCGACCTCTTTGCGGGCGACGATCTCGGCCTGCCGGACCTGGCGATCGGCATCGATCCGCTCGGACTTTTTGGCGGACAGTGCGATGACGCGATCCTCGTCGGCGATCTCGATCGCCTTCTTCTGCTCGATGTTGAGGATTTCGCGCTTCTTGGACGAGTTGATCCGCTCGGCCTCGAGCGCGAGATCGACGGTAATGCGCTGGCGCTCGATGGCGTCGCGCCGCTTTAGCTCGGCCGCCTCCAATATCCCGGTCCGCTCGATTTCGAGCGAACGCGTGTCGCGCTCGGCCTGGATGCGCTCGGCTGCAACGGCTTTCTCCTGCGCGATGCGGGCCGCCTCGATCGCCTCGCGGGAGGCGATGTCGGCCTCCTCCACGGCGCGATTGCGGGCGATTTCCAGCGAGCGAACGCGCTCCTCCTGGGCGATGCGCGAGGCTTCGGTGGTCTCGCGCGCGGCGATGCCGGCGACCTCCAGCGTCTGGTTGCGCTCGATCTCGAGCTGCCGCGTGTTCTGCTCGGCGGCGATGCGTTCGGCGGCGAGTGTCCGCTCGCGGGCGATGCGGGCGGCTTCGACGGCACGCTGCGCCTCGATCTCGGCCTCCTGGATGGTGCGGACCTGCTGAATTTCCAGCGCACGGGTGCGCTCGTCGGAGGAGATGCGCTCGACATTGACGATCATCGTCTGTGCGATGCGGGCCTTTTCGGTGGCTTCGCGGGCAGCGATCTCGGCCTCGTCGACGGCACGGGTGCGTTCGATCTCGCGGCGCCGCGTCTCCTCCTCATTGGCGATCCGCGCGTCGGTGACGACGCGGTCCTGCTGGATCCTGGCCTTCTCGATCGCCTCGCGCGCGGCGATCTCGGCTTCCTCGACGGTGCGCATCCGTTCGATCTCACGCTGGCGGACCTCGCGTTCGGACGCAATCCGCGTCGTGTCGATCGAGCGCTGGTTGGCGATCCGGGTTTTCTCGATCTCCTCGCGCGCCAGAAGCTCTTTTTCCTCGATGGTGCGGGTGCGCTCGATCTCCTTCTGGCGGGTCTCGCGTTCGGAAGCGATACGGGCTTCCGCGATCGCCTGCTCGTTGGCGATCCGAGAGCGCTCAATCGCTTCGCGCGCCGAGATCTGGGCCTGCTCGGCCTCCGTCTCGCGCAGCGCGCGTTCGCGTGCGACCTCGGTGCGTTGGAGCGCGCGGCGCATCTCGATGTCGCGTTCCTGCTCCAGCCGCGCAGTCTCGCTTTCGCGCTCGATGTCGAGGGCCTGTCGCTCGGCCTCAAGATTGCGCGTGCGGATCTTGATCATCGAGTCCTGCTCGATGTCGTTCCGCAGCTTGCGCCTGGCCTCGATGTCCTCCATCAGCCGCGTCAGGCCTTCCGCGTCGAACCGGTTCGAGGGGTTGAAGAATTCGAGATCCGTCTGGTCGAGGTCGGTAATCGCGACCGATTCCAGCTCGAGGCCGTTCTGCGCGAGGGCTTGCGCCGCATTAGTCTTGACGCGCGCGACATAATCGCCGCGCCGCTCGTGCATCTCCTCCATGGTCATTTCGGAGGCGACCGACCGGATCGCCGAGATGAACTTGCCGGCCAGCAGCGCGTGGAGCTGTTCGGGCTCCATGGTGCGGCGGCCGAGCGTGGCAGCCGCAATCGAGACGGCATCCCGGGTCGGCTCCACGCGCACATAGAAGTCGGCCTCGATGTCGACGCGCATGCGATCGCGGGTGATCACGGCGTCCTGCCTCGAGCGGACGATGCCCATCGGCAACACGTTCATGTTGACCGGCGTGTAGTCGTGAATGAAAGGCAGCACAAAGGCGCCGCCGTTGATCACCACGCGCTCGCCGAGGAACCCGGTCCGGACAAACGATACCTCCTTGGAGGAGCGGTGGTAGAGCCAGTTCACAATGTAGACGCCAACCACGATCACGATGATCGCGACGATCAGCCAGAGGATGAGCTCGCCGACCAGGATCCCTGACATGTTTCCCTCCCTCAATCGTTCCGGCGTTAGCGCGCGCCGATCGCCTTGAATTTGCGTACTTGGTCCGTCAGAGCCCGCTCCACCGGCAGCCGCTCCATTGAGGACGCGCCGTAGAAGCCGTGGCAGTAGCGGGTGTTCTTCATGATGAAATCGGCATCCGCCGGATCCGCGATCGGGCCGCCATGGGCGAGCACGAGGATGTCCGGATTGACGCTGAGCGCGGCCGACGCCCAGATATCGATGCGCGCCGGGCAGTCCTTCAGCTTGGGCGCGGTCTGCGCCCCGATCGTGCCGCCGGTGGTGAGCCCGAGATGACAGACGATGATGTCGGCGCCGGCGATCGCCATCGCGGCCGCTTCCTTCTCGCTGAAGACGTAGGGCGTCGTCAGCAGATCCTTCTCGCGGGCCTTGGCGATCATGTCGATCTCCAGCGCGTAGGACATGCCGGTCTCTTCGAGATTGGCGCGGAACACGCCGTCGATCAGGCCCACGGTCGGAAAGTTCTGCACACCGGCGAAGCCGATCGTCTTGAGCTGGTCGAGGAACACGTCCATGTCGCGGAACGGATCGGTGCCGTTGACGCCGGCAAGCACCGGCGTCTTGCTGACGACGGGCAGCACTTCGCCGGCCATCTCCAGCACGATCGCGTTGGCATCGCCATAGGGCATCAGCCCGGCGAGCGAGCCGCGACCGGCCATGCGGTAGCGCCCGGAATTGTAGATCACGATGAGATCGACGCCGCCGGCCTCTTCGCACTTGGCCGACAGGCCGGTACCGGCGCCGCCACCGACGATGGGCTCGCCACGCTTCGCCATCTCGCGAAACCGTTTCAGGAGTGCTGCGCGTTCAAACCGGGCCATCGGTCACCTCGCTAGTCTCCGCCGCGCCCCGCCGCGGCCGAACAGTGTTCGGAACGCGCTCACGATGGTCGAGGCGAACTCGGGATCGTTGATATTTGTCTTGACGCGGATGAGCTGCCGGTTGCCGGTCTGCCGCACCGTGCGCTCCAGCGTGCGGAACAGGGCCGCGTCGGCCTCGGGGTCCCAAAACGGCTGACCGCGGGCATCCAGCGCGGAGACGCCGCCCTCCGGGAGGAAGAAGCGCACCGGCCCGTCCATCTGGTTGAGCCGCTCGCCAATCCAGCGGCCCATGCGTTCGTTCTCCTCCGCCGTGGTCCGCATCAGCGTCACCTGCGGATTGTGGACGTGGAACTTTCGCGTGCGGTAGCGCTCGGGGATGGTATCGGGCGCGCCGAAATTGACCATGTCGAGCGCGCCGACCGAGCCGATATAGGGCACGCGGGTGCGGATGATCGCCCCGAAGCGATCCTCGGTTGCGGGAAACACACCGCCCATCAGGAGGTCGCAGATCTCGGTCGTGGTGAGGTCGATGACGCCGGCGAGCTGGCCGGAGTCGACGAGCTTCTCCATCGAGCGGCCGCCGACGCCGGTGGCGTGGAAGACGAGGCATTCGAAGACGTCGCGCAAATCGGCCGCGATCTTCTGCACCGCGGGCGTGGTGACGCCGAACATGGTGATGCCGACCGACGGCAGTCCGGTGCTGGCAGCGCGCTCCGTGGCCTCGCGCTGGTCGAGCCGCCCCTTGACCATCCCGGCGATGGCGTTCGCGCCGTTCGATAGCACCGCGCGTGAGATCGAGTTCAGGCCCTGCACGTCGGTGACCGAATACATCATGGCGATGTCAGCTGGACCGACATAAGGCGCGACGTCACCCGAAGCGACCGAGGAGATGATCAGCTTGGGCACGCCAACGGGGAGCGCGCGCATCCCCGGTGCGACCAGCGACGCCGCCCCTGAGCCGCCAGCCGAAATCACTCCGGCAATATTGCCCTGCCGCCGCAGCCAATTGGCAAACGCATCCGCCATCGCCGTCACTGCGGCGCCGCGGTCCGGGCCGAACACGGCGGAGCCGCCGCGGCCGTGGTTCAATGCAATCTCCTGCGCGGAGACATCAGAGGTCGCGTGCTTGCCGCTGGTTGAGACGTCGACGAGCCGCGTGCGCAACCCGCTTTCGGCGATGATGTCGCGGATGAAACGAAGCTCCGTACCCTTGGTGTCGAGCGTACCGACGACGAGCACCACCGGTGGCCCCGACGTTTGCGCCGTCACCGGTTCACGCGTTCGCCGCGCGGTCTCGCTGAAACGCGCGACTTGCGTTGAGAGCGTGCGCGCTGCCGCTTCGATGCGACCGATCGGAACCGGCTGTGACCAGCGCGTCGGTGGCGTCGGGTTGGAGATGTAGATGCGGATCGGGCCATTGGCGCGCGCGGGCTGTGGCGCCGGCTTCGTTTCAGTGCCGGCCGTTGCAGCACCGATGTCAGGCTCGAGCTCGGCGTGCAGGCCGACGCCGAGCAGGCGTTGCTGGAGCTCGCGGTCGGCGGCCAGCCGCGTTGAATCAATGATGCGGTTGATGCGGCCATTGACCATGATCGCGACATTGCGCGAGACCGCGGT